>DWXE01000042.1 GCA_019119355.1 Candidatus Eisenbergiella merdigallinarum
TCGCCTCGTTCGCCAGAAGCTTTTTCACCTGTGCATCGTATTTCGCCTGTTTTTCTGTAACCCGGATCGTTTTTGCCAGTAAAGATTCCGATTTCAAAGCCGTCCTTTCTTACAATATGGCATAAACGTCCCAATTTCTCCTGTACGATGAGTTTAGCACAGAATGGTCACAAAATCAAATTTTACATATGCCCCGGCATCAGCAGCTCCTGTTCCGGTATTCATTCGCCGATATCCCGGTCTGCTTCTTAAATACCCGGGAAAAATGGGCCGTGTCCGAAAATCCCGTTTCCTCGGCGATTTCCCCGATGCGAAGCGACGGATCCTTCAGAAGTTCCTTCGCCTTCCCGATTCGGACGCAGTTTAAGATCTCGGAAAAAGTCTGCCCGGTATGGCGGTTCAGCAGCTTGCTCAAATGCCACTGGCTCACGTACGTTTTCTCCGCCACGTCGGAGAGCTTCAGCTTTTCCCGATAATGCTCCCCGATGTATTCCAGGGCGTTTTTCACGATGAAGCTGCCCGCGCAGGAATCCTCTTCCGGCGCGTCCCGGCGCTTTTGTGCCTCTCTGTCGTCCAGCTCCCGCAGCTTTTCCGTCATGGCGGCGATGGCTTCCTGAATTTCATCGATTTTGGAAGGTTTGAGCAGAAAACGCGTCACGCCCAGCCGGATCGCCCTCTGCGCATAATCGAAATCCCGGAATCCCGTCAGAATCGTGATCTGCATCCGTTCGTACTGGGAGCGCATCGCGGCTATCATCGCGAGGCCGTCCAGCCCGGGCATGCAGATATCGGAAAAGAGGATGTCGGGATTCAGCTCTTCCATCAGCCGCATTCCCTCCTGGCCGCTCTCCGCCGTGCCCACCACTTCGCAGTCCCACTGTTCCCAATCGATGATCTGCGCCAGCCCCTTCACGATCACCGGCTCATCGTCCACAATCATTACCTTATACATCTTCGCCCCCGCACATAAAAAACGACTGTTTCCCCTACCGTTCCATTTTATCAGATAAAAGGACGGATCACAATCCGCCCGGTCAGCCCTTGATGGCGCCGGCCGTCATTCCCCTGATGATATATTTCTGAAGGCAGACATAGACCAGCAGGAGCGGGATGACGATCAGGGATACCGCAGCAGCCATGAGGCCGTAGTCCGTTCCCTGCTTTCCGGAAATTTCATTCAGCAGAAAGGTAATGCTCCTCTGTTTGGGCAGACGCAGGAAAAAGGACTGGGTAAACAGATCGTTATAGCTCCATAAAAAGCTGAAAATCCCCACCGTCGCAAAGGAGGGCTTCGTCAGCGGCATGATGATCCTGAAAAAAATCTGTCCCGCACGGGCCCCTTCCATGTATGCCGACTCCTCCAGCTCGACGGGAAGCCCTTTCATGTAGCCGGACAAAACCACGATGGCGAAGGCCAGGTTGCCCGCGATCTGCGGCAGAATGCACGCCAGCAGCGCCGTGGGAACCTCGTTGGTACCGGCCAGCCCCCAGGCGTGTTCCATCCGGAATACGGGAATGATGGTGGAAAACGCCGGAAACATCATGGCCCCCACCACCAGGCTCTGAATCAGGCCGCAGCCTGGAAACCGGTATCTCACCAGCGCGTAGGCCGCCAGCCCCGCCAGGATGATCACCGCGATGCACACCGAACAGGACACCGCCAGGCTGTTCCTGTACGCCGTCAGGATATTGAACTTGTTCAGCGCCTTTTCATAGTTGGCGAGGGTGAACATGTCGCCCAGCGGCAGGGAGAACGAATTGGAGAGGATCTGTTTCCTGTCCTTAAAGGAATTCTGCAGGATCCAGATCAGCGGATAGATGGTGGTCAGGGACCACAGGATCAGCGCCGCGTAGATCAGGAACATTCCCGCCGTCAGTTTTTCTTTTTTCCTCCTCATACCCAGCCTCCTCAAATGTCCTTTTCCCGGAAAATGCGGTTCACCACTTTGGACAGGACGACTCCCAGCACCACGATCAGCACGGAGATCGCGGAGCTGTAATCCACATCCGCCGCATCGAAACAATAGTAATACATATAGGTTCCGGTGAGCCACGTTTTGCCCAGGGGCATGCCTTTGGGGAACATCACCCAGGGCAGGTCGAATACCTTCAGCGCGCCCGTCACGGCCAGAACCGATACCGTGCAGATCACGTTGTGCAGAAGCGGCAGGGAAATGTATCTGACCCTCTGCCACCCCGTCGCTCCGTCGATGGCCGCCGATTCGTACAGTTCGTCCGAAATGTTGTTCAATCCGGTGATCAGGATGATGAAGTAAAATCCCACATACTGCCAGGTCACGGGGATCATCATCGTCACGATGGCGTGGGCCTCGTCCTTCCAGTCCGTCAGCCCGGCCTTTCCCAGGGATTCCAGCAGCTGATTGATCATCCCCTTGTCATACAGGAAAATCAGGTTGAACATGAGCCCCAGGGCCGTGGCGGAAACCACGATGGGAAAAAAATAGACGATCCGGAAAAATTTCGCCCCGTGCCGGATGTTGTCGGTCATCAGCGCCAGGATCAGGGCGATGCCGACCTGAAATATCAGGGTGACCGCAATCATGATCAGCGTATTTTTCAAGGCCGTGATCATGTATTTGTCCTGGAACATTTCCGCATAATTTTTGTAGAGGGGGTCGTTCCACCCCTTCGCCGATGTTCCCAGCGACTTGATTGCCTGAAAGCTGTTCAGCAGGTTTTGAAAAAACGGATAGAACAGATAGACCGCCAGAAACAGCATCGCTGGCGCGAGGAAAAAGAATACCGGCTTTTTGTTTTTATAGATATTGGGTTGGCTGTTCATCTCGTCTCCTCTTTTTACAAAGGACCGGAGGAAAATCCCCCCGGTCCCTGTCCAGGCTGCCTTACCGGAATACACGCGGTTTATTCAGCCATATTGTCGATTACCTGCTGCACCGCGTCTTCGATGGCGATCTGGCCCGTTACGATCTCCGCCATGTGGTCGAAGATCGGAGCTCTCTGATCCTGCGTCAGAAGATCCTGCGCCGCTCCGGCCACCGCGGTGGCGTTGCCGGTCATTTCGAGGGATTCGATCTGAACCTGGTTCAGCGCGCTTTCATCGACCGTCGCTCCGTTGATCAGCGCCGTTGCGGCCACGCCCGCGAATTCGGATACGCTCTCATCCGTCGTGATATCCGTGATAAAGGATACCGCCGCCGCGCGTTTCGCTTCATCCTCCCACGCTTTTCTGGAAATGTACCAGCCGGAGGAAAGGCCGCCGATGATATCCGTGGATTTCCTGTCGTTGGCGCCAGGCACATAGGTCACCGTAAAGTTTTCGATCTGATCGGTAGAATCCGCGATGCCGCCGCACTTCCAGGAACCGTCCACATAAAACGCGCTCTTTCCGTCGATAAAGCTCTGGAACACTTCGGAAGCTTCCGCCGTATTGGTATTTTCGGAAAGGAATCCTTTTTCGTACAGATCTTTGATGTCCGTCAGACCAGCGATCCACGCCTGGCCCGTCGCGTCGTCCAGGGATGCCGGCACCGCCGTATGCGTGGACGGGGAAGTATGGTTGTAAATTGCGAATTCAAACCAGTAGTGCGGCTCTTTTGCCAGGGAAACGGCGATGGGCGTATAGCCCGCATCCTTGATCGTCTGGCAGATCTCCAGGAATTCTTCCCAGCTGGTATCCGCTCCGGGGATCTCCACTCCTGCCGCCTCGCAGACTTCCTTATTGACGAACATCCCTTCCCAGTATCCGTAGAACGGGACGGAATAGGGCACTCCGTCCGCCGGGGAAGCCGTGGCCTCCAGCATGGATTCCTTCATATTGTCGGCGTAATCCGGATAGACGCTCCTGATTTCCTCGATGGAGACCACTTTGCCCGCCTCCACGAAAGGATCGGAATCGTTTCCGTTAAAGTAGAACAGGACGTCCGGCTCCGCACCCGTCTCGAAATCCGCGATCACCCTCGCCTTCATCGTCTCGTCCGCGGTCGCGGAAGAATCGTTCACCACGCACCCCGTCTTATCCATCCAGGCCTGCACCTTATCCTGATACAGCTGTACGTTGGACTCCTCTCCCGCAAAGGTGGTGGTAATATTTAACTCCGTCCCCTCCGGAACGACGATACTCTTCGCGCTCAATTCGGCCTCCGCATCCTGTCCCTCTTCCGCGGTTTCCGCCGCGGGTTCGGAATCGGCCAAAGCCTCCGATGCAGGCTCTTCCTTTACCGGCGCGGAGTCCGCAGCCGGCTGGCTCCCGCTTTGACAGGCTGTAAGCGATGCGCACAGCGCGCTCGCCAGAACGACAGCGATGATCTTTTTCTTCATGTAATAACCCTCCCTTTCAGATTTTTCAGATGCTTCCATCTGTCCTTATCATATATCTGCCAGGGAAAAAACGGAATGACCCCGCTTGTGATTATTTGTCTTTTGTTGTGCATTCTCCCCATTCCTCAATCCGTCGTTTCGTCCGTTCTCACCGTAATCGTGCTGACCGTAAGCCCGTTTCTGTCAGTTTTGATAGTGAGCCCGCAGTCTTCCCCATAAATAATCTTCAGCCTTTTGTTTACATTGTATATTCCCAGGCTCACGGATCGTTCCGGCTTTTCCTTTTCATTCAGAAGCGAGTCGATCTTTTCCCGATCCTCTTTCGTCATAACGCCATCGTTGACGATCTCGATCCGCATCCGGTCCCCGTCCCGGTAAATCCGGATCCCGATCCTTCCCTGCCTTCCGCAGATACCGTGCTCCACCGCATTTTCCACAATCGGCTGAATGATCAGGCGGGGCACCTTCCTGTCCAACAGCGACTCGTCGATCTGCCTGTCGAACTGCAGCTTATCCCCGAAACGCTGCCCGATGATATAACAATACGCGTCCACGTACTCCAGCTCTTCGGACAGCGGAATCATGGGCTGACGCTTTCTGTTCAAAGTGGCCTCCAGCATGGTGGAAAGCGCTTCGATCATGCTGCTGACCCTTTCGTTTCCGTTCATCCGTGCTTCCCAGTTGATGATCTCCAGCGTATTGTTCAAAAAGTGGGGATTGATCTGCGACTGCAGCGCCTTGATATCCGCATCCTTCAGCGCCAGTTCTTCCAGATAGATCTGCTCGAACTGGGTTTTCAGCTTCCGGGACATGGCGTTGAACGCGCCCGTCAGATAGGTGAATTCCGCGCTCTCCTGCATAGGCTCTATCTGAAATCCGTAATTTCCCGCTTCGATTTCCCGGGCCGCTTCCACCAGCCTTCCTACGGGCCCGTTGACGTTCCGGTACAGGAACCTGAAAATGCTGGCCGCCAGCGGAATCGTCAGCAACAGAATCAGCAGGACCAGAATCATCATGGAATTTCTTTCGTAATGGATGGCCTTATGGTCCAAAAGGACGAAGTACCGGATTTCGTGCCCCTCCAGCATTTTGACCCGGCTGACGAAAGACCGTCCCTTTTCATCGTAATAAACGCTGCCGCTTCTTTCCTGCGGCCGCGTGGAGCCCGTCGCCGACACGGCAGCCACGGCCTTACCGCTTCCCGGATACACGCATTCCCCATCGAAGAAAACGCAGGAGTCCTCATACCAGCCGATCCCTTTCAGGCTCTGGAAAATCACCTGCTGATCCAGTTCCATCACGATGGTTGCCAGCGGGACGAAATCCCTGTTTACGATATTCCGGATCATATAGAGATGATCCTTCACCGTGAGAAAGCCGATTCCCGTATCGATCCCTTCCGCCAGCGCATCCGCCTCCGCCCTGGCGTTCTCCCGGAAAAAGCGCACGCTGTCGTAATCCGAATCCGCTACGCTGCTGTAAATGTAGTAAACCTTCTCCGGATTCTCCCGAAAATAGACCATGGTGCTCAGAAAATTTTCGTCGTACTTGTACATCTGCGAAATGAAGCTGTAAACGCCGTTGTACAGTTCCTGCTCGTTTCCGTCCTCCAGATACCTCATCCAGCTTTCCTTGATTTCAGGAATATAGGAAGCGTTTCTGGACGCCTGAATGGAAGAAATCAGACGCATCTCGCAGATTTCCGCGGCAGTGTCCGCCGATTCCTGAATGTTTTCCCGCGTCAGCCTGTCCATGCGCTGCGAGACCAGGCAGAAAACGGAGGTGATCAGCAGCACCAGCGGGATCAGCCATCCCGCGATCAGAAGCCTCATCATACTCGCGTTCAGGCGCTTCGGTTTTTTTCCCCGGTTCCTTTTTTCCTCAATCACGGCTATCTCCCCCTTTTCCCTCATTGTAGCATTGTATTACATGGCGCCAAAAGCTGTCCCCGTCAATGTGGGCGGTGACTAACTGTCTTAACTGCGGGTCGGTCAATCCCAGCAGATAGTCAGCGGTCACGCCGTAAAACTTTGCCAGTCTGATAAAGTCATAATGGCTGATGCCCTTAAATTCGTCCGCTTCATAACTACCCAGCGCAGACTCGGAGAGATGGGTCTGCTCCCCAGGCTGTTCCAGCGTCAGCCCACGCTCTACATACAGGTCTTTCAATCGTTCCTGGATAGACAGCTCCATATTCTTCTCCCTCCTATCTGCTCTATAAACTAAAATTGTCGCTATGACATTTTCTTTTCATCATTTTCTGGTGGACGAACATGACATAGCATTTCTTTTTCACAAGCACCAAATTGTAGGAAATTGGATTTTGCCTCTTTTAGTGTCATTCCATGATTAGAGTCACTTGATTCGCTATCAGAAGTAATGAACGGGTCATTCTCCCAAAAACAAACAGGGCAGATTGTTGTGGTCAAGCATTTTTGTAACACTTATGGCTAAAAAATATCATAAATCAGTTACGCTGCATTCCTTGCCTCAAACGGAGTTCTATAACCATTGAAACTGTGAGGACGTACATGATTGTAGTCAAT
>DWXE01000043.1 GCA_019119355.1 Candidatus Eisenbergiella merdigallinarum
AATAGTAATTGCAAACAGTACCAACTGGAAGATGATACGCTTTTCTATCGTCAATCCTACCACATTTGCAAAAACACTTGTGATGTTAATTGCGGAGTGGGTAATTATGCAGGGGAACAAACTACCGCCACGATAATAAAGAATGACAAACAGAAAACCAATCGCAATCGCTCCTGTAACTTGAAACAGGTTTTCTACTATTTCCGCACCACTGCCATTCACCAGGTTTAATAAATGTCCCAAACCAAATGTAACACTTGAAATGATAATTGCCGTTTTTACATTGTCTTTTGCTATCGCTTTGAAAAGCAGTCCTCTAAAAATCACTTCTTCTAAAAATCCGACACAAAGCATACAGGTAATATAGCAGACAGTTCCTGTCAAGTTTAAATTAAATGCCGCTCCGTTCCAAAAATTTCTTGTGGCTAAAATTATCAATGGAATATAGAACAGAAAGCGGTTGGCAGATATAGGAGATTTGCAAAGCCCATATCGTTTTAGTAAGTTGTTTTTGACCAGAAAAACCAAGAGGATCACGGACTGTAATATAGAAAAAATAGCACTTGCAGAATATTCAACCCCTATTTTCTGATTTAGTGGATTGGCTAAAGATTGCAGGACACAATAGACCACAATCCATACGATCGTAAAGGTCAGTTCGCTTTTTTCATATAGCTTTCTCATTTTGTTTCCTCCTGTGACGCTAATACCGCACCAGTATAAGCTCGTTCTATATGCGTTCTTATGAGTTCTTCATCATACTCTAATGAATTGTTTGCAATAATACCTGCATAGCCATGAGCGAATAAAAAAACCGTCAAAAAGATTTCTTTCACTTGCTCTATGCTTCCTCCGACTGCTCCTTGCATTGCCAAAAGAACAGGCATAAGTTCTTCGGCATCTATCATTTCAAGCAAAGTTCTTCCAGTGAAAAAGTTTGATTGAAAAAGGAAGCGGAACAAATGCGGTTCTTCAACCGCAAAACGGATATAGTTCAACCCAATTCCAAGCATAACACCCTTTTGCGGGCTTTTAATATTCATCAGGTATTCAGAATGATAGCCGTCTGCTTTTGCATAAGCAGCTTCTTTCAATTCCTCAATCGTTGCAAAGTGATACATAACGGGCTGAGTAGAGCAGTTTAGCTTTTTTGCGACTGTCCTTGCGTTAATATTTTCTGCACCCGCTTCACGAGCAACCTCAAAGGCCGCGTCAATGACCATTTCTTTTGTAATCTTTGCTTTCGGTGGCACGCTTCGCTCCTCCTATAACCATCGTTATATAACAACAATTATGTGACTGATTTATGAAAAGGTCAATACCTTGATTAGAAATTCCTCAAAAACACCAGCTATATTTAAGCGAAAATAATTTATCAATACTCGCAGAAGAATACTATGAAAATGAAAATCTAACTGAATTTTCAGCAAGCTACTTTTCAGTACCATTTCCCACCCAACACAAATGCGTGAATTACTCATGCTTTTTTCTTCAGGGGCTAATATGCTGGATTTATACTGAGAAAGGAGAGCATGTATATGAGCGCATTATTACAGGTTAAGGACGTAACCAAAGTTTATAAAAATCAGTCCAGCCCCGCCCTCGATCATGTTTCGTTCGATGTTGAACAGGGAGAGTTTTTGGGGATCATGGGCGCGTCCGGTTCCGGCAAGACCACTCTGCTGAATGTTTTGTCCACCATCGACACTCCCACCAGCGGTCATATTGTCATGGGGGAAACCCATATCGAAAAGCTGGATCAGGGGCAGGCTGCCGATTTTCGGAAAAACAACCTGGGCTTTATCTTCCAGGAATATTTCCTTTTGGACAGCCTGACGGTACGGGAAAATATCGCCGTACCCATGACGCTGCTGCACAAACCGGCAAAAGAAATCGACGAAAAGGTTGCCGGGCTGGCCGAATTGTTCGGCATCGGCTCTCAGCTGATGAAATATCCCGGCGAATTATCCGGCGGACAGCGGCAGCGCGCGGCGGCCGCCCGCGCAATGGTGAAGCGCCCCCCGCTCATTTTTGCGGATGAGCCTACCGGAGCATTGGACTCCAGTTCGGCGACTGAACTGCTCGCTGCATTGGCAGAGGTCAATCGCGCGTTGGGAACCACGATCCTCATGGTAACGCATGATCCCTATGCCGCGAGTTACGCCGACCGCATCCTGTACTTCAAGGATGGACGCATGATATCCGAATTGCGGCGCCGCCATGCCGAACGGCGGCGTTTCTATGAGGCCATTATGCAGGAATCGGCCTGCCACGACGGGAATCGGTAAACGGAGGGGAACGTATGAGCTTAAAGGCAATCGCATTCAGAAACCTGAAACGGAATTTTTCCTTTTATTCGCTGTACCTCATGTCAGTTTCTTTTGTTCTGACAATCTATTTCTGCTTTACTTCTTTCTCCATGAACGAAATCATTATGGAAAAAATTTCATCGGATGGCCGCGTCGAGATGATGTGCGATGCGGTGGCTGTCTTTATCATGGCGTTTGTCGTTTTCTATATGTTCTACTCAAACGGTTTCTTCATGCGCCGGCGAATGAAAGAACTGGGGATCTACACGCTGCTCGGATACCGCAAAACGGACATCCTGTGCCTGTTGACCATCGAAAATATTTTCGTTTGCTTCGGCGGGATGATTGCCGGTATTCTGGCAGGCAGCCTGCTGCATATTGGCGTGACGGCGGGAATCGTCGCTCTGCTCGGCCTGACCGTCGATATCGGGGCAATCCCGTTTATCAATGCACGGGCCGTTAGCCCGATCTTCCTGTTTATCCTCGCTGTTCTGATTGCTCTCGCTCTTTCCAACGCAATATTGCTTCTGAAATCAACTCCTCTGGATTTGATACGTTTGGAGAAAAAAGCGGAAAAACCCGTTGGGCCGAATACTGCTGTTTCTGTCATTGGAATTATCTTTCTTCTCGGAGGATATATTCTGGCGCTGGATATGGTTCGAGGCGAACGATCCTTTTGGACAACGATTGGGTTCTCGCCCGTCGCCCTGTTGACCCTGACGCTGGCGGTGACCGGTACGATACTGTCCGTTTCTTCCTTCGTTCCTCTCGTATGCCGGTGTATGAAAAATCGTCACGGGCTTCTGTACCAGGAGAACAGGATTATCGTGATCCCCAGGTTTATGCATCGTATCCGTTCCAATGCAAAATCGCTGATTCTTTTGATTTTGCTGGTCGCCGTAACGCTCTCCGTCTTTGGAGCCACCACGCTTTCCGTCTGGTATCCTTACAGAGCGGTGGAAAGAATAATTCCGTCCGCCATCGAATATCGCGTTGAGCGCGAACAGCAGAGCGAACAGGCGCTAAAGGCATTGAGCGAAGGTCTGGGCGGCCGGGAATATCAGGTACGGGAAACAAATCTGCTGAAAATCACAGCCGCATCGGATCGCCTTCCCGATGAATACAACATCAGCAAAGACGGAGTGCGCACTCCGGGTTTTGAATGTATGCGTTTGACGGACTATAACGCTTTGCTGAGCAGCCAGGGGAAAAAAAGTTCCGTTCCCGAATTGAACGATGCCGGGTGCGTTCTGGTAAAATATCGTCCAGACCCCAAAAACTCCGATGTTGGTGCTGTCTATCATCTGAATATCGGCAACGGAGCCATAGCGGACGTAACAGTTGTCCAGACAACTCTGGACAATGCGATCGGATTTGCAAACAGCGTCGCTACGCTTCTCGTCTCCGACCGGCTTTACCAAACCATATCAGAGGGACAGCCTGAACGAATCAGGATCGTCAGCGTCAATGGCGGAACAGCCCGTTCCGACGGGACAGCCTACACGATTTTGAAAAACGCTATGCCGGACAATCCCTGGCTCGCCAGCGCATGGCAGCGCCGGGCAGAAATCGTCCGGCTAAACAGCTCCACCTATTTGCTGATCGCGTTTGCCACCATTATCTTTTTGATTGCCACCGGCAGTATCCTCTACTTTCAAAACCTGTCCGCCATCGCTTATGACCGGGACGATTACAAAATCCTCCGGCGGATGGGCTATAACCGGCGGATGATAAAACGCTGCGTTTGCCGCCAGATTCAGATTTATTTTGCCATCCCTTATGCGATGGGGATTCTCCACAGCAGCTTTGCCATTATCTGCTATAAATCGGCGTTGATGGATGACGTGCTGGGCCGGGTAAACGAGGTGATCTTGCCCGTGGTTTTGGCCGTTGGAATGTTCTCCGCCGTTTACTTCCTCTACTATCAGATAACAAAATACTCCTGCTTGCGGATATTGGGGCAGGTCGGGTAAAATAAATCCGGACAGGAGGTGCTGCTGTGAAGCGAAAATATATGGCGATGCAGGGACTGATGATCGTCAACCAACTGGCATTGACGGCGCTTCTGTGCGTTATGAACATAAACAAAACTGCGATCCCGGCGGAAAACGCAGTTCATATTATCCTTTTTACCTCGCTGTTTGGAGACGGATATTACGTTTCCAGCAAAAATGTAAAAGGGAATCCCGTGCTGTCGCAATTTGCGATTCTTCTGCTGCTGTTTGGATGGTACTTCGGATTGTCCCTGTTCGGCTCATATCCGCCTGCGGACGCCGCATCCGTTGCTATTCTTCCAATATGCTCCTATCAGCTGATAAACTTCATGCAGGCTTTTCTTTTTCAGGGAGCCAGCTACAGGGGAAGAAAAGCATTTCTGTATGGAACGGCGATACTCTGCCTCGCAGCAACCATCGCTTTTTTTGCCGACATGGAATCCTTTTATATCTTCTATAACATTCAGTTTGCGGTTTCCCTGTTCTGGTGTATCGCCATAGCCGCCGTTCATCGCAAACGGGTATGGTTTGTGCTGCGGAGCCAGAGAAAGCAGCTGATCTTTTCGACGGCCTTTGTCCTGCTGCCGTTTAGCTGCTATATGATAGCCTTTTCCCGAAAAGAAAAATACGTTGAACAGATGGGACTGTATCTGATCGTTATGCTGGCGTTCGTCGGCGTACACAGCATCATTTTTCCGGCCGGCAATCACCAAAAGCCCTTTTTCTCCTTAAACCGGAAGACGGCTGCGGTTTTGTTTTTCCTGTTCTCCGTCAGTTTTGGGCTGGTTGCATGGGTATTTGATCTCCCTGTTCTGACGGCGCTTACGCTGATATATCTTCTCATATTTTGGAAACTGCTTTATGATCTGCTGCTGTTTTGGCAGGCAGGAAAAAAGGAAGGTCAGAATCAGGCGGCTCCCTCGTTTTATGAATACGCAGTGGTGCAGCTCAGACAGGAAGAAGCCCTGCGAAAAGAATTTGCCAATTATCTGCATGACGATATTCTGCAAGACGTTCTTTCCATGAAAAATCTGGTGCATAAAACCGGGCAGATTGAAGCGCGTCAGCTGTTGGATGATACTTTGCGCAAACTCATATCCTCCATCCGTTCCCGGATGCAGGCGTATCATCCAAAGCTGCTGAAAAGCCTGACTTTCAAAGAAAATCTTCAAAGTGTACTGGACTCCATTCCCAATGACAGGGACGCTGCCATCATTTTGGAGTGTCAGGATAACATTTTTCTGGTGGAACCATACACGATGCTGATCTGCCGGTTCGCAAGGGAACTGACCGTGAACGCGATCAAACACTCCCGGGCGCCAAAAATCGGCGTAACGTTGCAGCAGGAACATGAAAAGATCTCCCTGCAGGTGTCAGACAACGGCTCCGGATTTTCAGCCGCCCCTGACGGTCACTCCCTCCATCATGGGCTCGCTTCCATTCAGGAACAGGTTTCCTTTTTGAACGGAAAGATGACCATCAGGAAAAATCCCGAAGGCGGAACTGACGTCAATATCCTGATCCCGATGAAAGGGGAAGAATCCTATGCGAGTTTTACTGGTGGATGACCACGCGCTGTTTGCACAAAGCCTGGCGATCGCGCTGTCGGACTTTCCGTCCGTCGAAAAATTCTCAAACGTCAGGTCCATCGATGAAATAGAGACCATTCTTGAAAAAGACAGTCCGGATATCCTTTTGATGGACATCAATCTCGGAAAATTGTCCCATGAGGACGGGCTTCTTCTCGCCCGGAGACTGTTACAAAAATATCCCGGCCAGAAAATTGTAATCCTGTCAGGATATGATCTGCCGGTTTACCGGAAAGAAGCGGAAAAGCTGGGGGCAAAAGGTTTTATCAGCAAGGATATCGAGCCTGATAAACTGCTGCGCATTCTGGAAAGCATAGAGAATGGCTCCACATATTTTGAGCATACGGACAACTTTATCGAAGAATTGACGGAGACTGAAAAACAGGTGCTTCGTCTGCTGTCATGCGGTGTCAAACGGAAAGAGATCGCGGAACAGCTTTTTATGAGCGAAAGGACCGTTTCCAATCACCTGCAGCATATATTTGAAAAACTTGGGGTTTCTTCGGCGATAGAGGCTGTCACGAAGGCCATTCAGTCCGGATATCTCCCGCCGCTTTAACGGTTTTGGGGCAAAGAGCTGCTTTTTAATATTTCAGATAGCAGGCGCTCCGCTCTTTGCCCTCCAACTCCCGGCATGGCTCAATAATCAAATTTATTCTTCCCAACTTCTATCTGTTGGGCCGGCTCTTCGTTTCGATACGGCTTCCGAACCTCGAGCAGGTTCAGCACCGTATAACCGTGTTTGCGCAGGAAGGAAATCATGCGGTCATTGTTGGGGTGTACGTAGAAGTACAGCGTATCCTCGCCAAACCCTTTTGCAATTTGTTCAGCCTCCTCCAATAATTTCTCTGCAGCATCGCCCCCTCTGCGCTCCGGTATCACGTAAATCTGCTCTACCCAGACGCAGGGTTCTTCAATTTTGCAAACCATATATCCGACGGGAATTTCTCCGTCCATGGCTGCATACACCGGAAATCCGGCATCCAGATATTCCTGCAATTCTTCCGTTCCGGATGCCGCATCGGGCCTGCTTACAATTCCCTTAAAGGCCCGCAGGGTCACGCGAAAGTCGGCTACGAGTCCTCCGAGCTTTGGCACAGCGCTTTCTATTTTAACGATCCTCATTTCCGCCTCCTGAAATCGTCGTCCCGATCCCCATATCCTGCCGCCATTGGGGCGGTCTGCCGTCATCGCCCCAGTATTCGTCGATGGAAGCAATTTTCCCATCCGTCACGCGGATAAAGGAGGCCACATGGAAGGAAACGGAGCGGCCTTTTGCATATACGCGGGTCGCCGTGACGATGAGGCCTTCAGCCTCCACCATCCGTTCCACCTCTCCGTCCCAATGGCCGGGATATTCGCAGTTGGCCCGGATAAATTCTTCCACCGTAAAATGTTCGTCGGTATTGTGCCAGTTCACCCAGGCGCCCGGATGAAAATAAGCCCGAATGGCATCGGCGTCCTGCCTCAGCACGTCGCGCCAAAAGTTTTTGATATTCACCATTTTGCTTCCTCCCTCATTTCTTCCCCACCAAAAACAGTTTGGAACCGCTCTTACTTTACGATGAAATCCTTTTCATCCTGGGACAAATAGTAATAATCATCTGCGGACAGAGCCAAAAACATCTTTTCATTTTTATCGATGTTCAGACTGCAGGTGTATGCTATTCCGCCCTTTTGAACTTCCACTACGTATTGACCTGTTGAACACTGAAACTGAACAAATTGTCCCTCCAGATAATTCTCCTGCAGCACAATCTTTTTTTCGTCTCCGCTTCCTGCAATACGATGGTTGCGCCATTCAAATCAGGAGTAAAGCCGTCATAATCCGTAAAACTGATGTCCACAGTATGCAGGTAGAACCAATAGTCGGCAAATCTATAATAGTTATAACCGGATACATCCGTTACGCTGTCATCATCGACCGAATAATACAGATTATTCACAACAAACCCGTGGATATCTGAATTTACCGGTACTTTTTCACTTTCATATTTTTCCGCACGCAAATCCAGCGGAATTTCTATACTATATGTCCCCTGTTCTTCCGGCGTTGGAATTTTAATTTCTTTCGCTTCCGAATAAGCAATATCAAATTCGATATAAAACGGGAACTCCTGCAGCGGCTCAACGCTTTCATCTTCATTCTCTGTTTCAGTTTCATGATTTAACCGCTTATCCTTTTGAATATGTGAAGCCAAATAATCGCTGGCTTCTTCGACAAAACCGTCAAACCTTTGCGATAGCACCCCATGAAAACCGAGCGGTAGCCCCACAGAAAAAGAGCTGATTGCTAAAGATGGTAATAAAAAAATCCTGAGTATTTTAAGTATTATATTTGGGATCCTATATTTTTCTTTACTTTCCCTTTCTTCCGTTATTTTGGACTGCAACCAGGAAAGCAAACTTTCAATGCTCACAAAAATTGCAAAAAATAAAACCAATATGACAGTTCTGACTACTCTTTGCATTCTTCTCTCCCCGCCCCGACAACGCGGGGGCGCAGCCGAAGCGCACCCCCACAATTTTCCGGTCTCTATTCCTGTTCTTCTTCCTCCGTCTCTTCGATCAGCCGCATCCCCGCGACATCCGTCACCGGGAGGGAGAAGACGACGGCTTTGGCCTTGGTGTTCAGGCCGGCTTTCTCCATGATGGCGCTCATGATGGGATTTTTGTTCTCCTTTTTCACCACCATGAAAATCATCTCCTTTTCCGCGGCAAGGGATACGCCCAGGAACTTCTCCGCCTTTTCAATGCCCGTTCCCTTGGCGTGAATCACCGTCCCGCCGGTGGCTTTCGCTTCCCGGGCCGCATCCATGATCATTTCCGTGTAGCCCTGATTGGCCACCGCCACCAGCAGCTCATATTTCGTTTCCTTCAATACGCTTTCCTCCCCTTTTTCATAGGCCCTTCCTTCCGTCAGAAACTGCAGCTGCCGCTTTCCGCCCACGCTGCTGAACGGGACGAGAAAGACGATCCCGCTGCCGGGGATATCGATCTTGATCTGCCTCTCCAGCCTCTTTTTGATTTCCTTCCACTCTTCCCCGGTCACGAAGGCGTACAGCACGGCTTTTTCCGTCGCCTCCAGCCCGAAGGCGTCCAGCATTTCCGAAGCGGCTGTTCCCCGGCCCAGGGTCAGCAGCGTCACGTTCATCTCATGCTCTCTGAAAAAAAACAGAAAGCGGCGGACCTGATTGCGGTCGCAGATCGTCGTCATCAGATATAATGTACTCATACGGTCCTCCCTGCTCATCCTTTCCGCTACAATTCGATAATATCGTTTTCACCCAGCAACTCCAGAGACCACGCGGGCACCGGCTGAACTTCCGCCTGTTTCTCCCTGCGCTTCTCCAGGATCCGGGACGCCAGGCCCATCACCTGAATCGTGATCAGCGGCGTCATGGCCACCATGGCCACGATCCCGAAGGCGTCCGTCACGATGTTTCCGCCCACCACGGAGCAGGCGCCCTGCGCCAGCGGAAGAAGGAAGGTCGCGGTCATCGGCCCGGAGGCGACGCCGCCGGAGTCGAAGGCGATTGCCGTATAGATCTTCGGTACGAAAAAGGAAATTCCCAGCGCGATGGCGTATCCAGGAATCAGGAACCAGAGGATAGAAATCCCGGTCAGCACCCGCACCATGGCGATCCCCACGGATATGCAGACGCCGACGGACAGCCCCGTCTCCATGGCCCGGGCCGAAATGGCGCCGTCAGTCATCTCCTCCACCTGTTTGTTGAGCACGTACACCGCCGGCTCGGCCTTGACGATGAAGTAGCCCATCAGCATGGCGATGGGAACCAGAAGCTGCGGCCATTTCATGCCTGCCAGCATCTGCCCCAGATAGTTGCCGGCGGGCATGAAGCCAACGTTGGCCCCGGTCAGAAACAGAACCAGCCCGATATATGTATAGACCAGCCCGACCACGATTTTTTTCAGGGTCCTTCCGGACAGCTTCAGCACCGCCACCTGGAACAGGAAGAAAAAAACGATGATGGGAAGCAGGGCCACCGCGATCTCCTTAATGTAGGAGGGGATCCCCGTCATAAAGAGACGCCACAGCTCCCTGGAATCGTTCACGGCGGGCAATACATAGGCTTCATACGCCCCTTCCTGGGGCCGGTAAATCATCCCCAGAATCATCACGGCCAAAATCGGCCCGATAGAACAAAGGGCCACCAGGCCGAAGCTGTCGTCCGCCGCATGGCGGTCGCTTCGGATGGCGGAAATACCGACGCCCAGCGCCATGATAAAGGGTACGGTCATGGGCCCGGTAGTCACCCCGCCGGCATCGAAGGCGACGCTCAAAAAATCCTTCGGGACGAACAGGGCCAGCGCGAAGACGATCACATAGAACGCCACCAGCAGAGGCGGCAGCGCGATCCCGAAGAGCATACGCAAAAGAGCGACGACCAGGAAAAAGCCGACGCCGCACGCAACGCAAACCACAAGAAGCATATTCGGAACCGACGGCACCTGCTGGGCCAGCACCTGCAGGTCCGGTTCGGAAATCGTGATGATAAAGCCCAGAAGGAAGGACAGAATCACCACAACCAGAAGGTTCTTACTCCTGGTCAGGCAGGAACCAACCCGTTCCCCCATGGGGGACATGGCCATCTCCGCCCCCAGGGTGAAAAACATCATCCCCACCATCAGCATCACCGCTCCCACGAGAAAACAGAGCAGGATGCTGGATGAAACCGGCACCACGAAAAAGCAGAGCGCCAGTACGATCGCGATAATGGGCAGGACGGCGCTCAGCGCCTCCTGCCACTTCTCTTTCAAATGTTTACCAATCCCCAAAAATTACCTCCTGATATGAAACTCCCCCTCGGCCGGTCATCCGCTCACAGCCCGATTCTGGAAAAGATCTCCTGATACGCTTCTTCCACGCCGCCCATGTCCCTGCGGAAACGGTCCTTATCCAGCTTCTCATGGGTGTTGATATCCCAGAAGCGGCAGGTGTCCGGGGAAATCTCGTCCGCCAGCACGATCTGTCCCTGGAAGCGGCCGAACTCCAGCTTGAAGTCTACCAGAAGGACGCCGGCCTTTTGGAAGAATTCCTTCAAAAAGTCGTTGACGGCGAAGGCCATCTTCGTGATCTGGTCGATCTCCTCCCGGGTCGCCAGGCCTAAGGCCAGGGCGTAATAGTCGTTGATGAAAGGATCTCCCAGATCGTCGTTCTTGTAGGAGAATTCCAGGGTGGGGCAGAGCAGCTGCCTACCTTCTTCCACGCCCAGGCGCTTCGCGAAGCTGCCCGCTGCCACGTTGCGTACGATCACTTCCAGCGGCACGATCTGCACGTGCTTCACCAGCGTCTCCCGCTCCGACAGCTCTTTCACGAAATGGGTGGAAATTCCCTTTTCCTCCAGGCGCTGGAACAGGTAGTTGCTCATCCGGTTGTTAATTGCGCCCTTGCCCGCGATGGTTCCCTTCTTCTGGCCGTTAAACGCCGTAGCGTCATCCTTGTAGCTGACGATCACCAGATCCGGATCGTCCGTGGCGTACACCTTTTTGGCCTTTCCCTCATAGAGTTGTTCTTTCTTATCCATGATTTCCTCCGATCTCTCCCGTCACAGGGACGGTTCTACAGATTTGTATAGCCCATCAAAGACCGGTCCACCTCTCTGGCCGCCTGCATCCCTTCCGCGATGGCCCGGACCACCAGGGACTGCCCCAGGTGCATGTCTCCGGCCGCAAAAACGCGGGGATCGTCCGTCTGCCATGAGCCGGCCTGTGTCTTCACGTTGGACCTTCCATCTAATTGTACACCAAAACTGTCCGCAACGTAACCCTCACTTCCCAAAAATCCTGCGGCAATTAAAACGAGATCCACGGGGATTTCCGTTTCGCTGCCGGAAACGGGCGCCATACGCACCCTTCCCGTCTTTTCGTCGGGCTCCGGAACCAGGCTCACCAGGCGCGCCGCTCTGACGTTTCCCCGATCATCCTTCAAAAATTCCGTCACCGTGGTCTGATATTTTCTGGGATCCTCCCCGAAGAGCGCGGCGGCTTCCTCCTGGCCGTAGTCCGTCTTGCCCACTCTGGGCCACTCGGGCCAGGGATTGCTCCCGTCCCGGCATTCCGGAGGTTTGGGCATCATCTCCAGCTGCAGCACGCTCTCCGCGCCCAGGCGAACAGCCGTACCCACGCAGTCGTTTCCCGTATCCCCGCCGCCGATGACCAGCACCTTTTTCCCTTCCGCCAGCTCCCTGGGCACCTGTTGAAAATCGCTGTCCAGCAGCGTTTTCGTGACGGTCTTCAGAAAATCCACCGCGAACCAGATGCCCGCCGCATCCCGGCCGGGCACCGCGATGTCCCTGGGATGGGACGCCCCGCAGGCCAGCACGATGCGGTCATATTCCTTCCGGAGCGATTCCGCGTCCACATCCCGGCCCACGTCCGCGTTGCAGCAAAACCGGATGCCGGATTCCTCCATCAGGCGGATCCTGCGGTCGATGACCGATTTTTCCAGCTTCATGTTGGGGATGCCGTAGCGCAGAAGGCCGCCGGGCCTGTCGCTGCGCTCGTACACCGTGACGCTGTGCCCCCTCCGGTTCAGAAGGATCGCCGCCGCCAGGCCGGCGGGGCCGCTGCCGATCACCGCCACCTTCCTGCCGGTGCGCACCGGGACGTCCGGTTTGGCCAGTCCGTTGGCAAAGGCGTACTCCACCACGGCCCTTTCGTTCTCCTTCGTGGACACCGGTTCCCCGTGCAGGCCGCAGGTGCAGGCCGCCTCGCACAGCGCCGGGCAAACCCGGGAGGTGAATTCCGGAAGGCAGTGTGTCTTGGAGAGCCGGATCCAGGCCATCTCCCACAGCCCCCGGTACACCAGGTCGTTGACCTCCGGCACCAGGTTGTGCAACGGGCAGCCGGAAATCATGCCGGCCAGCGGCATCCCCGCCTGGCAGAACGGAACGCCGCAGTCCATGCATCTGGCTCCCTGTTTTTGCTGTTCCTCCGCCGAAAGCCTCCCGTGAAACTCCCTGAAATTTTGGATCCTCTCTTCGGGCGCTTCCACCGGGCCGATTTTGCGTTGATATTCCAGAAATCCTGTCGGTTTTCCCATACTTTCCTCCCTTATTTCCCCGCGATCTCCGCATAGAAGGCCGCCGTCATGGCCTCCTGCGCGCTCATGCCCTGCTCTTCGAAGCGGGCGGACAGCTGCAGAAGCCTCTTATAATCTCCCGGAATGATCTTCTTAAACCGGGGCAGCCAGGTTTCGAACTCCTCCAGAATCCTCTTTCCTTTGGCGGAACCGGTGTGCGCCACGTGGGCCTCGATCATCCGTTTCAGCTCTTCCTTATCGTAGGCGTTTTCCACCTTCTCCGTCAGCACCATTTCCTTGTTCAGGTTCTGATACAGGCGGTTCTCCTCGTCCAGGACGTAGGCCACGCCCCCGCTCATGCCGGCGGCGAAGTTCTTCCCCACCGGGCCCAGAACGGCCACCCGGCCGCCCGTCATATATTCGCATCCGTGCTCGCCCACGCCTTCCACCACGGCCACGGCGCCGGAGTTGCGGACGGCGAACCGTTCGCCCGCCATGCCGGATATATAGGCCTGGCCGGAGGTAGCTCCGTAGAGGGCCACGTTCCCCACGATCACGTTTTCTTCCGGCACGAAACCGGAGGATCCGGGCGCGAAGACCGCCAGCTTTCCGCCGGAGAGCCCTTTCCCGAAGTAATCGTTGCTGTCCCCGCACAAAGACAGGGTGAGTCCGGCCGGAAGGAAGGCGCCGAAGCTCTGTCCCCCGGCCCCCGTGCAGTTCACCGTCAGGGTGTCCTCAGGCAGCCCTTCCGGATGCAGCCGGGTGATCCTGGCCCCCAGAAGGGTGCCGAAAGCCCGGTCCGTGTTGGTCAGCTTCACGCTGCAGCTCCCTTTCTTTTTGCGCTCCACGGCGTCTTTGACTTCCTTTTTCTTCCACAGCACCGCCTCGTCTTTCGCGTTTTCCAGCCTGAAATCGTAGGCGTCCTCCGGATGAAAGACGCAGGGGATTCCCTGTTCGGCCGCGCTGCTGCCCAGGATGTCGTCCAGATCGATTTTCGCCCGTTCTCCCGACAGTCCTTCCTTCTTTTTGAGCCGGTCGCTGCGGCCCACCATCTCGTCCACGGTACGAAATCCCAGCTTCGCCATGTATTCCCGCAGCTGGCGGGCGATGAACAGCATGAAATTCATCACATATTCCGGTTTTCCCGCGAAGCGCTCCCGCAGCTTCGGGTTCTGGGTGGCAATCCCCACCGGGCAGGTATCCAGGTTGCACACCCGCATCATGGCGCAGCCCAGCGCCACCAGCGGCGCCGTGGCGAAGCCGAACTCCTCCGCCCCCAGCAGTGCCGCTACGGCCACGTCCCGGCCGCTCATCAGCTTGCCGTCCGTCTCGATCCTCACCCGGGTGCGCAGGCCGTTTTGCAGCAGCGTCTGGTGGGTTTCCGCCAGGCCCAGCTCCCAGGGCAGGCCCGCGTTGTGGATGGAGCTGACCGGGGCCGCTCCGGTGCCTCCGTCGTAGCCGGAAATCAGCACCACCTGCGCGCCCGCCTTCGCCACGCCGGCCGCCACGGTTCCCACGCCGGCCTCCGAAACCAGTTTCACCGAAATGCGGGCGTCCCGGTTGGCGTTCTTCAGGTCGAAGATCAGCTGCGCCAGATCCTCGATGGAATAGATATCGTGATGGGGCGGCGGGGAAATCAGGCTCACGCCCGGGGTGGAGTGGCGGGTCTTCGCGATCCAGGGATAGACCTTCCTCCCCGGAAGGTGGCCGCCCTCCCCAGGCTTCGCGCCCTGGGCCATTTTGATCTGAATCTCCCGGGCGCTGACCAGATAGCGGCTGGTCACGCCGAAACGGCCGCTGGCCACCTGTTTGATGGCAGAACTCCTGTCGTCCGCCGTCCCCGCGGACCGCAGGCGCTCTTCGCTCTCGCCGCCCTCGCCGCTGTTGGATTTGCCGTGCAGCCGGTTCATGGCCACGGCCAGCGCCTCGTGGGCTTCCTCCGAAATGGAACCGTAGGACATGGCCCCGGTTTTAAACCTCCGGACGATGGATTCCTCGCTCTCCACTTCCTCCAGGGGCACCGGCTGGTCCGGATAGTCGAAATCCATCAGGCTGCGCAGATATCCCGTGTTCTCCGCATCCACCAGCTGCGTATACTGACAAAACAGCTCATAGCTTCCCTCCCGGACGGCTTTCTGCAGCAGATGGATGGTCCGGGGATTGTAGCGGTGCTCTTCTCCCTGGCTGCGCAGCTTATGGCGGCCCTGGCAGGTCAGGGTCAGGTCCGTGGCCAGGCCCAGCGGATCGAAGGCCCTGGAGTGCTGGGCGTCGTTTTTGGCCGCGATGTCCGCCAGGGAAATGCCCCCCACCCGGCTGGTGGTTCCGGTGAAGTACCGGTCGATCACATCCTCCGCGATGCCCAGCGCTTCGAACATCTGGCTGCCCTGGTAGGACTGGATGGTGGAAATCCCCATTTTGGAGGCGATCCGCACGATTCCCTGCAGCACGCCCTGATCATAGTCCTGCACCGCCGCGTAATAGTCCTTGTTCAGCATCCCATCTTCCACCAACTGGCCGATGGTGGCGTGGGCCAGATAGGGGTTCACCGCGCAGGCCCCGTATCCCAGCAGGGCGGCGAAATGGTGGACCCCCCTGGGCTCCGCCGACTCCAGGATCAGGGACAGGGCCGTGCATTTCTTCGTCCGCACCAGATGTTTGTGCACGGCGGAAACTGCCAGCAGGGAGGGGATGGCCACGTGGTTTTCATCCACGCCGCGGTCGGACAGGATCACGATATTGGCCCCCTGGCGATAGGCTTTATCCACCGCCATGAACAGATGATCCAGCACCCGGTCCATGGGCGTGCTCTTGTAAAAGAGGATGGACACGGTTTTCACGCAGAATCCTGCTTTCTTCATGGTCCGGATCTTGAGCAGGTCCAGATCCGTCAGGATCGGATTGTTGATTTTGAGCATATGGCAGTTTTCCGGCTGCTCTTCCAGAAGGTTGCCGTTTTTCCCCACGTAGACCGCGGTGGAGGTGACGATTTTCTCCCGGGCGGCGTCGATGGGGGGATTGGTCACCTGGGCGAAAAGCTGCTTGAAGTAGTAAAACAGCGGCTGATACTGGTCGGACAGGACGGCCAGGGGGGTATCCACGCCCATGGCCCCGATCTGTTCTGTTCCGTTTAAGGCCAGGGAACAGATGGTGTCGTGATAATCCTCCCAGGTATAGCCGAAGGCTTTCTGCAGCCGCGCCCGCTGCGCCCTGTCGAAGGAAGGGATTTTTTCGTTGGGGATTTTCAGCTCCTTCAGGGAGACCAGGTTGCTGTCCAGCCATTCGCCGTAGGGCTCCTTTTTTGCGTAGTGCTCCTTGATTTCCCAGTCCTCCAGCACCCGGCCCTGTTTCGTGTCCACCAGGAGCATTTTCCCGGGATGGAGCCGCTCCTTTTTCAGGATGTGTTCCGCCCCGATCTCCAGCACGCCCACTTCCGAGGACAGGATCAGCCGGTCGTCGTCCGTGATGTAATAGCGGGAAGGGCGCAGGCCGTTTCTGTCCAGAATCGCCCCCATCAGGTCGCCGTCGGAAAACAGGATGGAGGCGGGGCCGTCCCAGGGCTCCATCATGGTGGCGTAATACTGATAAAAGTCCCGGACCTCCCGGGAGATGGTGTCGTTGTGGCTCCAGGGTTCCGGAATCAGGATGGACGCCGCGAGGGGCAGCTCCATCCCGCTCATGACCAGAAATTCCAGCGTGTTGTCCAGCATGGCGGAGTCGGAACCCCGGGCGTTGATCACCGGTAGAACCTTCGTCAGATCGTCCTCGTCGAAGGCCGGCGCGCGCATGGTTTCCTCCCGCGCCAGCATTTTGTCCACGTTGCCCCGGATCGTATTGATTTCCCCGTTGTGCACGATCATCCGGTTCGGATGAGCCCTCTCCCAGCTGGGATTCGTGTTGGTGGAGAAGCGGGAGTGCACGATGGCGATGGCGGAATCGTAGTCCTCATCCTGCAGGTCCGCGAAAAACGTCCGCAGCTGCCCCACCAGAAACATCCCCTTGTAAACGATGGTCCGGCTGGACAGGGAAACCACGTAGGTATTGTCGTTGCTCTGCTCGAACACCCGGCGCACGATGTAGAGCTTCCGGTCGAACGCCTGCCCTTTTTCCACCCCTTCCGGCTTCTTCACGAAAGCCTGCCAGATGGCGGGCATACATTCCCTGGCCTTATGCCCAAGCACGGAAGGGTCGGCCGGCACTTCCCTCCAGCCCAGAAATTCCATCCCTTCCTTTTCCACGATGATCTCGAACATCTTTTTGGCCTGGCCGCGCAGCAGTTCGTCGGACGGGAAGAAGAACATCCCCACCCCGTATTCCCGCTCCCCGCCGGGCTCGATGCCGGACAGGGGGCAGACCTTCTGAAAGAAGCGGTGGGAAATCTGGGTCAGGATTCCCACGCCGTCCCCGGTCTTTCCTTCCGCATCCTTTCCCGCACGGTGCTCCAGATGCTCCACGATCCTGAGCGCATCCGTCACGATCCGATGGCTCTTTTTGCCGCGGATGTTGACAACCGCTCCGATCCCGCAGTTATCGTGTTCGAATTCCGGCCTGTAAAGGCCCTGTGGCGTCTGACTTTGTCCCATCTTCCTTCCTCCTGTCGCGTTGAAGAACTGAATAAAAAAGGGCATCAAAAACCCGCGCGCTGCGCGGATTTCTGACACCCTTGTCAATTCCAGCTGTATCCTCTTAAATTTCAAATCTCAATATAACCCATTTGCGCCGGTTTGTAAAGGATTTTTCGCGGTTTTTTACGGCTTCCGGCAACAGTTCGGCCATGTCATTCATGTCGGGCGTCCGCCCTATAGGCGCATGTGGCAAAATGCAGCTCAGTGAGCGAGCTCCCACGCGGCATTTTGCCACATATGCCTGCATGGCAGAACTGTTACAGCTTCCACAGCTCTTCCCGGGTGGAGGACACCGCCCATGCCCCCGCGTCCAGCGCTTCCAGCACATCCTTTTTGTCCGAAAGCAGACCTCCCGCGATGATGGGGACTCCCGTGCAGGAGCGGATCTCCCGGATGATCCGGGGCAGGATGCCCGGCAGGATTTCCACCGCGTCCGGAGCCGCGGCGGAAAGCTGCTTTTTCGTGTTGTTCAGGGCGATGGAATCCACCAGAAACGTCCGCCAGATCCCCGCCATCCCCAGTTCCATGGCGCGTCTGACCAGGGCGATCTTCGTGCTGATGACGCCCTGCGCCCCGGCGCTGTCCTTCAAAAAATCCACGGCGATCTCCCGGCCGCCCAGCCCCTGGATCAGGTCCATGTGCACCACGGCCATCTTGCCCGCCTCCCGGATCCGCTTCACCATCCCTTCCACGGTGCACAGATTCCCGTACAGGGTGAACACGATGCCGCAGTCCGTCTCCAGCGCCCTTTTCAATCCTTCTTCGTCCTTCGCCGCCGCGATCACCGGCGACGTTTCCAGCAGCTCCCGAAATTCCATTTTTCCTCCGTTCCGAAGCATCACAAATCCTGTCCTCTTTTTTCCACCGTCTTCGTGGCCACGAGATCGGCGCCCGTCCCGGCGCAGTCCGTAAGCAGCACGTCCCCGGCCTTCACCGGCGCGAAAACGCGCAGGGCGTGGATGGCGTCCATGCAGGCGAAAATCCGCCCCTTCGGGACGTCGCGGGAGGTTTTCACCGACACTGCGGGCAGCTCGCCTCCCTCCACCGCCACGCTGGCCGTCACCGTCCTTCTGGGATCCGCCACCTCGTTTTTCCCGTATTGGGCCCCTCTGGGACAGCCGTTTCCGGACACCTTCTCCGGATGCTCTTCGTCCACCGAAAGCCTGCAGCCCAGCGGACAGCAGATACATGTGATTTCCCGAATCATCGCCTTTCCTCCGTTTCCCCAGCCCTCTCCAGTTCCTCAGCCCGCTCCAGGCGGATCTCCAGCTCCGCCTGCCCCGAAAGGGCGCTTCGCTGCTCCTTCGTCAAAATCAGCTGCTCCATCTCTCCGGGCGCAAAAATCCTCTTTTTCCTCCTCTGGATGCAGCGGGCCCCGCAATAGACGGCCACGCTGCTGTTCTCGTATACGTTGTCCACCCGAAACCGCACCGTCACGCTGCCTTCCGCTTCGCCGCACAGCCGCTGGGGCACGGTATAGCGGATCCCCTTTCCGGCCCGGAGGGCAATCGGGGCATTCTGGTCCCCGCAGCCCCTCTGCGCCCAAAGGGCCGCCTCTTTTCCGGCCAGGGCGGCCTCCTGGCTCACGTAGTCCACCAGATCGTGCACGTGCAGCACGTTGCCGCAGGCGAAGATCCCGGGCAGCTCCGTCTGCATCCGCTGGTCCACGCAGGGGCCCCCGGTCACCCGGTCCATGGGAGCTCCCAGCCCTGCGGTCAGCTCGTTTTCCGGCAAAAGCCCCACGGACAACAGCAGGGTATCGCATTCCAGAAGCCTCTGTGTGCCCGGCACCGGCTTCCTGTTCTCATCCACGCGGGCCAGCACCACGCCCTCCACCCGCTTCTTCCCCAGGATTTCCACCACCGTATGGCTCAGAAGGAGGGGGATGGAAAAATCGTCCAGGCACTGCACGATGTTGCGTTTTAAGCCGCCGGAATAGGGCATGATCTCCGCCACCGCCAGCACCCTGGCCCCTTCCAGCGTCAGGCGGCGGGCCATGATCAGCCCGATATCCCCGGAACCCAGGATCACCGCCCGCTTTCCGACGCTGACCCCTTCCAGATTCACCAGCCTCTGCGCCGTGCCCGCGGAATAGATGCCCGCGGGCCGGTATCCGGGAATGTTCAGCGCCCCTCTGGATCTTTCCCGGCATCCCATGGCCAGAACCAGGGCTTTCGCCCGGATCTGACAAAGCCCTTCACGCCCGTTCACATAGGTCACCGTCCGATCCCGGCCGATCCGGATCACCATGGAGCCGCATTTCGTTTCGATCCCGGCGCGCAGAACCCGCCGGACGAAACGGTCCGCGTATTCCGGCCCGGTCAGCTCCTCCTGAAAGGTATGCAGCCCGAAGCCGTTGTGGATGCACTGGTTCAAAATCCCGCCCAGCCTGACGTCCCGCTCCAGAATCAGGACGTCCTTCGCCCCGTTTTCCCGCGCCGCCAGCGCCGCCGCGAGCCCCGCCGGGCCGCCGCCGATGATTACGACTTCATATTCCCTCACCTTTTACCTCCATTCCGCTGTCTCTCCTTTCCAGCAGCTGCGAGCCGTCCGCGTTCTTCCGGATCTCTTCCATGGGAACGCCCAGCTGGCGCGCCAGGATTTCCACGGTTCCCGGCGTGCAGAATCCCGCCTGGCATCTTCCCATGCCTGCCCTCACCCGGCGCTTGATCCCGTCCATGCTCCTAGCCCCCAGGGTGCGCGCGACGGCGTCCCGGATTTCCCCGGCGCTGATCTCTTCGCACCGGCAGACGATGGTTCCGTAAGCCGGATCCCGGCGAATCAGCTCCGCCCGCTCCGAAAGGGGCAGGGACGCCGCTTTCACGATGCCCTTCCTCTCCGGCCGAAAGTCCGGCTTTTCCTTCGCGCCTGCCGCCCGGGCGATCTGCCCGGCCAGGAATTTCCCGATGGCGGGCGCGGCGGAAAGCCCCGGGGAATCGATGCCGGCCGCGTCGTAAAATCCCGGCGCTCCGTGCGCTTCCCCGAGAACGAAATCGTCCTCCGCCTCCCGGGCCCGCAGCCCGGCGAAGGAAGTGATCACCAGGGAAAAGGGGATATCGCGGACGCTCCGGGAGGCTTTTTTCCGGACTTCCTCCAGCTCCTCCGCCGTGGTTCGCGTGTCCTCTTTTTCCTCAATATCCACGGCCGTAGGCCCCACCAGCAGATTCCCGTGAACGGTGGGGGTCACCAGAACTCCCTTGCCGAATTTCCCCGGCACCTGAAAGACCGTATGATGCACCAGCGTTCCCGCCGCCTTATCCAAAAGCCAGTAGCTGCCCCGCCTGGGCGAAATGGAAATCTTCCGGTCGCTGACCATGTTGTGGAAGACGTCCGCATACAGCCCTGCGGCGTTGACCGCGAAACGGGTCCGCAGATCTCCCCGGGAAGTGAGGATCCTGTAGCCGTCCTCCGCTTTTTCCACCCCCGTCACTTCCGTTTCAAACCGGAACTCCACCCCGTTGTCGCAGGCGTTCTCCGCCAGCGCGATGGTCAGGCCGAAGGGGCAGACGATCCCCCCGTCCGGAGCGTACAGGGCGGCGTACACGTCCTTTTGCAGGTTCGGCTCCATCCTGCGGACGGCCTCCCCGTCCAGGATCTCAAGCCCCCTCACCCCGTTTTGCTCCCCCTGCTCTTTCAGCCGCTCCAGGGCGGGCAGCCCGTCTTTTTCAAAGCAGACCACCAGGGACCCGTTTCTTTGAAACTCGAAGTCCAGCTCCTTTGCCAGCTGCCCCATCATGCGGTTGCCTTCCACGTTCATCCGGGCCTTCCACGTGCCCGGCCGGGCGTCGTAGCCGGCGTGCACGATGGCGCTGTTGGCCTTCGACGTGCCGGAACAGACGTCCTCCTCCCGTTCCAGCAGGCAGATTTTCAAATCGTAGCGGGACAGCTCCCGGGCTACGGCCGCCCCTGTCACTCCGCCTCCGATGACGACCACATCATAGTTGTTCTCCACTCCGGTTCCCTCCTTTTTGCTGTAAAAAGCGGAAATTTCATTTCCTGTCGTATCAAAAGATGTGTGCCAGGGCACACTCGCGCCGAGCACGGTTGCCGCCAGGCAACGATATTCCCTGCGCGCGAGTGCGCATCCTCAGCGGAGCGCCTTTTTTGATACGAACAGGAAATAAAATTTCCTGTTCGTATCAAAAAAGGACACAATGACCCTCTCAAGTCATATATGTCCTCCTGCTCTCTGCTCTCCTCGGATTCCCTTTTTGAACTGGTTTTATCTTATCACGGTGACGGTGGGATGTCAATTCTTTCAGCGGGGCGGGATTGCCCGCTTATCTTCGCCGCCGTTTCCTGCCAACGATCGAAATCCATCTCTGGTTAAAGCAGATTTCTCCGTTTTCCATGTAAGGAGAGAAACCTGTTTTTTCGCCTCCGCTCATTTCTCTTTTCATCCTTTCCGTGATTTCATCCTGGACATCTTCCGGTGTGTTCGTAAGAGCAAGCCAGCTTTTCAGTTTTTGCCGTATATGTTTTTTATGGCATTTTTTAACCGAAAGATTGTGCGCGGCGAACAGACCCAGCATTTCAGTTTTGCTCATATTCCTTATGTGGGAAGGGTCGCGCAGCGTTTCGATTTCGTCTTCCATGTCCCGGAGTTCTTCTCCGGCAGCTTCCATGTCAATTAAGACCAGTTTGCCGCCGGGACGCAGTACCCTTGCCATTTCAGCAAAAACGGCGTCCGCGTCTGTAAAGTGATGAAAAGCGAGCCGCGAAAATACGATATCAAAGCTCTCATTCAGGAAAGGCATTTCTTCCGCATAGCCCTTCACAAATACCATATTATTCAGATGACTGCCATCCGCTTTCTCCTTGCCGGTTTCCAGCATGGGAAGCGTTGCGTCCAAACAGACAACGGCCTGGACGAGCGGAGCAAAAGAACGCCCGCAAACGCACGTTCCGGCCGCCACCTCCAGAACAATATCCTGCCTGTCCGGCGCAACGCAGGATATCGTATCATTTAAATATTCTTCTTTTGTGAAATTGACCTCTTTGCTCTCAAAATTCTGCGCCTGTATTTCAAAAGAACGTTCGATTTTTTCCAGATTGGCAGGTTTCATCGCGCCCTCCTTTACGGGGCCGTGCTGTGTTTGGGGATAAAATACTCCGGTTTCAAAGCCCCCTCCAACTTAAGCAGCTCAATTTTTTTATGAATGCCGCCGGCATACCCGGTCAAACTCCCGTTTGTCCCTACTACCCGATGGCAGGGGACGATCACGGAAATTCCATTGCGGGCTACGGCCCCGCCTACCGCCTGCGCCGACATGCGCTTTAATCCTCGTTTGGCGGCAAGCTGTTTCGCAATTTCGCCGTAGGTCATGGTCTGTCCGTACGGAATGGAATAGAGTATTTCCCACACCTCGTTTTGAAAATCGGTGCCGATAAAGTGGAGCGGCACCCTGAAGTCCGGCTCTCTTCCGGAGAAATAGATATCGAGCCACTCTTTCGCCCGTTCAAATACAGGCAGTTCTTTTTCCTCATGTTCTTTCTCCAGATAAAGGGCGAAATACTTCTGGCCTTCAAACCATAGTCCCGTCAAGCCGATTTCATCTGCGGCCAGCAGAATTTCCCCCATGGGAGACTGATAGCGACTGATGTACTGCATATTATCCTCCATTCGGAGCGTAAGCGATTCTGCCAACTAAGCTATTTGTGACGCTCCGGGACAAATAGCCGTGTGAGAAATAAGCCATCGGGCTCATTTCTCACACTATCCCTCTACATCAAAATACCGGTTGGAATCCTGCGGAGCCCGCTCGCGGTCTGTGTCCGTATAGGAACGGATCTCGGAACAGACGGTAATTTTGTAGCTTTCAAACAGCTTTTCCCGTCCCTCTTTCTGGCTCATGCGGTGCTGCATAACATTCCTCCAACGCCCGACGGCGTTTTCGTCCGTCCATACGTTCATGGACAGCAGCTTTCCTTCCTCATTTAAGCTGGAAAAGCGTTCTGCCCGGATAAATCCCTCAAAACCGGCTAACATCGGTTTTAACATGGCCGCAAGGTCAAGATATCTTTTCATTCCGGCTTCCGTCGGTTTTACTTCAAACAGGACAACGATGTTTGCCATTTTCATTTCCCCCCTTTCTTCAGCGCATAATCTTTCATACCGAAAATACAAGGGATCGCCTCCTTGACTTTTTCTTCAGAGTTTTCTATGATTTTATCACAAATAAGTTCTCCGTACTATCGCAAAATCCCCGAATATTATCGTAATATTCCCAAAAAGGACGAAAGATGGATTTGAAAAAGGAAAATTATATCAACTCGATCAATTTGAATATCAACACGGATTTTCCGTATCTCGTTCTCGACGTGACCGGCAAAAATTCTTATCCGCGGAATCCGGGATTTCAGGTCATGCACTGGCATGAGGATTTACAGTTTATTTATGTTCTGGACGGAATCATCGAAGTTCGGACGCTGGATCATTCGCTTCGGATCCGGGCGGGAGAAGCGATCTTTATCAATAAAGATGTGGTGCATTTTGTGGGGGAAGTGAAAGACTGCCATTATAACAGCTTTCTGTTTCCGCCGTACTTTCTCGCTTTTTATACGGGAAGCCCCGCAAAGGATTTCGTGGACAGCGTTATAACGAATGAGCGGCTGCCCTTTGTCCATTTCACCCCCGCTGCCGGATGGCATAAGGAGGTAACGGCGATTTTACAACAACTGGTTCAGCTCGAAAAGGACAGGACGAAGTTCTATGTATACGAAGTCCTGGTTAAGCTGTCTTCTCTCTGGCTGACAATGCGCAAAAATATCACGCTCCCCCAGGAGCAAAAAGAAAGCCCCGTCCCTCTTCGTATGCAAAAAATTTTACGCTTTATTGAAGAACACTTTTCAGAAGATCTCACGCTGTCCGACCTGTCCGCAAGCGCAAATATCAGTAAGTCGGAATGTTCCCGCTGTTTCAAAATGAGCATGGACACTACGCCTTATAAATACCTAACGGAATACCGTCTGTCAAAAGCCGCGCAGCTTCTGGCGAAAACAAACGAGCCTGTCGGCAATATCGCCGCGGCTGTGGGATTTCACCAGATCAGCCATTTCGGAAAGTGCTTTAAGGAGAAAACGGGCTATTCTCCAAAGGCATACCGCGGGCTGTGCAGACCGTCAGCCTGACCTCCCTCAGGAAATCCTGACGTTCCCGACCCCCATCCCGCGAAGGCGCTGACAGAGAGCTTCGGCCTGGCTGCGGCCAGCGTCCTCTGCGGGCAAAAAAGCGGGGAAGCTCTCCCCGATCCGTTCCGCCTTCGTCTTTCCCATCCTGTGATAGGGAAGGATTTCCACAGGGATGTCCAAAGAGGTTTCCGAAAGCAGGCGGATCAGGCCGTCCAGATCCGCTTCCCCGTCGTTGACGCCCGGTATCATGGGATAGCGCAGGATCAGCCGCGCTCCCTGCCCGCAGAGCCATCGGAAATTGCTGCGGACAGGCAGGCAGGAACATCCGCACAGCCTGCGATGCTTTTCTTCTTCCCCGGCCTTGAAATCGTAGAGCCAGCAGTCCACAACCTCCCGCAGCATCTCCACATCCCGCCTTTCGGCGAAGCCGCTGGTCTCCACGGCCACGGTCCCTCCCGCCTCCCGGATCCTTTTCGCGCATTCCAGCACGAAGCCCGCCTGGGACAGCGGTTCCCCTCCAGTGAAGGTAACGCCTCCCACCGTCCCCCAAAAGGGGCGGTCCTTCAATGCCTCCCGCACCGTTTCCGAAACCGTCATCCGCTTTCCCACCAGCTCCAGACAGCCCCGGGGGCAGGCCGATACGCATCGCCCGCAGCCGGTGCATTTCGCATAATCCACCCGGTGGGACGCCGCAAAGCCGTGAACGCCCGCGGGGCAGACCGCGGCGCATCGTCCGCAGCCGGCGCAGAGATGCGCCAGAAAGGACAGCTGCACCCGCCCCGACCGCCCTTCCGGATTGTGGCACCAGGCGCAGGACAGGGGACACCCTTTCAGAAACACCGACGTCCGGATGCCGTCCCCGTCCCGCAGGCAAAAACGCTGGATCTGAAAAACCGTCCCTTCCGTTTCCATGACCTTTCCTCCTGCCTTCACTCCGCTTTGTGGGCCACCCGCTCCACGATAGACCTCTGAATTTCCCTGGTCTGCCGGTAAAAATAATCGGTGAACCCGCCCACCCGCACGATCAGGTCCCGGTGCTCTTCCGGATGCTCCAGGGCATCCTGCAGCGTTTTCTCATCCAGCACGCTGACCTGCACCTGGCTTCCTCCCATCCGGAAATATCCCCGAAACAGATCCTCAAGCTTTCCGATCAGCCCGTCGGAAAAACACTCCTGCGCCAGCCTCATGTTCAGAACCAGCGTGCCGCAGCCCTGTTCGTGAGGCAGGGCGCTGCAGTCCGTCAAAAGCGGAACGGGCCCGTTTTCGTCCGTGCCGGGCGTGGCCCCACTGCTGTCCGCCAGAGGCGTCGCGCGGCGCCTGCCGTCCGGCGTGGCGCCCATTTTGCACCCCAGTGGACCGTAGGTGATCCACTGCACGATATCCGGAACGAACCATCCGTCGCCCCGCCAGGTGCGCTTCCCCCGGATGCAGGAAAACAGGAAAGCGGTAAATTCCCCCGCGATCCTTCTCAGTTCTTCGTCTCCGTTGCCGAATTTAGGCAGCCTTTTGATCGAGTGCAGGAGCTCTTCCTCCCCTTTGAAGTCCTCCCGCAGCGCCTTTAAAAACCGCTCCTTCCCGACCCCCAGCTCTCCCGCGTACAGGGCTTTCAACGTTCCCAGGGCGTTGACGGCGTTGGTATTCCCGAAAAGATCCGCGCCGTCGAAGTTGTAGAGGGCTCCCCCCTCCCAGAACCCTTTCCCGCTCTCGATGCAGCCCGCAGTGTGCAGGGAAAGGAGGGGATCCGGCCAGAACGCGCCCTTCAGGTGCTGACGGATGTTGATGTGCTCCGTCATTTCCTCCACCGTGATTTCGATCTCCCCGCAGAACTTTTCGTACAGCTCTTCGTAGGAATCCGTCTCCTCCAGCTTCGTATAGACCGTTTCCAGCAGCACTTCCAGCACGTTATAGGCGCACCAGGTGGAATCCACGTTGGTTTTCCCGGGAATCATGATTTCGGAGCAGCCTCCGAAGGCAAAATCCCGGGCATCCTCCTTCGAAACCCCATAGGTTCGTTCCAGATCCCGGATGAAGAGATCTTCCCGCACCAGGGCGGGGTTCCCGCATCCCGTGCCGATGGTGCGAAGGGCCTTTTCCCAGAGCTCTTTTGGCATATCCTCCCGCACCCGCAGGGAGATGTGGGGATGGGCGAAAAGAGGGGCGTTTTCCAGCACCAGCTCCGTGAGTTCGTTATAGGACGGCTTCCCGTCCCGGCCGCAGCCGCCCACCACCTGATGCCACACCAGCCCGTCCCGGTTGACGAACCGGCACAGATCCGCCAGCAGCCCCTTTGCCTCCTCCCGGGTCAGCCTGCCCTGCTCCACGTCCTTTCGATAATAGGGATACAGATACTGGTCGATGCGTCCGAATTCCGAATCGCACAAGAGGTTCAGGATGCGGACCACGATCACAGCCTCCCGGAAGCTGGCGCAGGGCCCTTCGGGAACCCTGAATAGCGCGTCAGCCAAAGCCCCGTACCGTTCGTCCCCCGTTCGCTCATACGCCTCCCGAAACGACCGGGCGCACCGCCGGAAGTAATCCATCAGCGCCAGCGTCACGTCACGCATGCCCCGCAGGAAGGATCTCTTTTTCGGGGACGCTCCCCTTTCTTCCCGCTCGATCTTTTCCAGATATCCTCTGTATCCGGATTCCAGAAGAAACGGAATGTCTGCCACTTTGTGCGTGCCGCAGTGCCAGTAGCGCCCCGGAAAGAGTTCCTGCGGGACGCTTCCGTCCCGGGCCGCCCGCTCCAGGATCCCGCTGGCTACCGGATCCGTCCGGTACAGTTCCTGCAGCCCGGAAAACTTTTCCCCGTCAAAATGGATCAGTCCGCTGTCGTCCACCCAGAATCCCCACAGGTCTCCGCAGTCGCCTTCGATCCGCGCTTCATCCACAAAACGGGAGGGCAGGCCGCGCTCCACCGAAAAGGGGGCCCGGTTCTTCCAGCTCTCGCAAAATACCCTGGCGGCCCGCTCCATCCGCGCAGCGTTCTGCTCCTGATAAAACAGGGCGGCGCTCTTTAACCCCAAAGACATCCAGAAGCCGTACTCCGGCGTCGTTTCGTTTCTCTTTTCGCTCATTCCTCCACCCCTTCTTCCAGCCACAAAACGCTGGTGACCCCCCGGGGATAATATTTGCTGGCCATCACGATCCCTGCCACGATCTGATCGCTCCAGCACCAGTAAGAGCATTCCGGGCGGGTTAGCCACGCGGCGTGGGCCCGGTCCGCCTCCCGGGTATACGTTTCCCCGTCAAATCCCAGGATCCGGCGCGCCACGAATTCGCACAGATAGATCTTGCTCAGCCAGGAATTGTCGCTGGTGGAGGAAAGCTTCCATCCCCCGTCCGCGAACAGGCAGATCCCGGGCTTTACCACCGAGGAAAAATGGGTTTTCAAGGCCCGGATATACGCCCCGTACTCCCCGTTTTCCTCCGTCGCTTCCCGGCATCCGGCTTCATATGGAAACGCCAGCCCCTCGATGGCCGGGATGATCCGGGAATCGCAGCCTTCGTCCAGAATGGCCGGGATGTACCCCTCCTCAGAGAGATGGGATGCCAGGGTGTCCGCACAGCGGTGCGCCTGCCGTTTCGCCCGCGCGGCCGCCACCCCGTTTCCCTTTTCCCGGAAATACCGTTCCAGCATCACATAGGCCGCCCAGCACTTTCCCGCCAGATAGATGTTGTTTCGCGCCTGCCCCAGGGAAGCGTCCAGGCTGTCGTAGGTGGTGATCTCCGACCCGCCCTTCGTTCGGCTGCTGTCCAGCCCCATCACGCCGTTTCTCTTCTCTTCCTGCGGATGGTCCCGGTTCACCATGCTCTCAAAACACGCCAGGAGCACATCGTTTTTGTCCTCCAGCCATTTCCTGTCCCCGGATTTTTCCGCGTAAAGGAAGGCGCAGCAGAGCCAGTTGGCCAGCTGTTCCTGGCTCATATAGGAAAAGCATCCCGTCAGCTTCGTCTTTTCATAGGAGGAATGGCCCCTGCGGGTGAACTGGTTCGCCACCCCGCAGTCATGGCAGAACGTCAGCCCGCCCGGATACAGCCTGTCCTCCCCGGGGAAAAATACCTGATCCGTATAGGAATACCGTTCCAGATAGAACTCCAGCTCGTTTTTCAGCGTCCAGGGATTCATCCTGCCCTCGAAAAAGGACTGATCCGCGGTCAGATCCATGGTGTTCATCATCCGAAATTCCCCTTCGTTGACGATCCAGATGGGCTTTCCTTCTGCGACGAGAAGCTGGGTGGAATTGTAATAGCTGCGCACCGCCTGGGCCATCATGAAGCGCTGCTCTTTCGTCAGCCAGGGCCGGTCGAAGGCCCGGTCCGTCTCCTGGCTTTCTTCCTTCATCCTCTGGAAGTTTTTCAGCGCATAGGCCCCGACTTCCTCGATTCTGCCGAAGTATTCCGTATAGAAATATTTCGCTTCGACGCCGTAGGTCGCCGTGTCCCCCCGGTAAAAACAGATCGCAAACCGCCAGGTCTTTCGTTCCCCGGGCGGCACTTTCAGCAGTAAAAGCCCGGTCTTTCCGTTGTTGAACTTCCAGTTTTCCTCGTCCTCTTCCCCCAGGATGCAGGCGGGCACAAACCCGGAGGCCGTATCGGCCTCGCCGTCGGTAAAGAAAGCCCATTTTCCTCCCTGTCCGATGCCTGTAAGCCCCTCCCCGGCAAAGTGCCGGACGGCGCAGTTATTCTCCGTCTGATCCGCGCCGAAAAACGCCAGCCGCTGCTCCCCGCATCCCCGGTTGTCCACGGCCAGCTCCGCCAGCACCGCGGGAACCAGCGCATGGCGAAGCTGCTCTTCGTCCGCCGTTTCGGGGTCCGGCACCGGGATGGCCCGGGAATACAGGGAAAAGGTCAGATCCCCCGCTTCGAAAACATCCGTTCCCGCCCCGAACGTCCTTTTCACCCTGGAAAGGGGGATCGGATCGAAAAATCCGTTGCTCTCCTTCTCCTGCCCATCCACATCGTATCGAATGCTCTCGTCTTCGGCGTCGCCGAAAAACGGAAGCGCCTCATAAGCTCTTTCTCCCCTGAACGCCGATATATACGTTCGTATCCGCAGGACGGCCCGTCTCCATAGACGGGCCGCCTGAAGCTTTCGGATATCCCAGCGTAAAGCTGGCGTAAGCTCCGATGGGAGAATGGTTCGCGTTAAAAAACGGGTTCATAAATTCTCCTTCATTCTCCATAGGTCAAATACCGGTTACTGCAGTTCGAATCTGGAAGCTTCTTCCTTCGCCGCTTCGTAGTTGGCGACGATTTCTTCTCTCGCTTTCGAGAAACCCTTCGCTTCCAGCTCCTGCATGGCTTCTTCCCGAAGGGCTTCGAATTCCGCGTCATCTTTGGCCATGACGCATTTGACGCCCTGCACGTTCATGTACTGGTCGCACTGCGCCAGGATATTCAGCGTCTCGTCGCTGGGGGACTGTACCAGAGTGGTGAACATGTTATAATCCGTAAAGGTCTGGATTTCGCCCTTTTCGCGCATATCGTTGAGCACCATGCCGGGATACAGGTACTCGCCGCCCCGCAGTTCGTTATAGTAATCGCAGTAGGCCTGGTCGATCTCCAGGATATTGGCCGCCTTCTGCTCGTTGGACTTGAGCACGTTGGCGGGAGTCTCATCGGAAAGCACCTGGGTCTCCTTTAAGCCGCAGAGCTTGTTGTACAGCGTGATGCCGGTATTGCTGGTATAGTTGGGATCCGTTTTGATCATCTCCAGATAGCTGTCCGTGGGAACCGCTTTCCCATCCTGCTCCTGCCAGTGTACGCCCTCCACGCCGCTGTAAATCAGGCGGGCGCCCTCTTCGGAATTGCAGAAATCGATGAGCTGCATCGCCTTTTCCGGATACTCGCAGTTGGTCGTGATGGCGGTGGCGTAATCCGCGCCGTTGCCCAGAGGCGCATCCCCGGAAATCACGCCGGAAACATAGGGATATCCGCTGTAGGGGATCTTCTCAAAGCCCCATTCCGGGTGGCCGTTGGCCGCCATGGTCTTGTTCATGCTGTCTGTCTGCCAGCTGGCGTAGGCCATCAGCACCTGGCCGTTGTTGCACTTTTCCCAGAACTGATCGTTCTTCATGGTAAAGGCTTCCGGATCCAGAATTCCCATATTATAGGCTTTGTTGTAGAACTTCAGGGATTCCCAGAACACATCCGTGGCGTAATTCAAATCCACTTCCTTCGTTTCCTGGTTCATGATCGCTCCGTTTAAAAGGTCGGTATATCCCATCTCCCTGACGTTGGCCAGCCACCAGGGCCACAGCCCCCAGTCGCTCCATCCGCTGATGGCGTAAATCTGCTTTCCTTCCGCCAGATCGTTTTCCCTGGCGTAGTCCTGCATCTGGCTGAGCGCGTTCAGATAGTCGTCCGTGGTCTCGATTTCCGGATAGCCGACGGCCGCGTAGACATCCCAGCGGGTCATCAGGCCGACATTTTCTATGGTGTAACTGATGTCCGGATTCTCCTCGTCCTTATTGTACTCCAGCACCGGAATGAAATAGGTCTTTCCCTCCCCGTTGCTCAGATACTGCTTCGAGTATTCCAGCCGGTTGACCGCGTTTTGCTTCAGATTTTCCCCGTATTCTTCGATCAGGTCGTCCAGCGGGATGAGCTGGCCGCTGGTGATCAGCGCGTTGGCCTCCACGCCCTGCTGCGCGGGATTCGTATAAATGATGTCGGGAAGGTCCCCGCCCGCCAGCAGGATGCTGAATTTCTGAGAGTCGCCCTGAACGATATCCAGTTTGATTCCCAGTTTTTCCTCGATGGCCCTGGCCACATCGTTATTCTGAATGCCGGGCGTGAGCACTTCCGTATTCCATACGGTCAGCGTGATCACGTCATCCGGCGCCTGTGCCGCCTGAGATTCTCCCGAATCGGCCGTTCCGGCGCTCTGCTCCTGCGTCCCGCTGTCCTGAGCTGCATCCTGTCCCCCACAGGCGATCAGCGATGCGGTCATGGCGGCAGCTCCCAAAAGGGCCGTCACTTTTTTCAGAATGTTCTTCATACCCTCTCTTCTCCTTTTCTTTTATGGTAATTTTATGGTTGCCTGTTTCATCCCTTCACCGCTCCCATCATGATGCCTTTGACGAAGTACCTCTGCAGGAAAGGATAGACGCACATGATGGGGACCACCACCACCACGGTGATGCACATTTTGATCGAGGTAGGCGTGATCATGCTGGCCGCTGCGGCCGCGTCCATGGAACTGCTGGACATGGTCTGGAAGCGGTTCGCCTGGTTCAGATAATTATAGAGGACCATCTGCAGGGTCTGGAGCTTCGAGTCCGAAACCAGGAAATAGTTGTCGGTCCAGGAATTCCAGTGCCCCACCACCGCGTACACCGCGATGGTGGCGATGATCGGTTTGGACAGCGGCATGATGATCCGCGAAAAAACCGTGAATATGCCCGCTCCGTCCATCCTGGCCGATTCCTCCAGTTCCTTCGGCAGCTGCTCCATGTAGGTTTTGATCAAAATCACATAATAGGCTGTCACGAATCCGGGCAGGACATACAGCAGGAAACTGTTCTGCAGGCCGTACGCCTTCATCGTCATGTACCATGGAATCAGCCCCGCGTTGATATACATGGTCATGATCACGATCCGGTAAACGGCCGTCCTCCCGATCATCTTCCGGTTCGTCACCAGATAGGCGAAAAACGAGGAACCGATCAGCGTCAGCACCGTTCCGATCAGGCTTCTCGCCACCGAGATGAGAAAGGCTCCCGGGATATCGTTTAGCCGGAACAGGCTTTTGAACGTTTCCAGGCTGAATCCCTTCGGCGTAAACAAAAGTCCCGCGGCAGCCTGGTTGGGATCGCTGACGGAATAGATGATCACGTAATAAAACGGATAAATGCACATCGCCATGAATACAAAACAGATCGCGCAGATCGCAAAATCCGCCAGGATCCCGGACGGCGAACGCCTTTTTGACGGGCTCTTCCCATTCTTCTCTTTCTTCATCGCTTCCCACCTCCTAAACGATGGACTCGCCGCGCAGCTTTTTCGACAGCCTGTTCGCGGTGAACAACAGTGTCACGCTGACGACCGTTTTGAACATGCCCAGCGCGATGGACTGAGGGTAGTTGTTGGTGAGCACGCCGATTTTATAGACGTAATAGTCCAGCACCTCCAGCTTTTCCGCCGTCAGCGGATTGTAAAACACGAAATACTGGTCGAAACCGTTGCTCAGGATATTGCTGATGGACAAAAGCAGAAGGACGAAATAGGTGGAGTACAGCCCCGGCACCGTCACGTTGAGAATGGTCTGAAGCCGGTTCGCCCCGTCCACATGGGCCGCGTCGTAGAGTTCCGAATCGATGCCCGCGATGGCCGCGATATAAATGATGGCGCTCCAGCCCAGCGATTTCCAGGTCGCCAGCCCCCACTGGAAGATCCAGGCGCAATCCGCGTTCCCCAGCGGATTGACCATGGGATCCATGCCGAACCGCCTAAGCAGCCCGTTCACCATCCCGTCCGTGGAAAACATGGCAAAACAGAGAGTGAATACCACGATCCAGCTGATGAAATTGGGAAGGGTGGTGAAGGTCTGCACCAGCTTCCGGAATTTCGACGAGCGGATTTCATTGATGAGGATGGCGAAAATGACGGGAAGCGGGGATCCCAGTATTCCCAGGAAGCTCAGGGCGAACGTATTCCTAAGCACCCGGATCACCTCCGCCCGGTTTTCCCAGATCGCCTGAAAGTGTTTGAGCACCACGAACTGACAGTCGAACAGCGTCATCCCGGCTCTGTAATCCGTAAACGCATAAATCCATCCGAACAGCGGCACATAGGAAAAGGCCACGACGAAAAGGACAAATGGAAGCGCCAGCAGAAGCAGCCGCAGGCCTTCCCGGTTGTACTTTCCCTTTCGCCCCGTCTTTTCAGGCAGCGAAGCTTTGGCCATAAAACGAACCCCCTTTTCTCTTTCCGATCTCTCACATCCGTTGATGCATTCATTGTAGCGAAACGGGGCTTTCGCCTCCATAAAAAATATTCCCGTTTCCTTACCTGAATTCGGATGCCCTTCGAAAAGAAAAAAGAGGGTTTTAAAAAAATCCGCCTCCGTTACGGTTTTCTGGAAAATGTTACGATCCTTACGGTCACTCTGGTGCCCCCGTCCCCGCTGCAGTCCACCGTCAGGCCGGACGAGGGGCCGTAGTAGAGCTTCAGCCTTCTGTGGACGTTGGAAATGCCGATGTGCCCCTTCCGGATCCCCTGACGCCGCTCCCCGGCGTCCAGCTCCTGTCTCAGCGAAAGGAGCTTCTCCGTCGTCATGCCCTGTCCGTCGTCCTCCACGCAAATGGTCAGCCCTTTGCGCTCCCCGGAAAAGCGGATGGAAATCCGCCCCTCCCCTTCCCGCTTTTCGAATCCGTGGGAGATGGAATTTTCCACCAGGGGCTGCAGGATGAACTTCAGGATGCTTTCCTCTTTCAACGCCTCCGGACAGTCCCACACGAGCGCGATCCGCCCCCCGAAGCGGTAGTTCATGATCTTCACGTAGTTTCCGATATATTCCATTTCCTGTTTAACGCTCCAGAAGTCCCCTTCGCTCTTATAGATCGGGGACAGGAAGTTGCCCAGGGCCGTGATGCATTCCACGATGGTGTTGGATTTTACGATCATGGCCATATATTTGATGTTGGAGAGGGTGTTGAAGAGGAAGTGCGGATTGATCTGAGCCTGCAGCGCCTCCTGTTCCAGAAGGCGCTTTTCCCGCTCCGCGCTCTGGACCTGTTCTACCAGATCCCGGATGCTGTGAGACATATGGTTGAACTGCTGCCCCAGCATCCCCAGCTCGTTTCTGCTCCCGTTTTCCAGCTGCCATCCCAGATCCCCTTCCCCCATCTTCTTCATCCCTTCCCGCAGCTTATCCAGCGGCTTCGTGAGGCGGTAGAGCCAGTAACAGGAAACCGCCCAGGCCAGAGCCCAGCCCGCCAGGACGATGAGGACGAACCACTGGCGCAGGGAACGGATTTCCCCGTAGAGCTCCGATGAAGAGACTTCCGATACCAGGATCCAGGGCATCCCCTCGCCGTCCAAAGACCGGTAGTTGATCTGCATGTCGCCCTGCATAAAGCTCCCGTCCCCGCCGGGTTCCATTTCGTCAAACCCCTCGAAGGCTTCCCCCATCCGCTCTCCGTTGCGATGAACCACGATGATTCCGTTTTCGTCCACCAGAAAGCTCTCCCGCCTTTGCTCCTCGTCCGCCTGGCCGATCATATCCGCCAGCACGCTCTGCTTCATATTGAGCACCACCGTGGCCTCGTGCCGGCCCCGGATATTCACGCTCCTGGCCACGCTGATATAGGGGACTTTCTCCAGCGGGTCCGCTTCCCCCTCCAGCCGGAAATCCTCGGAGGTATATGTCCCGAACCAGTAGGTTTCCCATCTGTTTTTCAGCACTTTTTCGTGGATGGCCCCGGAATAAAAGGACTGCTGCTTTTCCCTTCCCCTGACGATGAGATTATGGCTCGAAGTCGCGCCCAGTACAACGCCGTTTGCGCCGAAAAAATAGACGGATTCGATATAATCGTAGTTGGACATGGTCTGCGCCGCCGCTTCGAACACCTTGTTGGCATTCATGATCACGTCGAACTCATCCTTCCAGCCGCTCCCCAGATACTCCTGCAGCGCCGGAACCTGCGTCAGGAGCTTGAGCGTATTGTCGATCTCCTGGGCGAAGCTCTGAATGTTGTAGGCGCTCTGCCGGAAATACTGCTGCGTGATGTTGGCGGACTGCCTTTCCACCACGATTTCCACGCGCTGATAGGTCAAAACGCCCACCGCTCCCAAAAGCACCGTGAGCAAAACCGTGAACACCGCGATCAGCTGCGTCTTCAAACGGACTCCGAAATTTCCCTTCATCTCTCATTCCTCTTTGATGAACAGCCCTTTCCGGAATTCGTAGGGGGACTGTCCGGTCACTTTCTTAAAGCTCCGGCTGAAATAGCTCTCGTCGGAAAAACCCGTGCGCTCCGCGATCTCGTAGGACTTTAAGTTCGTGGAAACCAGCAGTTCCTTCGCCCTGCTGATCCTGTAGCGCATGATGTAGGCGGAAAGGTTGATCCCCATTTCCCGCTTGAACAGCTCGCAGATATAGTTCGGGCTCAATTCCACCGCCTGAGCGATTTCCTTCAGCGGAAGATTTTTCGCGTAATTTTTTTCAATATGGGAGACGATTCCCGCCACGGTTTTGCTCATCACCTGTTTCGTGCGGGCGTCCTCGGAAAGCTGCCTGCGACAGGAACAGTATTCCTCCAGAAGCTGGGAAAGCGTTTCCGCATGCTCCATCTGCCGCGCGTTCTCCTCCACCATGGCAAATCTTCTCCGGCTGTCGTAAACCGTGCGTTCCGCTTCCAGATTCAGCATATATTCCAGATATTTTTTCAGCGCAGCCGGATCCTGCCTTTGTTCGAACAGTTCCGCGGCTGCCTCCAGCAGTTTTTTTGCTGTGATCGTCCATGCCGTCCTGCTCCGCGCAGGCCAGAAGCCGCTCCCTTACCAGGGCCGTCCGGTCTTCCCCCCGGATCTTCGAATAGAACAGGTTCTCCCCCGGCATATGGTAAAAGGTCTGATCCAGGCAATAGCGGCATTGCTGATACATCCGTCCGAGATTTTCATATCCGTCGAAAAGCTGGGAGATCCCGATGGTGACCGCGATCTGAAAGTACATGGAGAGCGTCTTTCTGGCCTTCGCCAGAAACCGCTCGAAGCCGTATTCCGCCATGGCTTTCTGCTCCGCGCTTCCATATCCCGCGATGATCAGATAACATTTCTGCCGGTCCTTCATCACCATACCTCCCCCGTGCTCCTCCATCAGCTCCGTCAGCACGTTGAGCAGGGCGGAATCCACCAGGACGCCGTAATCGTCCCCGAACCGCTTCTGGACCTCCTCATACCGGTTGATTTCCAGTTCCGCCATGAGGAGGTTCTTTTCGCCGAAAGGCAGGCCAATTTTCCGGAGCCGTTCTCCGTACTCCCGCTCTCCCCAGGTGTTGTAATAAAAGAAATCCAGCAGTTCCTGCCGCTGCTTTTCCGGCGAAACGCCGGCCGGTTCCCGCGCCCTTTTGAGCGCTTCCAGTTCCGTCCTGGCCTTGTCCAGCACCTTTTCCATATCCTCCCGGGTCATGGTCAGCTTCAGGATGTAGTCGGTCACGTCCATGGAGATGCTCTCCCTCACCAGGGCAAATTCCTCCAGACAGCTTAAAATGATAATGCGGGTGCGGTCGCTTTTCTCCCGCACCCGGCGAATCAGTTCCATCCCGTCCATGATCGGCATTTTGAGATCGGTCAGAATGATATCCGGTTCTTCCCTGACATAAACTTCCCAGGCCTGCTCCCCGTTGGACACGTCGGCGATTACCTCCATGTCCAGCTTTTCCCATTCCACCGACATTTTGATTCCCAGCCGTACGAACAGTTCATCCTCTACAATCAGCACACGATACATCTTCCGCCCTCCCGTCCATACTACCGAATAATATACCACTTTTTCTACGCTTTTTGCACCCGGCTCTCAAAAACCCGCTGCGCGCGGTCCGCCAGATCGGAGATCCGGACGGTTCCCATCCCGTCCACCCCGGAATGGATTTTGTCCTTCAGCGGTTCGATCCAGCCCCTGTCCGCCTCCCGGATCCCCATGGCCATCCCCACCACGGACCCGGCCGTAGCGCAGTTGCAGTCCGTGTCGAAAGCGGCCCGCAGGCACAGATCCACAGTCTTCGTAAAATCGCCCTCCCCGTAGAGCAGGCCGATGCAGACGATCATCGCGTTGGGGATCACGTGGCACCAGTCGTAGCCGCAGGTCTCGTCGAACCGTTTCCGGACGTTCTCCACCGCAGCTGCGGCTGACGTCCCGTTTTTCCACCAGTCCAGCGCCTGCGCTGCGGCGGCCCAGAGCCGGCTCTTTTGGGGGATCTGCCCCATCCCGGCCCGGACGATGTCCTCCATCCGGGACGTACCCGCCGCTTCCGCCAGCATGGCCGCCACGAACATTTCCCCGTAAATCCCGTTTTTTACATGGCTTATGGAAGCGTCCCTCCAGGCCAGCTCCGCCGCCTTTTCCGGATCCCCGGGGCACACGTAGCCGAAGAAATCCCCCCGGATCTGAGCCCCCACGTACTCCCGGTAGGCGTTATGATGCCGGGCGGACCGGGGCGGGCAAAAGCCGTTGCACATGTTGAGGTATGCCACACGCTCCGCCGTGCACAGATGAAGGACGGGCAGGCTGGCCAGCCAGAGCTCCCCCACGTCGTCCGGGGTGAACTCCCATCCCTTTTCCTCCATCAGCTTCAGCGCCAGGATCGTATAGTTGGTATCGTCGTCCTCCGGCATTCCGTCCGCCGGCGCTTCGACGTATCGCCGCACCGGCAGATTTCCCGCTTCCCGCAAAAGCCCTTCGATCCTGTCCCGGTACCAGCCCTCCACGGGCTTTCCCAGGAGGCAGCCCGCCGCCCGCATAAGCCAGGCCGCGTATACCTTTTCCCGCAGGAAGGGCACCGGCTTCCTCCCGCCTTTGCCCCCTTCCCGCTGTTTCCGGATGGACTCCAGATCGTCCGGCTCCAGCCAGGGATAGCCGTCCCGCATCCCCGCCGATTCCCACCGGTCCAGCAGCGAAAAGGCCCGCCTGCGCTTTTCGGGATCCTTTCGGGGAAGGGAGGCGACCTCTCTCATTTCCGCCTCGTCCGCCCCGATTTCCCGGCCCTCGTCCACGCCCTGCCGCCAGGCGACGGCAAGGGCTTCCTCCGGTTCAAACCACATCTGATCTTCTAACATATGCCCTCCTTTTCGGCGATTTGGGCCAGCTCTCCATACCGGGCGTCGTCGTCCCCGATCTCCCGTTTGATCCGAAACAGCCTCTTTTTCATCTCCCGCTGCGTTTCGGCGTATTCCGGGCGCCCGTATACGTTGTGCATTTCGAAGGGATCCTTCTTCAAATCGTACAGCTCCCATCCCTGGGGGGTGGGATCCGGCAGGGCCCCGCTGGCGTCCAGGGGCAGGCCGTAGTAAAACACCAGCTTTTTGTCCGCGGTGCGCAGCCCGTAATGGGCCGGGGTATCGCAGTGCGTCATGTGCAGCCAGTAGCGGTAATAGATTTCCTCCTGCCATCCTTCCGGCGTCTTTCCCGACAGCAGGGGACGAAAGCTCCTTCCCTGCATATGCGCCGGGACGGGGATCCCCGCCAGGTCCAGCAGGGTGGGAGCGAAATCAACGTTGGAAACCAGCTCTTCGACTTTCCGGCCTCCGGTGACCTCTCCCGGGACCCGGATCAAAAACGGCATCCGCATGGATTCCTCAAAGATCCACCGCTTGTCGCTGTAGTCGTGCTCCCCCAGCAGCATCCCCTGATCCGACGTATAGACGATGATCGTATCGTCGTAAATCCCCTCCCGCTTCAGCCGCGCTATCAGCCGGCCCACGCTGTCGTCCAGCCCCTTCACCGTCCGCAGGTAATCCTTTAAATACTTCTGGTAGGCGGCCCGCATCCGCTCCTCTTCATCCAGCCCTTCCGTCAAAAGGGGGCCCGTGGGATAATCCGGCCGGCTCATGGTCTCCACCATGTTCCTCCTTTTGTTGGCCTCCGAAATCGTGATCCCGAAGCCCGCGGAGCCCGGGCTCCTTTCGCTCTTGTCCTCGTACAGGCTTTCGGGTTCCGGGATCGTCACCCCGTCCAGCAGATGCCCGTAGCGGGGATGGTATTCGAATTCGTCGTGGGGGGCCTTGTGATGGCACAGGAGCAAAAACGGCTTCGTGCGGTCCCTTTCGTCCAGCCACCGGATGGCTTTGTCCGCGATGATATCGGTGACATATCCCGGAACCTCCTTTCCGAAATAGGTTCTCTCGGCCACCCCGGGTTTGAGCGCCCCTTCCCAGTCCGCGTTTTCGTCCAGAAACTGCGGATCGAAATACTTCCCCTGCTGCCAGGGGTATCCCAGCACGTCGAAGTGGCAAAAGCCCTGCGGCCTGCTGTGCAGGTGCCATTTCCCGATCACCGCCGTCTCGTACCCGGCCTTCGCGAAGAGCTCCGGAAAGGTGACGGCCGTATCCGGCAGGGAATCGAACAGCGTTTTCACCCCGTTCGCGTGGGAATACTGTCCCGTCAGGATCGTCGCCCGGCTGGGCGTGCAGACCGCGTTGGTGCAGCAGCAGTTTTCCAGCCACGCCCCGTCTTTTCCGATGCCGTCGATGTTCGGCGTTTCCATGACCTCCGAAATCCGGGATCCGTAAAGGCTCACCGCGTTGGCGGCGTGGTCATCCGACATGATGAAGAGCACGTTTTTTGGTTTCATTTCACCCTCCGTTCCGGCTCCCTTTCTCCAGGGATTCCCGATAGAGCGCCTCCAGATTTTCGATTTTCCAGTCAGGCGTAGAGCCGTTGCCCATGGTCATCATCAGCCTGCCCTCCGGCCTGTCGTACGTGCGGATCAGAAAGTCCACCTCTTCCTTTACTTCTTCCCGCGTGCCGAAAGCCATCAGATACTGTACGTCGATGCCGGAAAGGATGCAGATCCGATCCCCGTATTTTTGGGCGATCTCCCCTTCATCCATGGTATTTTTCTGGATGGGATGGATCACATCCAGCCCGATTTCGATGAGATCCGGCAGAAACAGGTCTATATTCCCGCAGCTGTGGAGCCAGAAATGGGTTCCCAGCTCATGGGCCTTCCGAAACAGCTGCGCATAATAGGGTTTGAAAAATTCCCGAAAAATGTCGAGGGAGAAAAAGGGCGCTTTCTGGGTCCCGATATCGTCCGACACGAAGAAACCGTCCACATCCAGCTCCTCCTTCGCCCGCTCCATGATCCGCAGATAAAATTGCGTCAGCTTCTGAAAGAGCCTGTGGATTTCCTCCGGATACAGGTAAAAATCCGTCAGGGCGTTCTCCATGCCCCGCAGATACCAGAGCCGTTCAAAGTAACAGTACCACCAGGCGCCCAACAGATACCGTCCGTCCTTTTCCCGCTTCTTCGGGATCAGGGCGGGGGATTCCGGATCCGGAAACGTATCGAAAAATGGCTCCGCGTCATCCCAGTCTTCGATCAGCGGCCGGGCGTCCAGCCCTCCTTCTTCCTTCGGGACAAATCCAGGCATCGCCCAGTAGAAGTCCGGATCTTCCGGATATCCTTCCGCCGTCCCCGGCATCTGCAAAAAGACCTCATCCACATCGCAGGGTTTCGACGACAGCCACTTCTCCCTTCGCGCTGCGTCATATCCGAACACGTTATCATAAATCCAGATATCATACAAAAGGGGAATCCGCTCCGCCCGCCCCTTTCCTTCAATCACCCTGCAGATTTCTTCCCGCTTTAACGGCGTTATTTCCATCCCTTTTCTCCTTTCCGAAATCGTCTCCTCGCTCTCTGGCGAATTTCTGGATCTCCGAAACCAGAGATCCCATCCCCTTTTTCCTCGTCCCGTTGAAAACGCTCTCCAGATCCATCTCCCTGAACAGATCGATTTTGGCGCTTCCCACCTCGGCGCACGTCCTTTCGTCCAGCAGGTCTTCCAGCAAAAACAGGATCCCCCGCAGGATCAGCGTATCGCTGTCGGTCCGCAGGGAAAGCCTTCCGTCCTTCTCTTCCAGCCGCATCCAGACGCGGGACATACAGCCCGAAAAGAGCAGATCCTGCGTCCGCTCCTTTTCCGGGATTCCCCTCAGCCCTTCCCCCAGGGCCATCAGCCAGGTGTAGCGGTCGAATTCATCCCCGATCCCGGAAAACTCCTCCCGCCATCTTTCCTGGGCCTCCCCGATGGAGGGCCCCGTTTTTTGTCTCATCCTTTCCTCCATTCCGAAGCGCCTTTGCGCAAAGGAGCGCGCCGCCCGTCTTTTTCAGGAGCGCCCGCGCCCCATAATCCGGTCCAGCGCCGCAAAGAGCCTGTCCAGATCCTCTTCCGTGTTATAAAGCCCCAGGGAGATCCGCACCGTCCCCTCTGAAAGCCCCAGGGAACGCATCAGCGGCTGCGCACAGTGAAAGCCGCACCGCGTTTCGATCCCCTGGGCGTCCAGCAGAGCCGCCGCATCGAAGGGATGCAGCCCGTCCGCCAGAAAGGAAACGATCCCGCAGGAAGCCTCCGGCGAGGCGGGCAGCAGGATCCCCTTCCTCTCCCGCAGCCCTTCCGCCAGCCGCGCGGTCAGCGCCCTTTCCCGCTTCGCGACCGCCTCCATCCCTCCCAGATGATCCAGATAGTCCGCCGCCGCGGCCAGCCCTGCGGCCTGTATGTAATCCGGCGTGCCGGCTTCGAACTTCGCGGGGATTTCGGCGAACAGGGTGCAGTCTTCGTACACCCGGTCCACCATCTCCCCACCGAACTGCCAGGGTTCCATGGTCTCCAGCAGTTCCCGCTTCCCGAACAGGAGGCCGATGCCGTTCGGCCCGTACATCTTGTGGCCGGAAGCGCAGTAAAAATCGCAGCCCAGCTCTTCCAGCGAAACGGGCAGGTGTCCCGCCGCCTGCGCCCCGTCCACCAGCACGGCCGCGCCGGACCGATGGGACAGTTTCGCCATCTCCTCCGCCGGGAAAACCCGGCCGAAAACGTTGGTCAGATGGGCGAAGGCCACAAGGGCCGTGCGCCCGGAAAGGGCGGCCGAAAACGCTTTCATATCCGGCATCCCCTCCGCGTCCACGGGAACCACCTTAAGGGTTCCTCCCAGGCGCCGGCACTGCTGCTGCCAGGGCACGAAGTTGCTGTGATGCTCCGCCGCCGTCACCACCACTTCCCGCCGCTTCGGATCCCGCGAAAACAGCAGGGGCAGGGCGCTGGAGGCCACCAGGTTCACCGACTCCGTGGCCCCCCGGGTAAAGATGAGACAGTGGTCGTCCCCCGCCCCGAAAAACGCGGACAGGCGGCTCCGGGCCCCCTCGTAGAGCTCCGTCATTCCCCGCCCCAGCCGGTGCGGGCTCCGGTGCACGTTGGCGTTGCAGGACTCATAGAGGTCTGTCACCGTCCGAATCACCGCTTCCGGCTTCTGGGTGGTGGCGGCGCTGTCCAGATAGACCTCCTGCCGGTTTCGGATCAGGGGGAAGTCGTTTCTCCACATGTTTTTTCCATCTCCTCCCAAAGGCTGTCTGCCAGCTGGGCCAGCGTTTTGATCTTCGGCGCGAGCCCGGGCGAAAGCTTCACGCCCAGCTCCCGGGTCAGGCTCAGGATCAGCAGCAGCTTTTTGTCCGTGACGGAAGTGGTATAGTCGCAGCCGCTGGCCCGGTCCCTGCTTTTGAACGATTCCACGGAAACCCCCATGGCCCGCGCCATACTTCTGGCCGCCAGCTCTGCGATCTCCTGCCCCGTCTCCTCTTCTGGCAGCGAAAAGCGGGCCAGGGCATAGCCTCTCACGCAGTCCGCAAAGGCGTCTTTATTCCCGCAGCGCCCGCCCTTCATCCCTTCCAGAAAGCGGGCGGCCCGCTCCCTGTCCGCTTCCATGGTTTCCCGAAGCATTTCCCGCTCCATCGCATCTCCTCACACGATTTTCGTTTCAAAACCGATCATATTTCCCAGCTTTTCCAGAGCCCCGGTCAGATCGCCGTAAGCCCATACATAGTGGTGCCCGCAGTCGCACATGGCTTCAAAAAACTCCTCCATGTCCTCCACCTCCGCCAGAAAACCGTTGTCGCAGCCGATGCTGTCGTACCCGAATCCCTCTGCGATCCTGGCCCGGGCTGCCAGCAGCTTCGTACCCTGGGGATTGAAGCGCACCATCGTCACCCCGCTCCCCGCGTCCTGTTCGTAATCATAGCGCAGGGTGGCCCCCCACAGGCCTGCCGTGAAGCTGCGGATGCCGTAAGGCGCCGCGGGGCCTTTCCTCCCGCGCATATACCGGGTGGAGACGGAATGGTAAATCCGGATGAGGTTCTCCTTTCCGGCCAGGCTCTCCGGGATCTCGTGGGGCAGGGCGGGGTGCATATTCCCCATATGGGGCGCGTTGTCGGCCAGATTCATCATGACGATCATGGACAGCAGGGAATTGTAGTCCGACTCGCAGGCGGAGGGGATCCCCTCTTCCTTCAGCAGCGAATGGGTCAGGCAGAAGGTATATCGTTCTTCGTTCAGCCGCCTGGTGGCGCAGATTTCGAAACAGGGGATCGTAAACGCGTTGCAGTCGAACAGATCCAGCATCTTCTTCGCCGCCACATATACCTTCGCGGAACGGATCATGTCATCCCGGCTGACGGTGCAGCTCTCCGCGCCCGCCATCAGAGCGTCCGCCGTTTTTTCCGCCGTCTCCACTTCCTCCGGCGAAAGATTTCCGATTTCGTCCAGGAAGTCTTCCGCGTTCACAAATTTGAAGGTGACACCCCATTGGTTCGTGATGCGGTCAAAATCCCGGATGTTGCTCTCCACACCCTTGGAAATCACGTCCCCCTTGAGCACGGAAAGCACCCTGGTCTTTTGGATTCCCTTTTTGGCCCGCAAGAACTCCATGAGCGCTTTGCTCTTCTCCAGCAGCCAGCAGCCGTACGCCTCGAACCCGGCGGCCCGCAGGCAGGCGGTGACGTCCGTGCTGGTACAGCAGCCCACGGCCACCATGGGCTTTCGGAACCGCTTCGCCAGATTCACCGCCAGGTGCTGCCCCATCAGCCCTTCCATCAAAATCACGTCCGCCTGATGGATGTCGTCCCCCACGGAGTCCAGCTCCTCCTCCCGGCAGATGAATTCGTCCAGCTGGGGCAGATAGGCTGGTTTTAACAGCTGAAACCGCCTGTCGCTTCCGTACAGCTCCTGCAGGATATCCTGCATCTTCTGAAAATTTTCCTCCGCCATCATCTCGTCGTAGGCGCGCTCCAGCTGTTCCCCCTGTCCGAACCGGCAGGGCCCCATATAAGGGTACCGGTGAATCAAATGCACGTACACCGGTTTGATCTTCAATACTTCATCCACGCTCTTTCGAATTGCCATCGTCTTTTCCTTTCCTCCGCTCCTTTTATCCCGCCGGTTCCACCGTTACCGGCGTCTCGAATTTTTTCTTTCCTTCCATGCAGGCCGCCTCCCCGGTGAGCAGGATCGTTTTTTCACAGGCGATCTCTTCGGAGGACGTCCCCGCCATAATCAAAATCTCTCCCGGCTCCACCCGGTATGACAGGTCCATCCCGTAGAACCCCAGCTGCGACGTATCCAGGGAAAACGTAACCTTCTTTTTTTCACCCGGGGAAAGGGATACCCGTGCGAATCCCTTCAGCTCTTTGACCGGCCTGGTGACGCTGGCCGCCTCGTCCCGGATGTAGAGCTGGATCACCTCGTCCCCTTCCCGTTCTCCCGTATTTTCCACCGTCACGCTGACGTCGAAGCCTTCGCCGATGGCCGCCCGGTCGGGAGCGCAAAGCCCGTCCATGGAAAACGCCGTGTAGCTGAGCCCGTAGCCGAAGGGGTACAGCGGGCTGGCCGGGCAGTCGTCGTAATCTCCCCTCCAGTGGGAACGCCCGCCGGACTTTTTGTGCATGTAAAACGCGGGAATCTGCCCCGCATTCCGGGGAAAGGTGATGGGCAGCTTGCCCCCGGGCGTCAGCCTGCCGAACAGGGCGCGCGCCACCGCCCCGGCCCCCTCCTCTCCCGGAAGCCAGGCTTCCAGCACGGCCGCCGCGCGTTCCTTTTCCCAGCTCAGGTCGTAGGGCCGGCCGTTGGTGAGCACCGCGATCAGGGGCGTCCCCGTTTTCGCCACCTCCCGGATCAGATCCTCCTGAACGCCGGGCAGGGTCAGGCTGGCCCGGTCCACGGATTCCCCCGCGGTGCAGGCCATGGTGATTCCGGACAGATCCCCCGCGCAGAAGATGACAGCGTCCGCTTCCTCCGCGATCCGTACGGCTTCTGCAAACCCGCTCCTGTCCCCGTCCCGGATCCCGCATCCTCTTTCATAAAGCACCTGAGTCCCTTCCGGAGCCTCCCGGCGGATGGCCGAAAGCAGACTGTCTGCGGCCACGGCGGCCGCGCTCTCTTCGATGCTCTCCGGAATCGGCTGATTCATTTCCGATTTTCCGCTTTCGTGCAGTTCGATCAGCCCTTCGATCTGTCCCTGATAGGTGTAATCCCCCAGCAGATTCCTGGCGCTGTCCGCGCAGGGACCGATCACCGCCAGCTTCCGAATCTTTCCGGACAGCGGCAGGATCCCGTCGTTTTCCAGAAGGACCAGGGATTTTTCCGCAGCCTCCCGCGCCAGCGCCCTGTCCTGTGCCGTGTCGAAAACCTTCTCCGTCCGCGCGGCATCCACGAAGGGATGCTCGAACAGCCCCAGGGAAAATTTCAGCGTCAGCACCTTCTTCACGCTTTCGTCCACCAGTTCCATGGGGATCCTCCCGGATTCCACCATCTCCCTCAGCGGTTTCCCGTAGCAGTCAACGTTTGGCAGCTCCACGTCGATGCCGGCTTCCAGGGCCATTTTGGCCGCTTCCTTCTGATCCGCCGCCATCCGGTGGTAGTCGAACAGCTGGTTCACCGCAAAATAGTCCGAAACCACGATGCCCTCAAACCCCCACTGCTCTTTGAGCACCTCCGTCAGCAGATGGCGGTTGGCCCCGCAGGGGACGCCGTCCAGCTCGTGATAGCCGTTCATGACGGCGGCCAGATTCTGCGTGCGCACCGCGGCCTCGAAGGGATACAGGTACACTTCGAGCAGCTCCCGCTCCGGGATGTGGGCCGGAGCCCAGTTCATCCCGCCCTCGGATGCCCCGTAGCCGACGAAATGCTTCGCGGTGGCCAGAACCCCGTCGCTCCGGTTTCCCTGAAGGCCCCGGATGAAACTGCAGCCCATTCGGCTCACCAGATAGGGATCCTCGCCGTAAGTCTCTTCCGTCCTGCCCCATCTGGGATCCCTCGTCACGTCCAGAAGGGGAGCCAGGGCCTGATGGGCTCCCGCCGCCCGCATCTGCCTCCGGACCGTTTCCCCGATCCGCTCTGAAATTTCCGGACAAAAGGTGGCGGCGATTCCGATGGCCTGGGGGAAGATGGTGGCCCCCGCGGCCGTGAACCCGCTGCAGGCCTCCTCGTGCACGATGGCCGGAATCCCCAGGCGGGTCTCTTCCGTCAGATACCGCTGTACCTCGTTGGAAAAAGCGGCCGCCTGTCCCGGATCCATTTCGCTTCCCCCGGACACCCTTGTGATCTCCCCGATGCCGGAGGACAGCAGTTCATCCGCCTTCCGGCGGGAAAGATGAACCCCGTCGTTGATCTGATAGACCCAATAGGAACCCAGCTGCGCCAGCTTTTCTTCCAGCGTCATCCGTTCCAGCAGATCCTGCGCCCGCTCTGCAGCGGGCAGGGAAGCGTCCCTGTATTTTGCTGCCGTTTTTTCCCTCATACCGGCTCCCCTTTCCGTTCCTCAGACCGTTTCGGATAGACTACCACCTTGATGCACTGATCCGGATGGTTATGGCACAGATCCAGGGCCCATGGCAGCCCGTCCAGATCGATCCGGTGGGTGATCAGCTTCTCCATGGGGATTTTCCCCTCCCCCACCATGTCGTAGCCCCGCTGAAAGTCCGCGACGGTGCCCGGGCGCTCCAGATTGTGGCGGAATTTGATGTTCTTCCTGGTCAGATGGAAGGGGTTCATCCAGTGGTTATGATCCTTCAGCTTGACTTCCACGCACAGCCCGGTCATCCTCCCGTTTTCCTTCAGCGCCTCCACCGGGAGATAGAACGCGTCGTTTTCCCTCGAACGGTCCAGGGCGATGCACATGCAGGCCGTATCCACCGGCCCCAGATCCCGCATCAGCGCCTGCAGAATCTCCTCTGAGCTCATCTCGCTCCGGTTGTACGCGAACGAGGCCCCCATTTCCAGCGCCTTGTCCAGCCGGTTTTGGTACAGGTCCGTTACGGCTACCGTGGCCCCGCAGGCGACCGCAGCCGCAGCGGCCGTCAGCCCCATGGGCCCCGCCCCGACGATCAGGATCTTTTCCCCCTTTTTCACCTCCGCACAGGCGATGGTGCTGCGAAATGCCCCGTCGAACATTTCGCAGATGGACGCCACCTCGTCCGGGACGTTCTCCGGCACCATGGCATAGCCGTAGCCGTCCGCATCCACCGGAACGTATTCCGCAAAAGCCCCGTAGGGCGTGTACATGGCGATCCTGTCCCCAGGTTTTACCTCCGTCACTTCGCTTCCCACTTCTACCACCCGGCCGCACACCTCGTGACCCAGAATCTGCGGATACCTGTCGTGATACCCGTCGAAAATCCCTTCCAGGATATGGTTGTCCGTGGCGTTGCAGATGGACGCCGCAAGGGTTTTGATCAAAAACTGCCTGGGCCCGGGAACGGGTTTCTCCACCTGTTCGATGACCAGTTCTCCCGGTCTTTTTACAACTGCTGCCAGCATCGTCCGTCTTCCTCCTTCCAAAATCAGTCTATGAGCCCCGCCCTGCGGAGCCATCCGCTCTCCTTTTCATAAAACGTTTCCACGCATTCCGGCCGGGTATGCGGCTCCAGGGTGCAGACGCCCCGATAGAGCCCGTCCCGTCTCACCGCGGTCAAAAGGCCCGCGATGTTCACGCAGCCTTCCGGGATGGGGGCGTACTGGATCCGCCCGGGCTCCAGAAGCCCCGACATGGGCGCGCCCAGATGTTCCGGCGGCTGTCCTGTCCCTTCCCGGTGCAGGCACGCGTCCTTTAAATGGATGTAGCCGATCCGCGGCTTCAACAGCTCATACCCGTAAGGGAAGGCTTCGGCGCTGGCATGAAAATAATTCGTGGCGTCGAAGTTCGTCAAAAAGTCCGGATCGCAAAACCGGTCCAGAATGGCCTTCATCAGCTCCGGACGGCGGGTCGCGTCGTGGGCCTCGTTTTCCAGAACCAGCGTCACGCCCTTTTTCTTCGCGTAGTCCAGCGCCGGCCCCCAGTACCGTTCCATCCTGTCAAAATCCGGCTTTTCCTCCAGATGGATGAAATAGCAGTAATGATTGACCAGCTTCGCGCCCAGGGCCGCCGCCGCATCGACGGTTTCCTTCATCAGTTTCGTATAAAATTCCGGCGTCTCCACCGCCGCTTCGCAGAACGCTGCCTCCAGCGTCACGCAGTGGATGGAGACGTTTTCCCGCTCTGCGATACGGGCCACCGCGCCGAGATCCCGGTTCCCGTATCCGAACCCTTCTCCCGGCGCGTTGCAGGGCCACAGCTCGATATGGCGGACGCCATATTTTTTCGCCACCGCCACGATCCGCTCAAAGGACATCGTTTCCCCCAGCGCCTGTCCCGAAATTCCCAGTTCCATTTTTCCCTCCGTTCCGTTCAATTTTCCCCTCCGTTCCGGGCGCCTGTGCGCCCTCCTCCCACCGCAGGATCACCTTGATCTGATCCTCCGGCCTTTCCAACAGATGCAAAAACGCTTCCTTCAGCCGCAAAAAACCGATCCTGTGCGTGATCAGCGGTTCGATCAAAATCCGCCCGTCCGCCGCCATCCGCACCGCTTCCGCCCCTTTTTTGCGGATCGTCTCCATGTCGTTGACCGGCCCCGCCATCCGGAGGTTTCTGGACTGGAATACATAGGGGGAAAACCGGCATCCCTTTTCCGGGTGGCCGTAGCTTATGATTTCCCCGCCGGGCCGGACGGCCCGCATCAGCAGGGTGGCCGTGGGTTCCCCGTCCAGGACGTCGTCCCCCATCATGAGAACGCCGACGTCCGCCTCTTCCATTTCAGCAACGCTCTTTTCCGTCAGCTCCCGGGGATCGCAGACCGCGTCGGCCCCCAGGGAAAGGGCCAGCTTCCTCCGGCTTTCGTACAGGTCCCAGCCCGTCACCCTCTCGTAGCCCAGGGCTCTGGCGTACTGGATCAGCACCAGGCCGCTGGGGCCCAGCCCGCAGACCGTCAGCCTCCTTCTCCCCTCCTTCGGCGGGCGATCCATCAGCGCCCGGCAGGACGCCAGCACCAGCTCCATCACCGGCGCCTGATCCCGGGTGATCTCCTCCGGCACGCAAAACATCGCCACATTCCCCGGCGTAACGGTCTGATATTCTGCGAAGGCCCCCGCTTCAAACCACCAGCACACACGGTCGCCCGCCGCAAATCCCCGAACCGCTTCCCCCGCTTCCACGATCCGGCCGCTGGCCTCGTGGCCGAAAATCAGCGGCGTCGGATAGGCCTCGTGCCCATGGTAGATCCCCGGATCCGAGCCGTTGCAGATGCAGGCCCTGTCGATTTTCACCAGCACCTGATCCGCCCGGGGAACCGGCACATCCACTTCCAGAAGTTCCAGCCTTTCCGGTTCCACCAGAACCCAGGCCTTCATCCTCTCCGGTCTCTTCATCCTCAAACGCCCCCTTTCCTCCTCTTTAAAGCGATTATATCAATCCTCCCCCCGGCGGCTGAATGAATTAAATTCCCATTTCCTGTACAATCTTCCGCCGGGATCCGGCGCGGCTCTCCCCGAAACGGGACGGATTCCCGCGGCGATGCAGGGCGAATGCAAAACGGACAACCAAAAAGGGACCGATTCCCGTATCGTACGGGATTCGGTCCCCAATCGTTCTTTTCGTTCTTTTCGTTCTTTTCTTTCTTATCCGGAATTATTCGGAAGCTTTTCCTTCTCCATTCTCCGCCTCCAGCGTGCGGATCACCCTGCAGGGATTTCCCACCGCAAGGCTATTGGCCGGAATATCTTTTGTGACCACGCTGCCCGCTCCGATCACGCTGTTATCCCCGATGGTGACTCCCGGGAGAACGATGGCGCCGGTGCAGATCCACACGTTGTTCCCGATGGTGACCGGGTGGGTATATTCCAGCCCCTCCAGGCGCTGCTTCACATCCATGGCGTGCTCTTCCGTTATGATGCTGACGTTGGGCGCGATGAAAACGTTGTCCCCGATGGTGATCTTCCCGCTGTCCATCAGCTTGCCGTTCACGTTCAGGAAGAAATTGTCCCCCACCGTGGTATTGTACCCGTACGTGCAGAAGAGGGGCTGCTCCACCACGCAGTTTTCCCCCGCTTTTCCCAGGATTTCACGGATGGCCGCCTTCCTGCCGCTGCGGTCCAGCGGATCCATGTTGTTATAAGCGCAGAGCTTTTTCACCGTCACGTCCCGGTCCGCTGAAAGTTCGGGATCGTTGGGCTGATATAAGAGCTCCGCGTAAGATTTTTCCTTTTCCGTCATAAAAAATATCCTCTCCGCAGAACAGGCGGCGGGGCCGTCCCGTCACTGCTCCACATGTAATAGCCCGTGAGATTTGTGGCTCAGCGGACATTCGAAGTACTCCCGATAGAGGGCCTGCACCTGTCCGTTCTCATGGGAGAAGCGCAGCGGCCGTTCCCGGTCCAGCTCATACAGCTCTTCCCCTCTCTCCCGGGCCAGCTCCAGCCCGTCGTGAATGGGCTGTCCCCCGCCGCCCACGCAGCCGCCGGGGCAGGACATCACCTCCACGAAATCGTAGGAGACCTTTTTGTCGCGAATATCCTCCATCAGCTTTCTCGCGTTTCCGAGGCCGCTCACCGTGCAGGTTTTCAGAGTCCTTCCTCCCAGAACGAAATCCGCTTCCCTGCGGCCGTCGCTTCCCCGGACCGGCACGAAGGCGTCGGCTTCCGGGTTCTTCCCTTCCACTGCCGCCCAGGCGGTGCGAAGCGCCGCCTCCATCACGCCGCCGGTCACGCCGAAGATGACGCCGGCGCCGCTGCTCTCTCCCATCAGATCGTCAAAGGGCACCTCCTTCAGCACCCGGGGATTGATGTGCTCCGCCTTGATCATCCGCACCAGCTCCCTGGTGGTGAGCACGATGTCCACATCCGCCAGCCCGTCACGGTTCTTCATGGAGGGCTGTTCCGCCTCCCCCTTCTTGGCCACGCAGGGCATGACGGAAATGCAGCGGATCCGATCCGCCTCAATCCCCTTCTTTTCGGCGAAATAGCTCTTCACCGCAGCGCCGAACATCTGCTGGGGAGATTTTGCCGTGGACAGATTGCTGCGGTAGTCGGGCCAGTTGTCCCGAATGAAGGTCACCCAGGCCGGGCAGCAGGAGGTGAACATGGGCCACCGGTATTTTTCCGGCTCTTCCAGCCGTTTCAGCAGCTCGCTGCCCTCTTCCATAATCGTCAGATCCGCCGCGAAATTCGTGTCAAACACATAGTCGAAGCCGATCCGTTTCAGCGCCGCAGCCATCCGCCCTTCCGTAGCTTCTTCCTTCGTAAGCCCCATTTCCTCTCCCCAGGCGGTGCGCACCGCAGGGGCCACCTGAACCACCGTCACCAGTCCGGGATCCGCCAGAACGTCGAAGGCTTTCTGGATGTCGTTTCTTTCCCGGAGAGCGCCGGTGGGACAATGGGTAATGCACTGGCCGCACAGAGTGCAGCCCGACTCCTCGATGGTCCGGTTGAGCGAAACGTCCACCGTGGTCCTGGAACCCGTATTCTGTACGTCCCAGACCTTCATCTGCTGAACGTTTTCGCAGATCTGCACGCAGCGCATGCATTTGATGCACTTTTTGAAATCCCGGATCAGGGGAAACTCCTGATTCCAGGGCAGATCCATCACCTCTTTTTTAAAGGGGACCTCCACGATCCCCAAATCGTTGGAGAGCTTCTGCAGGCTGCAGTTTCCGCTGCGCACGCAGGTGGCGCAGTGGCAGTCGTGCTGGGACAGGATCAGCTCCACATTGGTGCGCCTCACCGCGCGGACCTTCGGAGAATTGGTGAAAATCACCATCCCCTCTTCCACTTTGTTGTTGCACGCGGTGATGAGCTTGACCTTGCCCTGCAGCTCCACCACGCAGACCTTGCACGCGCTGATCTCGTTGATCCCTTCCAGATAACAGAGATGGGGGATATCGATGCCCAGGCCCGCTGCCGCCTTCATCACGGTCGTCCCCTCCGGAACGCTGCAGGAAAAGCCGTCTATCGTCAGATTTACCATATGGCTGCCCTCCCTCCTTTCAGGATGCCGTATCCATAGTGATCGCACCGCAGGCATCTCGCCGCCTCCTGACAGGCCTCTTCCTTCGTCATGCCGCATTCGAAGGCGTCGAAATTCCGCTTTCTTCGTCCCGCTTCGTCCTCGGAAAGCTGCACGCGCCCGCAGGGGTGCTTGTCGTCATAGCGCACCTGCGGGATCTCCACGTCGCAGGAAATCGCATGGTGATAGCCCAGATATTCGTCGATATTGGCCGCCGCCACCTTCCCGGCAGCGATGGCACGGATCACGGTGGCCGGGCCCGTCACGCAGTCGCCTCCCGCGTAGACGCCCGGAATCTCCTTCACCTCGCTGTCGCTCATGGCTTCGATGGTGCCCTTCTTCACCGCCAGGCCGGATTCCTCGAAATGCCGTGTGGCGATTCCCTGGCCGATGGCCACCACCACCACGTCGCAGGGGATCCTCTGCAGGGGCAGATTCGCCTGCACGGGCCGGGCCCTTCCCCAGGCGTCAATGGGCCCGATGATCTGAGGCTGTACCCAGAGGGCCGTCACGTTTCCGTTTTCATCCGCTTCGATCCGCTCAGGCGCTTTGAGGGTATACAGCTCGGCCCCTTCCGCGATGGCTCCTTCCACCTCTTCCGGCAGAGCCGTCATATCGTCCTGGCGGCGGCGGTAGGCGATGCCCACCTTCTTCGCGCCCAGACGGATGGCGGATCTGGTGCAGTCCATGGCCACGTTCCCGCCGCCGATGACGATCACCGTCTTGTCCCGGAAGTCCGGCATCTTCTCTTCGCCGATGTTCCGAAGCATCTCCACCGCGGAGATCACTCCCCTGGAGTCTTCCCCCTCGATGCCGATCTTCTTGTCGGTGTGCGCGCCGATGGCGATGTATACCGCATCGTACTCCCTGCGCAGCCGCTCGAAGGGAATCTCCCCTTCGCCGTTTCCGATCCTGGTGCTGCGGTGAACCTCCACCCCGGTGGACAGGATGGCGTCGATGTCCTCCTGCAGGCGCTCTCTCGGAAATCTATAGCTGGGGATCCCGTAGCGCAGCATGCCGCCCAGCCTCTTATGGGCTTCAAAAACCACCGCGTGATGGCCCATCAGCTCCAGATAATAGGCTGCGGAAAGGCCTCCGGGGCCCCCGCCGATGATGGCCACCCGCTTGCCGGTGGAAGGCGCCTTCTGCGGAACCGGCACCCGATCCGCACGGGCGTTGTCCACAGCCATCCGCTTCAGGCCCCGGATGTTGACGGAGCTGTCGATCATATTCCTGCGGCACCGCGCTTCGCAGGGATGCTCGCAGATGAGCGCGCAGGCCGTCGGGAACGGATTGTCCTTGCGGATCAGCTTCACGGCGTCCGCATACCGTTCTTCCCCCACCAGCGCGATATAGCCGGGAATATCCACTCCGGCCGGACAGAGCGCCACACAGGGCACGGGCTGCGTGATGTGATAGGAACATTTCCCATGTTCGATGTGATGCAGATAGTCTTCCTTAAATCCCCTCAATCCTGCCAGAACCATATGGGCCGCCTCGTACCCGATGGCGCAGTCCGCCGAATCCGTAATGTGATTGGCGGTTTCTTCGATCAGGTCCAGCGTCTTCAAATCGGCCCGCCCTTCCAGAACGTCTTCCATCAGGTTCTGCAGCTGCCCCAGTCCGATCCTGCAGGGTACGCATTTTCCGCAGGTCTGGGCATGGCAGAGCTTCAGGAACGAAAGCTGCAGGTCCACAGGGCACAGGCCCGGCGGGCTGGCTACGATATGGCGCTCCAGATCCTTGTACAGGCGCTCGACCGTCAGCTGCGCCCGGTTGGGTGTGTCAATTTTCAATCGGCTCATAAATATGTATTCCCTCCTTTCCCGATGGTTTCATTATATCGTCTTTTCCTCCCCTCCACAATCGAATTCGCACTGTCTTTTTCCTTTTCTTCGCATATTGTAAACCAGAGGGGTGTTGCGCAAAGCGTCAATCCGTGTATATATTTTTCACCAGACAATTCTTATTATTCGGAATATCGATTGCGCAGCTGTCCCCGCTCTTCAAATCAGGAGGCAACTTCTATATGTTCGGATTCTGGAACGGAAACTGCAGAGGAAGAAACGGCTGCGGTCCGCAGGAAAACTGCTGTGACCGGCCGGACTGCCCGCCCGATCCCTGCCCTTCTCCCTGTCCGCCGGGCCCCACGGGGCCAGCCGGCCCGATGGGGCCCCCGGGAAGGCCGGGGCCGGCTGGCGCGACGGGAAACACGGGTCCGATGGGGGCAACCGGCCCGGCGGGGAGCACGGGTCCCACGGGGGCAACCGGCCCGGCGGGGAGCACGGGCCCCACGGGGGCGACCGGCCCGGCGGGGAACACGGGCCCCACGGGGGCAACCGGCCCGGCGGGGAACACAGGCCCGACGGGCCCTGCCGGCCCTGCAGGTGCGACCGGCCCTGTTGGCCCGACTGGTTCCGCTGGGCCCTCTGGTCCGCAGGGTATTACCGGTGCAACGGGTGCGACCGGTCCGGCTGGCGCCACCGGGGCAACGGGTACGGCCGGTGAGCCAGGTGCGACGGGAGCAACCGGAAATACCGGTGCAACGGGTCCCACAGGAGTCACGGGAGCAACCGGGGCTACGGGCGCGACCGGCCCAACGGGCAGCACAGGGCCAACGGGAGCGACCGGGCCCACGGGCAGCACAGGGCCGACCGGCGCCACCGGCAGCGCGGCTCCTGCGGAATTTCTGACCGCCTATTCCACGCCGCCCCATCCCGGAAGCGACGGCACAGCCCTGATTTTTGACCGGAACGGAGCGGCATCCGGAGACGCCGTCTCCCACGACATCGATTCCTCCGACGTCATCGTTCACGAAACGGGATCCTATCAGGTTTCTTTTCACTGCACCATATCCCCCGCCGCCGGCGGAACCTTCCCGCGCGCGATCCTGCTGTCTTTGAGGCTGCAGGGAACGGATGTGCCCGGCGCCGCCGCGCAGCACATTTTCCAGAGCGCCGCGCAGACGGAAACCGTTTCCTTTACGCAGATCGTAGCGGTGGATACGGTCCCCGCAGCGTTCACCGCAGTGGGGACCGGAGGCGCTTTTCTCTATTCGCTGGCCGGGATTTCCGTGTTAAAGGTGGGATGAACGGTTCGGGCGATACAGGTCGCGCCTTTTCTTTCGCTCCGTCCCTGCAAGGGGCGTAGGGGCTATCGCCTGCCTGCACCCGGAAGGGCCCGCGGAAGGCGCAACGAGGGCCGGGAACCTCCAAACAGGTTCCCGGCCCTCTGCGCTTTCTTTCCTGAATGATACAGATCGTTAAAAAGCCCTCATCCCCTCATCGCTTCGATGGCGCTCCAGGACTCTTCGTCGAACTTCCTGTCCTTAAAATAGTACTGCCTGTCTTCCTCCGTAATCTCCCGGATCACGCGGCATGGGTTGCCCGCGGCGATCACCCAGTCCGGAATGTCCTTCGTCACCACGCTGCCCGCTCCGATCACCGTGTTGCTTCCAATGCAGACGCCGGGTACGATCACCGTGTTCCCGCCGATCCACACGTTGTCCCCGATGGTCACGCCGATCCCGTACTCATAGGCGGTGTTTCTGGATTCGGGATGCACCGGATGGCCCGCCGTATAGATGGCCACGTTGGGGGCCATCTGGCAGTTATCCCCGATCTTCACCTTCGCCACGTCGATGATGGTGCAGTTGTAGTTGGCGAAAAAGTTTTTCCCAACCTCGATGTTGAAGCCGTAATCGCAGTAAAAGGGCGGGTTGATGAATGCTCCCTCCGATTTTCCCAGCAGCTCTTTCACGATCGCCGCGATCTGCTCAAAATCCGACCGGTCCGCAAAATTGAGCCGCTGCAGGATCCTCCTGCTCTCCTTTTGCTGCTCCATGACGGCCGCGTCCGCAACGTAAGCCATTTCCGAATCCCTTCTCGTAATGTTGTCCATCTTTTGTCGTTCCTTTCTCCCGGGGAGACCCCTTTTTTTTCGGAAATCAGTTCCGCAAAAAACCGGTGGCTTCCACGATCCGGTGGGGCACCAGCACCGTCCGGATTTCCCCGTTCCCGTCGATGGCGTCCGCCAGGATCCTGACGCCCAGCCGGCCTTCCTGATCCTCGTCCTGTTTTACGTGGGTGAACTGATATTCCTGCATGATATTTTCGGTGCTGTCAAAACAGACCACGGGCTTCTCCTTCTCCAGGCCGAGCCTGCACAGGCAGGTGTAGATGATCTGGGCGATGCTGTATTCCACCGCAAAAAAGGAATCGATCCGGGGATGTTCCTGAATGAAATCCGTCACCAGCTGCAGGTCTTCCTTCAGCTGCCCGGGGCCGAAAAACAGGGGAAGCGTGGCTTTGATCCCGGACAGCCAGATGGACTCGTCCGGCACGATCCCCCGTTCGTTGTGGGCGATGCAGAATCCCCGTTCCCGGTCCTTCACGGCAGAGGTCTCCAGCGAGTGGCGCTGCGCGAAGCAGATATTCCGATAGCCCCTGTCCAGCAGGTAATCGGCCAGCTCCCTGGCCGCCGCTTCGTTGTCCGTTCCCACGAAGGAAACCGGGATCCCCCTGAGCTTGCGGTCCAGCGTGACCACGGGAAAGTGCTCCACCACCATCTTCATGATGCTGGCGTTGTAGACTTCCCCGTGCACGCACATGATCAGGATGCCCTGGGCCCCGTTGGCGCAGAGCTGCTCGATGGCCCGGCTCTCCTCCTCCATCTTTCCGTAGGAACAGTGCAGCATCATCACGATCCCCTGCCTCTGGCACTCGTATTCGATGCTCTCCAGCAGTCTGCAGCCGAAGCTGGGGCCGAATCCGTCCAGGATCACGCCGATCTTTTTCTCTCCGGCGTCGGACGGTCCCTGAACCGGTTCCGCTTCCCCGCGGCCGTCCGGGGCGGGCGCTTTCGCAAGAAACGTGCCCCGCCCCGGCATCCGGATCACCGTCCCCTCCTCCGCCAGCATTTCCAGCGCCTTTTTGCTCGTGATCCGGCTGACCTGATACTGTTCGGAGATCTCCTTTTCCGACGGGAGCCTGTCCCCCGCCTCGAAGGCCCCCTGGACGATCTGTCCCCGGATATCGCTGTATATCTGCTCGTATAGCGGCCTCTGCTTCATTCCTCTGCCCCCCGCACCAAATAGTATATCATTTATCGCATTATATCATATCGATCTGAGGGAAACAACTCACAACCGGTTGCGAACCGCCTTCTCAGTCCAGAAGATCCGCCTCCCCGATGACGCCTGCTGCCTCGTCGTAATGCAGGGTCTTCAATTCGAACGGCTTCAGGGCGATCTCTGTTTCCACCCCCGCCCAGGGCAGCCGCAGGACGGCTCTGCTGTCTTTTCCCGCTCCCTCGAAAACGCGGATCGTATATCCTTCCCCGCTCTCCGCCCGCTTGAACGCGGAAACCAGAACCGCGCCGTCATCCACCGAAACGAAGGTCCCTTTCTTCTCCCCGTTCCCGGAAGGGCTGAACGCGAAGGCATAGGGCTGTTCGTTGTAAATCTGTCCCTCCTGATCCAATCGGTCCATCAGTTCCTCCGCCCTGCCGGCCTGCAGGCGGAAGGAAAAGAGGCGCTCCCCCTGCTCCATGCGCACCGTATGCCGAAGTTCCCGAAGGGTGCGCTCAAAATTCCCGTCGGCCGCAGAATATCCGGCGGAATGCAGCAAAGTCAGGCCGATCACCCCGTCCTGTTCGCAGCTACCGTGGCTCCCCCGGTTGAACACCGCCAGCGCCTTCCGGCCGTCCGTCAGGGCGTTCCACTTCTGGGCCACCACCTCCTGACCGCCCTGACGCAGGGCTTCGTGTCCGAACATCACCTGCCCCAGATAGCTCCCGTCCTCCAGAACGGTGGGAATCCGCATCTTGAGCACCGTGTCGTTCTCATTCCAGTATACTCCGGTCTCCACTTCCATGGACGCTCCCTCTTTGGGCAGGATATAGCGCTGCCAGATTTTGCTGTTGTGCCAGCCGAACAGCGCTTCCACCACCGTGCGCACGGGTCCGTCTTCCACGACCTTCACGGAAGGCGCCACCTGATCCCTCAGCCCGGAAAATTCGCTCCCCTCATGGGGCGTCAGCAGGTTGAAGGTCCTCCGGCAGGCGGTCTCATCCGTCCACAGCCCCCAGGAATTGTAGGTGCCGTCCACGGCCACCAGCTGAAAGCTGTCCTTTTTGAGGTACTCTTCCCCGTCCACCTGCCAGGAATCCACGAGCCCCGTGTCCGTATTGATCACCACCCGCATCCTGTCGTTTTCAAACACCCATTCCCGCCGCGCTGCGATGGGATCGAAAACGGGGCGCTTTTCGATGGCGTCGAAAAACACGTCCACCCGGTTCATGCAGGCGGGCTTCAGCGTCGCCTGGACCACCACCTTTTTGCGCCAGTCGATGCAGAAATGGCTACTCTCCATTTCGCCCTGAGTGGGAACCTCCTCCCCGTTGCACAGAGCCCTGGGATAATAGAAGACGTTTTCCCAGTTCTGCTTCGGAAGCCCCACCTCGAAGGCGAACTGTCCGGTGACGGGATACGGATGGGGATTGTACAAAAAGGCGCAGGAACTGCCGTCCAGGATCCTTTCCTCTCCCGCGGTCAGCGCGATGGCGGATTTCATCTTCTCCCGGGAGACGATCTCCAGACCGAAGTCCAGCAGCCGGAGGGTATCCTCTTCCACCGGCTGGGATCCGGACCCGGGCAGCGCATCGTGGAACTCGGAAAACAGAAGGGCCTCCTTCGCCTGTTCGAACGCTTCCGCCGGATAGTCTTTCCCGTAGAGGAGGGCGGCCGCAGAAGCCATTTTTTCCCCGCTGTAGAGTTCGTTCTCCAGAAGGCGGTGCTTCTGCTTCACCCGGATCTGGGACGTATAGCAGCCCTCCGCCACCGGATTTAACCCCCGCTCCACCACGGGCAGGCTGACGCCGCACTCCTTCAGCTCCCGGAAGAAGGTCTGCGGATCCGAATGCAGGATCACATATTCCTCTTTCTTTTCCCGGATCAACTCCGTCAGGTCTTCCAGGTCCTTTCTGGAAGGGCCGCCGCCGTGATCCCCGACGCCCCACAGAAAGAGGGAGACCGGCTCGCCCTTCGCCTCCTCCAGGAAACGCTCCAGCTCTCCGGCCGCGCATCCGTGCACGGAATTATAATTTTCGTCGGAGCGGTGCACCGTCACTTCGGATCCGTTGAACCCCTTCCACAGGTAGTTCTGGTCGGGAAAATCGAAGTTGTCCTTCGCCGGACGGCACACCACATAGGAATCGTAGCCCGCCTGATTCAAAATCTGCACCAGCCCGCGGGAATGGCCGAAGGAGTCGAAGTTGACGGCCGTAGAGGGCCTGACGCCGAACTCTTTTTCAAAGAACCGCCGCCCGGTGGAAATGTTGCGGATGATGGATTCTCCGGAGGGCATGTTGCAGTCGGGCTGCAGATACCAGCCTCCCATGATGTGCCATTTCCCCTCCGCCACCTTCTTCTGGATCCGCTCATACAGATCCGGCTCGTTTTCCTTCACCCACTGATACAGGATGGCTTCGTTGTGATTGAAGGCAAATCCGGGGAATTCGTCCGTAAACCCTTCCGCCACCCGGAAGGTGGACAGCGCTTCCGCGCATCCCTCCTCCCATCTCCACAGCCACACCGGATCGATATGTGCGTTGCAGATCAGATGAATTTTTTTCATGCGTCCCTCTTCTCCTTTTCGAATTTTGCGGCCATTTCCAGAACCATCAGCCCGCTCAGATGCTGCGCCAGGTCGATCTCCCCGCGGTTGACGATGCGCCATTCATTCCCGATCAGGCCGTCTTCGTCCATCGCTTTGGCCGCCGCGCGGGCGTTGATGCAAATCACCTCTTCCAGCTCAGGGCAGCCCTGCGCCGCGACGATCACTTCGTACAGATAGCGGAAGTAAATGCCGCGGAAAAGCCCGCAGTCATCCTTTCCCTCGCTGTGAAAAATGCGGTCTTCCCCCGCCAGCTCCGCCACAGCCCGGCGGGCGACCTTTTTGGCCAGCTCCAGGTGTTCCTCTTCGCCCGTAATCCTATAGTACTCCACAGCAGCGCCCATGACAACGCCCTGACAGTAGGTAAATTTCCAGTCCTTATCGATCTTGCCGTCCCCTTCCCGGTTCATCCCGTCCCAGACGAAACAGGTTTCGGGATCCATCAGGTGATCCCTGTTCCAGAAGTAGATCCGCCGTCCCCAGGCGAGGTCCTCTTCGTTTCCGAAACGCTGATACAGACGGAAGGCGAGGATGGCGGCCGGCGCGTTGGCCGGCGTATTTTTGTAATCCAGCTGATCCTTTTTCCAGGCCATTCCTCCCCCGCAAAAATCGTTCCACGCGGTTTTGATATCCTCCCAGACCGCCAGCACGGCCTCCCGGTACGCTTCCTTTCCGGTGATGTCATAAGCCCGCAGCAGCGCCAGCGCCATCCATTCCATATCGTCGTACCAGTTGTGCAAAAAGATGTTCCCGTTCTTCCGGAAGGTCCCTTCCATTTCCCGAGCAAACCGCTCCTGATACTTCCGGTCCCCGCTGCGCAGATATCCGTCCAGCAGGGCGTCCAGCGCGTGCGCGTGCCACCAGTAAATCCAGTTTTCGGAATCCCGGACGGGCCTGTGATTCTGCAGGACCCCCTCCCCTTCGTCAAAAAACTGCTTCCAAAGCCCTTCCTGCGCCCTCTCGCAGGCTCTCGCAAATTCCATTTCCGCCATCGTATTCTCCTTTTTTTAATTAGTGTGCACATCCTCAGCGGAGCGTCTTTTTTATACGATAGGAAAGGAACTTTCCTATCGTATAAAAAGGGGATGCGCCAGAGCATCCCCTTCGTCTTTCCTTCCGTCCGCAACGGCAGCGCCCTTTTTTCCCTTACTGCTGGGCCGCCTCCGCCAGAATCGCGTCGCCCTGGGACTGGGCCGTGGACAGCGCTTCCTGAGCGTCGATCTCTCCCGCCATGAACCTCTGAAGCTGAGGGATCAGAGCCAGGCCTTCCACGTCGGAATAACCGAACGCTTTGGAGCGGATCCCGGCATATTCATAAGCTTCGTTGAATACGCTGAACACTTCGTCGTCCGCGAAGTAGGGATCCTCTGCCGCCTGCTTGTTGGCAGGCATGTTGCCGCTGATCTTGCAGAATTCCACGCCGTTTTCCGGTTCCATGGTCCACCATTTGATGAACTCCCACGCTTCTTCCGGATGCTTCGCGCCGTTGGGGATCGCCAGGCCGAAACCGCCCATCATGGCGTGCTTTTGTCCGGAAGGGCCTTCCGGCTGCCCGATGACGCCGAAGTTGAGTCCCGCTTCCTTATACTGTTCCAGCACCCAGGGGCCGTTGAAGGTCAGCGCCACCTTTCCGGCCTTGAAGCCGTCGCCGCCCAGGCCGTCTTCGAAGCCCAGCTGGTAGACCTTATCCTCGTTGAGCAGTTTGTCCCAGTAATCCAGCACTTCCAGCCCCGCGTCGCTGTTGAACGCGGTGACAGGCGGATTTGTCGAGTCGTCGATCATCTGGCCGCCCGCCTGCGCGATCCAGTTGTTGAACAGCCCCGCGTCCTTTAAGGAAAAGCCCGCCTGTACCATGGTGGAGCCGTCCCATTTGGTCAGTTTGACCGCAGCCTCCTCCAGGCTGTCCCAGTCGGTGATGGAAGCGGGATCCACGCCGGCCTCTTCCAGCAGATCCTTATTGTAGAAAATCACGCGGGTATCCACGGTCAGCGGAATGCCGTACAGGGCGTCCCCGGACTGCAGCTCTTCCACCGCGGGCTCATAGAACTGGCCCAAATCCACGCCGTCCCTCTCCACGTATTCGTCCAGGGGCATCAGCGCTCCCTTCGGCGCATACACGCTGGTGTTGAAACGGTCCCAAAGCACGATGTCCGGCACCTCGTTGGACGCGATGGCCGTCAGCAGCTTCTGCTCCATCGTATCCTGGGCCATATAGGTGATGCGGATCCTGTCCTGGGAACTGTTAAACCCTTCCAGCTGTTCTTCCAGCTGCGCGATCTGGTCCCCCGACCAGCCGCCCCACATGGTGAGCTCCACCACCTCGCCGCTGACCGCGGCCTGTCCCTGCTCTTCCTGCTGCTGGGCAGCCGCGCCGCCTTCCGCTGATTCCGGAGTGGCAGCCGCAGGCGCGCTTCCACAGCCTGCGATCATGCCAGCCGCGGTCAGCGCCGCCATCGTCAGTGCCAAAGCCTTCTTTTTCATCATCCTGATCCTCCTTTTTATAATTGAAATGCTCTATCATCAGGCTCGCGCCCTTCTGATCCAACGGTACGGTTCCGGCATCATTCTTTCCCTCCGGAAAATGCGATGCCCTGAATGTAATATTTCTGTGCGAAAATGAACAGCAGCAGCGTGGGAATGACGGAAATCACCGTCCCTGCCATCAGCGGCCCGTACTGCGTATTGTACTGATACTGGAATGCGGCCAGCCCCACCTGGACGGTCATCATGTCCTTCGAATTGAGCACGATCATGGGCCACATGAAGCTGTTCCAGCCGCTCTGGAAAGTCATGATGCCCAGCGTGATCGCCGCCGGAAGGATCAGGGGCAGATAGATATTCCAGAAAATCCGGAATTCGCTGCAGCCGTCCACCCGCGCCGCCTCCGCCAGATCGTCCGGCAGGGACTCGAAAAACTGCTTCATGAAAAACACCGCATAAGCGCCCACGGCCCCCGGCAGGATGATGGCCGCGTAGTGATTGATCAGCCCCTGTCCTCCCTGGCCGAAGATGTTGTTGCCTCCCACCAGCGGAAAGCTCTTGAGCACCAGAAACTGCGGGATCATGGTGATCACTCCCGGGATCATCATGGAAGACAGGAGGAGGGAAAACATCGTCCTGCGCCCTCTGAATTTCAGCTTCGCGAAAGAATATCCCGCCAGCGCCCCCAGAAACACGTTGGTCAAAACGCCCATGGCCGCCAGATAGAAGGAATTGAGGAAATACCTTCCGAAGGGAACGACCTCAAAGGCCTTTTTGTAGTTCGCCAGCGAAAACTGATCCGAAAACAGGGACAGGGAGTTGGAATAGATCTCTGCCTCCGGTTTAAAGGATGTGGCGATCATCCACAGAAACGGGTATACCGTGATCAGCGAAATGATCAGCGCTCCGATATACCAGAAAAAACTTCTCACTTTCTTCGCTTTTTTCATGCCCATCCGACAGTCCCCCTTTAAATATCAGCCTGATTGATCTTCGTGTTCAGCAGCGTCATCAGAAGGATGATCACGAACAGCACCAGCGACATGCTGGACGCATAGCCCATATTCAGGTTTTTAAATCCGCTGTTGTATATGTAGTAAACCAGCGTGATGGTGGCGTTTCCCGGCCCGCCCTTGGTCAGCACATACGCCTGGTCGAACACCTGAAACGTCCCGATGATGAGCATGGTGGAAACCAGAAAGGTGGTTTTCGTGATGGACGGCATCGTGATTTTGAGGAACATCTGCCACCGGCTGGCGCCCTCGATCCTGGCCGCCTCGTAGTAGGCCGTGGGAATCCCCTTCAGCCCCGCCAGGAAAATCATCATATTGCCTCCGAAACCGGCCCAGAGGCTCATCATGACGATGGAAATCATGGCCAGCCTGGAATCGTACAGCCACGCCTGATTCGGGACGCCGAAAATCTTCAGGATCCCGTTTAACAGGCCCATCTGCGGATTCAGGATCCAGAACCACAGCGTGGCGGTGGCCACCGTGGAGGAGAGGACCGGCAGGTAGAACAGCGTCCGAAACAGCCCCACGAACTTCTGCTCCGCGTTCAGAAACAGCGCCGCCCCCAGGGAGAGCAAGAGCCCCAGCGGAACGTACAGAAGCGTATAGACGCAGGTATTCTTCATGGCGATCCAGAAAAACTCATCCCGAAGCAGCTTCCGGAAATTGTCCAGGCCGGCGAAGGTCGGGGGGTTGATCACATCGTACTTCGTGAAGCTCATTCCGATGGCCATGATCATCGGAATCAGGGTGAACATCAGAAACAGGATCACCGGCGGGGCCACGAACAGCCTTCCCATCACATCCTGCTTTCCGATCACCACTTCCCGTTCCTTCCTCTTCTTTTTCTTTTGCATCCTCCCACATCCTTTCTTATATCATTTATATCAACTCGTGCGGCATCATGCCCGCTTTTAACAGGAATCAGCGGATTTTATGCGCCGTTTTTTCATGATTTATAAATTATTACCCCTGCGTTCCCGTCGTTATGCACACATTTTAACATCAGCTATATCATCTGTCAATCATTTTTAATATAATTATACTAAATATATCTTTTATATCATTTATTGCCCGCTCCGGGCAGGGTAGTCCGGAAGTCCGGGGAAGGGAAAGGCGGGAAGATAGCGCCTGGAGTATCGGGGCTGGGAACAGGAAGCGGGGTGCGATGACGGGATGTGATGATAGAATTTCATAATGGGATTTCATGATGAGATGCGGTTCTTTGCGGGCCGGATGCCTCCGTCCCCGCATGGGCGCGGGATGCCCTGCACGATGCGGCCTGCGCGATGCGGCCTGCGCGGCAGGAGCGCGGATGCCGATCGCCGGCTGCCGCGCCCCCTGTTTTCGTCCGCTTATTCTTTTTCGCCTTCCGCGTTTACAACGCCCTCGATCATGCCCGTTACAACCGCGTTTAACTGCGCCGCGTTTTGGGACGTGATAACGGGTTTCCCGGTCTCCGCTTCAAGGGCCTGCTTTGCAATCCCGGCGACATTTCCGCCGCGGCGGGCGACCTCCACATTTTCTTCAAAAGTTCCCGGCTTCGTTGCTTTGGAAATATCGGTTGTGGAAGTTTCCGCGAGCATATTCAGGATAATTTCCGTGGTGGTCATATTGTCCCGCAGGTTTTCCTTTTTCAGCCCTTTCAGCTTTTTGTACTGCTTCGTCGTCATGCCGGACCACGCGCGGGTGATCTCGTCCGTGAGTATGGCGTACTCCGCGCCCTTTTTCACGCCCCTGTCCCGCCATTCGTCGGTCAATTCCCTGCGCACCTGGATCGCCTGCAAACGCTGGTGAATCCATTCGCGGGAATAGCCCTTTTTTAAATAGGTTTCGAGGGCGCGGTCTATGGTGAGTTCGGGATCTATGGTCTCTTCTATTCGCTCCCGGCCCACTTCTGCGAGCCACAGCTTAAACGGCTCCGCTTTCGGGGACGGGATGGACTGAATGATCCGCAAAAGCTGTTCCGTTGTGGCAACGTCGGTCAAATAGCGTTTCCCGTCTTTGGGCGATTTCAATTTCAGTTGGTTACAAAATGTAACCGACTGATTGCCCTCATCTTTCAGTCGCTTCTTTAAAACTTTCCAATAGTTATTTGGATTCGGGCTGTCGGTCAAAACCGCGACCACATCGACGACAGAAAAGTACCATTCCTCCTTTTCCCCGTCCCACGCCGTTCGGATCTCCCTGTTTTCAAAAAGCTGCAATTTATCACTATCCACTTGCGATGCTCCTTTTCGTATAAATCCGTTGGATTTCAAACGGTCAAAATGTCCGAAATGTTTGTATTTTTGAATGTTGCTACCCGATCAGGCCATACTCCCGGTAAAATTCTCTCCTGGCGTTTTCATCCTCCGCAGCCAGACGAATGCCGTCGTAATCCCCTTTCTGAAGCAGGAGGCAGATCAGCTCCGCCAGACGGCTTTCTCCCTCCCGGGCGCCCTGAAGGATCCCTTTTTCGATCCCTTTCTGGATTCCTCTCTCCTCCACATATCCGCTCAGATTACACATCAGATCGACCTCCCTTCCCAGTCCGTCGTCCATTCGCATTCCATACTTCTGCTGTAAAATCTCTTTCTTCCGACTTCCTCCGATCCTGGGGGATAACAGCGTATCGATCTTGTGGGAAGCTGATAGCCGGGATAATAATCCTTCTGCGCCTCCACGTTGATGATCAGCCGAATCAGCCTCTGCCCTTTCGGCACGCTGGCCAGAAAGCGGATATCGTAAACGATGCTCCCTTCTCCCGCTATCCTGCTTTCCGTCTCCAGACCCATAATCCGTTCCCCGGTTCCTCCCGGGGCAACCTGCAAGGAAGAAATCTCCGGCGTCCCTTCGATACAGGACCGGATTTCCTCCAGCGACAACAGGGCGAATTCCTCCGCAACGCCCTGCAAAATCCATGCCAGTACTTCCTTCTGCGACAGATAACGGCATGGTCGCCGCTTCATGCGCCCCCATGCCGTTACATCGCTTCGCGATGATCAAACGGTAAGCCCCGGGATTTTTGTGCTTACAGCACAAAAACACCTCGCGGAACAACAACTGGCCAAACGGCAGCAATAATCTTCCTGCACTGAGCGTCGTACTGCGCCTTCATATCAGCTGCCAGCACCGCTCTCGCCAGTTCGTTTTCCATTCGTATTCCTCTTTTGTATGGCATCGGTTCGCATTATTATTGTAGCGCTGTAAAGAGGATTTGTACAGATATTGCGGAGCGCTTTGGCAGAAAATTCGTAACCGTTCAGCCCTGCCATTCATCATTTGACGGATTCCACTGAATTGACTACGCAAAAGGCCACTGGCCGTCAAATGATTCATGTCGGGCGTCCGCCCTATAGGCACATGTGGCAAAATACAGCTTAGTGAGCAAGCTCCCACGCGGTATTTTGCCACATGTGCCTGCATGGCAGAACTGTTACGAAAATTCTACTATATCAAACAGCCGCCATGCGGGATCGCTCCCGCGCGGCGGCCGTTTCTGAAACCACACAAAATTACCCTGCGATAAACGTCAGGTACTGGGAGAAGTCATCGCCTCTCCCGGAATCGTTTCCATGGAAGTCCCCTGTACGATTACGAATACCACATTCGCATAATCGCCGAAGGAAGGAATCGAAATCGCGATGGCTCCGTTTTTGATGACCACCGGAAGAGCGATCCAGCTTCCATCCGCTCTCCGGTAAAAGGCCTGTATCGTTTCCCCTTCCCTCAGAGCGCTGTCCCCGAGAATTTCCTGTACCGGAAAGGCAGGCGCTACCGCGCCGTTAATGGACAAAAGGTTGTCCGCCTGATCCCTCACGCTGACCAGCACGTTTTTGATCACGTTCAGGTTGCCCTGACTGTCCGTCATGTTCAGCGCCCGTTTCCCCGTGTAGTTGAAAATCTGCATCACGGGCGAGGCCATCGCTGCGGAAAGTTCCGCCGCCGACTGCTGCGTCCGCGCCGCTGAAGCCGGATCCACCACAATTCGAACCGCTCCGGTATCCACGATCTGTCCCGCCGCATCCCGGAAGGTGGTTCCTCCCAGCACCGCGGAGCGATCCGAAGATACGCCCGCAGTCAGGTTCGCCGTGGTACGATCCGTTTCCAGAACCGCCGAGTCGTCGATCACGACCTGCGCTCCGGGCGCCCCCACGATGGAAGGGCTGGGCGCGGCCCATACGGGCAGGCTCATGGAAAAGGCCAGAATGGCAGCCATGGCTGCCGCCGCTTTCTTTTTCATCTCAATCATCCCCTTTCAAAATCTGTGTGGCTTCTCTATATCAACGGCAAAAGCCGTCAATACCTATTCTTCTTCATAAAACACCTGCAGGATCAGCTCGTACAGGGCCGTTTCATCCGGATAGAACTCTTCAAACTGTTCGCCCATCCGGATTTCTCCCTGCAGCGAATACAAATTCTCCCGGGCGAAGGTATAGGAAGCGGCCTGGGTGGCCAGATAGACCGCTTCGGAAGCGGAAATATCCGTAACCATGTAGGGCAAAATCTCCCCGTACAGCTTCGCCGGAAGGGTCAGATCCTGCGCAACGGCTTTTTTGGCCTGCGCGGCGAACGCCTCCAGATACCGTTTCTGTCGCTCCAGCCTCTGCTCCGCGCTGTGGGGCGCGTACATGTCCCGGTTTCGGACGAAGGAATACGCTTCCACCCCTTCCAGATGCACCGTTTCCCCCGCTTTCCAGCCCGCCCGATAAAGCCGTTTGTTTCCACTCGTAATCTCGATGTTTTCGTCCCCTTCTCCGATCACCACATCCACGCCGCCAACCGCATCGTTTATCGGAATGATTGCGTCCATATTCATGGCCAGATATCCGTGGACAGGAATCCCGTAAAACAGGTTGGAGACCGCTTCCACCGTCCTCTCACAGCTCTCTTCCATGCCGTCCCCGTAGGCGTGCTGCAGGGCGATCTGCCCCATCTCCCTGCCCAGATAGTTTCCGTCTCCGTCATAGACGAACAGCTCCACCATGGTATCCCGGTTGATACCGATGACGCTGATTTTCTTTTCCCCCGGATCCATCACCGCCAGAAACAGCGCGTCCGCCTGGCCGCCCCGGTGCAGGTCTTTCGAAGCCTCCGCTTCTCCGGATTTATCGATGCCCATGCATAAAAAGGTCAGCACATCCTCTTTATAGGAATAAGTCTTCCCCCGATAGCGCAGCATCCCGTCTTTGAGCGGCTCCTGCGATTCCCGCGTTTCCGGCTCCTCCCGCTGCCCCATGTCCTCCGAAGTTTCTCCCAAAACCATCCCCTCCGGAAGCGCTTCCTGTTTCCTGCGAAGCGTCTCCCAGCCTGCATGTTTCATCCAGGCGTAAAGGCAAATGGCGGATAGAGCCAGAAACAGCAGGAGGCCCATCCCGACCAGGGCGGCACGGAAAACTTTTCTTTCCGTCAAGCGCCTCCTGCCCGCTCTCCTGTATAGTCCGCGCCGTTTCTTCCGGCTTTTCTTCGATTTCGATCCCGCACGGGATCGGGATTTTCCCCGGTTTTCCTCTTCTTTCAAATTCCGCTCCTGATCCTTTCAAAAGCAATTTTTTATCATTCAGAGACGTCTTCCTGCAAAACGAGAACCGCCTGTACCAGATAGCGTTTCTGAGGTTCTCCGTCAACTCCCGTGGACAGGGTGACGATCCGGTCCTCTTCGCTCACCTCCGCGTCCGGATTCAGGAAAACATCCATTTTACGCTGGGAGAGAATCCCTGACAGGTATACGGAAAACACGTCCGGATTCCAGAAATCCCAGTTCATAAGCAGATGCCTGTCGTCGAAGGGATACGCTGCGAATACCCGGTATTCCAGCACCGCATCGCCCGTATAGACGAGTATTTCCGAATGGGAATCGAAGAAGTCCCGATCCTGATACTGATGGAGGCCGCCGAACCTCCCGTCCGCATTTCGCCCGTAAATGACCGTATTGGGATCGCCGAAGTCCTTGCCGTTGTAGTATTCGGTATAGATGCAGCCGTCCTCATCCGCATTTCCGAAGAAATCGTGGCTCAAATACCAGGACAGGTCCTCCGCCGGCTGCATCAGAGGAAAGCTCATCTCCGTATCCGGGATATCCAGCCAGGCGTAGCATTCCGGATTGTATTCCTGCAGCTTCGCCAGATCCAGCCGGCCGGATTCCGTGAGGAAGTCGTCCAGGGTCAGGGACGGGGGCCGGGAAGTTTCCGCTCTCTCTTCCCCCGCCGTCTCCTGCTCAGAATGATCGAATCCGGACGGCTGGCAGCCAGTAAAAGTGCTGAAACAAACGCTCACAATTATGATGTACTCCGCCCGGCGAATCATCTTTTTGCTCAATCCGTCACAAAATCTAAAACGGGACAGGAGATTCGATATATTCCTCGGCTGTATTTTTCCCATAAATAACACTCCCCGGGTTCCCTATTACTATGGAATTGCTGGGAACATCGAAATTTACATACGCTCCTGGAGCGATGATTACATGATTTCCAATACTCACATTGCCGACTATAACGGAATTTGTTCCCAGGAATACATTGTTTCCAATTGTCGGTGTTCCCGCTTTCTTTCCCGAATCGATTTTCCCGAGAAGGACGCCGTTCAGACAATCGACGTTATTACCGATAACCACATTTGGGTTAAAAACAATACCTCCCAGATGCCGGATTTTGAAGCCCTTTCCAATTTTACATCCTGCAGGTATATCCGTATTATATTTTATTTTGTAATGTTCATAAATGAACCGGTACAGCAAAAACAGGACCCGGTTTTTATCTCTCCACTTTTCACATTTCCGTTTTGCTTTTACAAAACGAAATTGAGCAATTCTCTCCGGATTCTCGACCTGCCCCTTCCATCTGAATTTATTCGCTTCTATTACATTCATTCCGGTTTTACCTCTCTATTTCGCACTTACATTACGATAGATATTGATCAAATTTATAATATCGACTTCCTCTGAATATTTTTTCTCATACTCTCTCTTTGCGATTTCACCGTAATACTGGCATAGCTCTTTTTTCTCCCATAATGTCCGTACAATTTTTCGCATAGCAGCGTAGTCCCGTATCGGAAATACCGTATCCATTCCCTGCTCTTTTATCGCTTCACGCATAAAACCAACGTCTGTTGCGACCACGGGCTTTCCCAGGCTAAACGACTCCAATACCGTCATGGAACATCCTTCATACCAGACGGAGGGCAGCAATACAAATTCAGCCTGTTTCATAATAAACTGACATTCTTCATGGGGAACATATCCTAAAAAAAAGATCGGCAGCTTCGGATTGTCCGAAATAAATTGCTTCAATCTATCTTCCTGAGGCCCGGCTCCCATCATCACGAGCGGAATATCCCCTAACCCTTTCCACGCTCTGCAGAGAACGGAAATCCCTTTTTCTTCCCCGATCCGTCCGCAGTAAACAGCATAGCGTTTCGGCAGTTTTCTGTCAGAAGAAACCGGATCAGGGCGAGGCACGCTGTTGTACTTCTTTATCAGTTTTTCCCTTTCAAATCCGGCTTGCAGAAGTAACTGAATCTGCGTATCATTCAAACAAATATAACGGTCTATATGATTATAAAAAGTTTTTCTCCAACGATGAAATTTGAAAATAAATGCCGTCGCAAGCGACTGTATCCTCGAATTCTTAAAGCATCCTCTTTTTACCATTCGAAAATATTTCCCATCCGCGCACAAATTACACAGCTCACCGCCGCAGAGCGACGCCGCGTTTGGACAAATATATCTGGTATCGTGAAGCGTCTGGATCACCTTCGCGCCGCTTTTGTGCGCGGCGACGAAAACCGAGGGCGACAGCAACGGAAAAAATGTATGTATATGCACAATATCGGGCTTATCTTTGAAACATATTTTTCTAATATCGCGATATGCCTTTCCCGACCATAGCATGGAGATCGCCGCAGCTATTTTCCCCGCTTTTCCCTTTTTATCGAAGTCATCCGTATGGAGCGTATACTCCAGAACATCTATCCCCGCGTTTTTCAGCATCCCTGCTTCGTGCCGAAACACCTGATCATCGCCGCTCGCCGAACCGGAACGGTGAAAGTTGTGGACAACAAGTACTTTCATACTGCCGTTTCCTTCCTTAACTGTTATCAAGGCCTGTCCGTTTTAATAACTCTTCGAAATAGAGCCCTTTCTTTTCCCATGTCCATTTGTTTCGAACGGCCTCATATCCTCTCTCCCCCATTTCTTTTGCCTGTTCAGGATGCTCCAGCATCCAGATCATGGCCTCCGCAAAGCGGCTTACCATTGTGTCATAATCCGCTACGGGAATTTTAATTCCTCCGTCGTCTTCCACCAGTATGTGCATGCCGGACGTATCCATACAGATAATCGGGGTCTTGCACATCATGGCTTCATAGAATACCCATGCCCCGCCTTCTCTTGCGCTCGTTACGACGAGAGCGAGAGCTTTCCGTATCTCCCGGACGCTTTCCTCCTTTGGAAGCATGCCGGTAAAAGCAATATTTCTTTCCAGAGAAAAGGATTTTACCAGCTTTCTCAGCTGCTTTTCACACTCGCCGCCCCCTACAATCCGCAACTCGGTCTCCGGATGGCTTTTTACAACGATATCCATGGCCCGGATAGCGATATCGATCAGCTTGAATCCCACCAACCGCCCGCTTACCACAAAAGCCCTGCCGGATTCTTTTACGCCTTCGCCCCATTTGTTACAGATCTCTTCGGATACCCCCGTCTCAATCATCAGACTGCACTTGTCCCTGTATTTGTGCGGAATGCAGGCCAGGGAATCTTCCGTGCGCAAAACGAGCGCTTTCGATGCCCTGCACGCGCTGCGAAACCACGGATTTGTAACGGATATATGCTTATTGACCCGCCGAATCCATTCCACCATCATCTGCCTAGCGGTCAGATGCGGCCACAGAACCCCGGGAACCCCTTCTCCTCCCCCCAGAGGCCCCCATATAAAGGGAAGCGGCAACTTATACATAAACGTGGGCAGCCACATCGTTCCAAAAGTTACCGCGAAGACGAGCGAATACCTTTGCTCCTTTATCATTTTTTTTGCGCAGCGATACGCGCCTGCCTGCCAAAGCGTATAGTAAAGTTGAATTCCTTTTTGTCCTTTTTTCCATCTTCTGATCGAATCCGGCAAATCGTAGTAAAGGAACTTCATATTAGACCGCGGATGTACGGCCAGCTCTTTTTCGATAGAATCTCTGTTGTTCGTTCGCGTAATCACCGTCACCGAATGATATTTTGCAATTTCTACCGCCCAGTTCCATCCGGCTCCCGGTTCAGATCCTTTATCCGGTTCGCAGGCATAGGCTGAAATCAGTATATTTTCCATTGCGACTTATCCTCTGCTATTTCCTGAAGAGTCCGTTTCCAGCGTTCCATTAAAATAACATCTCCCCGTGCAGGACATTCCGATCGTTTTAGATAGAACATGTACTGAGAGAGTAAATAAATGCTTAACATGAGATTTAATCCGTATCGTTCAGAGCCTGTTTCACAAAAATATCTTTTCAGAGGCAAAATACGTTTTCGAATCTCTTTCATTTTTGGCTGTCTTTTCAGATATCCGGGTTGAAGCACAAAATGAAGCGCATCCAAAAATACCGGGCAATTTGACCGCGAATATTCCCAATCAAATACTTTGAGCCGTTTTCGCTCAACGATGCAGTTCCATGGGGTAAAGTCCCCGTGAATGCGTCCCATCGGGAAGCTTTTCTCATCGATTCCGGAACACAATTTTCTGAACCATTCAAGCATCCACAGGTCCTGAAGCGGCAATTCCTTCAACCGGGCTTCCATATCATCGCGCCATCCGGCATATCCGCCTACTCTTTTGCTCAATCGATACAACTCCAGCAAAAATCCTTCATGGGCGGATGAAAACCTGAAATCCGTCTTCCCAACCCGTTTTTTTACAGAACCCGTTTCAAAAATAAAAGCACATCCGAATTTCGTATGCTGCAGCACGGGCGGAACATCTGCGCATTCTATCCCTTTGACTTCTTTTAAAGCAGTTTCCTCCCATTCAAACAGTTTTTCTATCGCTGGATCCGTTGTAAACTTCATATAGGATACCGGCGTTCCTCCTTTCTGAAGCTGAACGGTGGGTTTGCTGTGACTTCCACCATTTCCCACATAAAATCCCGGAGCATCCTCCGTACCGCTCATATAACTTTTAGCGCCGGAGAAGTCCAGACAGACTATCCGCTTTCTGTGCCAGACTTTCAGGAAAAATAGCGGGATACCGGAGAGACATGCCTTATAAAGATGCCCTTTTACCGTATTGGGAGCATACAGAAAAAGGCCGGTGTGAAAGCTGCGGCGATTCACGACCGGAAATAACCATCTGGCATTCTCCCTGGAAGGAAGAACGATATAGGGCACTCCCGCACAGCTTTCCCGAATCCCCAACAATTCCAGTTTTTCTCGAAACAATTCCCATTTCATCGAACAGGATATCCCTCCTCATCCACCTCACAGTGAAGAAGCTTCGCCGTCTGTTTTGCTTTATATCTCAGGATTGTTTTCGTAATCTGCCGGGCGACCTCTTCCGGAGAACGGGAAGCATCTACCAGAACCGCATGTGGCTCGCGCTCCGTAAAATGTCGATAAATTCTGCGCTGCCGTTCGATTTCCTCCAATGTGAGTTCCTGCTTTCTGGCGTATAAAATATCCGCCGGTGCATCCAAAACAAAAATCAAATCCGGTTTGGGAATGCTCCATGCAAACGCCCTTGCGAAGTTTGGAGAAAGCGAATATTGATATCGCTTCATATCGGCATAGTAGTCATAATAATAGCGGTCGAAGATCACCAGGTTCTTTTGGATCTTCATAATATCGACCTTAAACCAGGTTCCCAATATAAAATCCAGATTATAAAAGAAAAAACGGGCTATGGATTTTAACAATCCATTGGGTTCTTTTCCATGCGGATCGAAATTGGTTTTTTCCTCTATCGTTTTATGATAAGGCTTATAGGCTCCCGCATTGGAGAGCAGATGGGGGCGGAAATAAAGCTCAATATTTCCATGGAAGGCTCCCCATGATAATTTTTTTACTAATTCGATTGCGGTCGATTTTCCTCCTCCATCCGGTGCCAAAAAAGCAATCGATATTCCAACTGGATATTTTATTCGATAAAAATACCTTATAATCTGACTTTTCCAAAATTTCAAAAAATAACTTGCCGATGAATTTTCTTTTGATTTCAACCTGGTTTTTTCCCAGAGTGCATTTCTAAATCTTTGTAGCGTTTCTACATCTTCATCCAGAATTGCCTCTGCCATCTGTTTTCCCAAAGCTTCTCCCCACAGTTTCTTCGCCGCTTTTTTACACTTCTCCGGCTCATTCAGCAGTGCGCTACGGATTGGGATCAGCTTTTCTTTATCAAAATCATTTTTATAAATTCGCCTCAGGCACAAAAATATATATTCAAGATCGTACGAAGGAACCGTGTATCTCCCATATTTTCTGGTTGATTTCAGAATTATATCGTTAGGAATGAGCAACGGCGTATTCTTGACACTAAAATCAGTAAAGAAATCCAACTGCAGACGAAATGGTTCAGTAACATCTAATGGAGATAATATGTATGCACATTTTCTATAACCATGCCATATCTTTTGTACCACTGCCAGTTTGCATGCTTTTGCAATTTCTGGGATTATGTTATCCAATAAGTCAAAGTGTTCCTGACTAATGGAAAAATCCAAATCAGATGGTAACTCATTTGGAATAGTATCATACTTATTCATGAGAACATATTCAGGTAAAAGTTTTTCATATTCATCAAAAAGTTTTTCAAAGAGTTTTCCTAAATTTATGTTACTAATATTCATTAAAATTTCTCCTTTGAAAAGATTTTGCTTTTCCATCTATCGCACATAATAAAAATACCATGATCAATAGATAGTAGGTATGTAAAGCCAACGATGTTACAGTAAATGTTCTGCAAAGAATGATAATGGAAACGCCGAGCACTTCTATTCCAAGTCCAAACTTCTTATTTTCTCTTCTATCCTGTTTTATTCTAATTCTTATTTTTTGAAATGTCTTTATCCAAAATAGTCCATAACAAAATAGTCCAAATAAGCCATTTGAAATTAAGATTGCAAAATATTCTGAATCCAAAGTATACATCACGGCATTGCTGCGTGCCGCAATAATTTTCTCTCCCGCCGCAAATCCGTTTCCAAATAACTTAATGTAATCATTTGATTGTTTAAAAAAATTCCACGCATATTTCCACCAGACTGTTCTTCCAGAAAATGAAGCTAATACTTCTCCTTCCTGTCCACGCAGTAAAAAAGAAAAAAGTTCCGGCGAAAAAGTCAGCAAAATGGTTATTCCAAATGCAATGAAAAATATTTTTGTTTTTTTACTCATTCTGCTGCAGATCACTAAAAAGACGAGCGCTATTGATAATCCGATTATTGCGGTTCTCGATTGCGCCGTTATAACACAACCGGAAAAGATACACAATTTGACGACATCATTAAAATGGACACCTTCATCTAATATCTTTATAATTTGATCAAATAGCAAAATTGCCGAAATCATTCCAACGCTCGTCGATGTTATGGGTATAATCCATCCACGTAAAATAAATGGTAAAACAGCATCTCTCAAGGCAGAGTATTCATTTTCACCTCTATATAACGCTCTTTCCGGATCAATTAAAACTCCAATCATTACGCTGGCTATTAAGACTTCCAGAAAAATTTTCATCATTTCATACGATCTTAATGCATACCCCGGAATTTTTCGATCCAAACAGGAAATATAACATGCACCGAGAAGTATTACAAAGTACTCTATCCACTTTACCAGCGCATATGACATCCATTCACAAAATACAAACGATAAAACTCCCCCAATCCAGAATAAAAACAGCCAAAAAATTGGTGCTGAAATATGCAGTCTTTCTATTTCTCGTGTTTTTATCATATAAAAAGAAATCAAAAAAAATGCCACTGACAGACAAACCATTCTGGTAATATTATCTGTACTGAATAGATTCCCCTGAGCCTGTGCGACTGTTCTTGATGAAAAGTTTATTACGGTACCAAACAAGAAAAACAGAGGATAATCTACCCTGCTGATTTTGTTAATCATATATCTTATCTTTCTCTTATATATCCATCTATTGCCCGAATGATTCCATCAGCCACAACAGAAGAATAGTATTTTCCCGCTTCCTGTAAGGATTTTTCTTTCAAAGCGCTTTCATTCCGGACACAATACTCCATAGCTTCCGCAATTTCCTCCTCGGAGGAGTCATATGGTAATAACCTTCCTGTTTCGCCGTTTTTAATCTGACCTCTTACTCCAGGAACATCAAATCCTATGACTGGCACCCCACAAGCCATTGCCTCCGCCACAGCTAAAGAGCATCCTTCTCCTTTTGAAAACATTAGCATTGCCTTTGCGTTCTGCAATTTCTCTGCCACTTTTTCCGCAGAAATAAAACCCGTTATTTCAACGTAATCTTCTATTTTATTTCTCTTTACTAATTTTTCAAGTTTAGTTCTTTGATCCCCGTCTCCAATAAATATTAACATGGAGTTCTTATTATAAGAATTATGATATTTCTTAAAACACTCCAGAACCCGTATTGGATTTTTAGCTTCCGTAATTCTTCCTAACGTTACAAACTTTTCTTTTTTCTCATCCGGATAACAATTTTCAGGGAAAAAAACCGTTTCATCTACCTGTCCTAAAGCCTGAATACATTTCCCAAACGGGATGGCACATTGATTTTCCCATTCTTTTATGGATATTAAATCTGCGTTAATCAAATTTATATCAGACACTTTCGACGCTGCCATTTGGATCAATTTGAATGGATTAGCAGAAGACTCCAATAAAGTTAATCCATGTTGATGGTTAATAATAGTTGACTTCCTTTTTGCGACCCTTAAACAGTAAAATAAACACAGTGGCGCGCTGTGAAAATATAGCATATCATAGTTCTGATTTTCTATTTTGTTGGAATTCTTCCAGATTCCTATTATGGCACGCAAATAATTTGGCACTATTTTTCTTGTTGTTTTTGCTTGTCCAAATATATTTACCTCATAATTTTTCCCGTTAATGATTACTGGATTTAATTTTTTATTGTCTACACTGCATCCCCACAAATCGATTTCATAGTGTTTTTCCAAGTATGGAAGAATATTTTTCACATAGTTTAACATTCCTCCTTTTGACCATGAAAAATAGTCTAAGTACGCTATTATAGCCATTCGTTTTTTTTCACTCATTTTTGTTTACCCCTTACTAACATATAGATTTTTGCCGCACCGCAAACAGCCGGAATCATATAAACTACCATCATCGCAGTACATACTCCCATCACGCCGCTTTTATAAATCCAAAATGCGCCAATTGTGGAAAGAAAAGCTATGCTCAACAACAAAATCTTAAAAATAATTTGAGGCTTTTGAAATGCCTGCAATACGGAATTTTCAATGCTCGTTAAAGATACAAAAATTCCCCGCAAACAACACATCAAAAGCGGAGCGATACCGGCATAATAATCCGTCCCGTAAAAAATCGAAACTAAAGTTTTTCCAAGCAGGAAAAGAACAATACTCCAAATCAAATTAGCTGAAACAGCAAAAGAGCTGATAAGAACAATTTTCACTCCAATCTTCTTTCCCGTTTCTTCCTGAATACTTTTCGAAAAATTAGGAAGCAAAAACTGTGACAATCCCATAAAAACAGGCTGTGGAAGCGTCGCCAGAGTATTGTTATTATTATAAATCGCCACAGCTTCCGTGGACTGGAACAGTTTGAGTAGCCAGACAGATAACTGGTTTTTTAAAGAATCCGACATGCTGATTCCAATGCTCCATTTTGCTGTCCACCAATTGATATTCCAGGCTTCTCTCAATTTATTCAAATTAAAAGAGATATTTAAATATGGCAGAAGATAAATAATAGTGCATATAATACAACTCATTCCAATTCCAAAAAGAATGAATTCTAATGTCAAGTGTTCTCTCCAGACAAATAATATGCCTATTTGCACAAAACACTGCATCAGGCTCATAAGCAGGCACTGTGTTACCCTAATCATTCCCAAAAAGAATTGCCTGGCATAATCTTTCAGCAGATATCCCACCAAAAACACGGCACAGGGCAGTCCGCCTACCTGGGGATATACCGTATATCCAATTATCCATGCGATAATTCCTGCAAGAAGTAAAGAGTAAAATTCAAGTCCCATTATTGCGGAACGATAGTTTCTTCTTTTTTCTTCTTGCTGAAATTTCGGATAATGTACATTGAACGGTACTGCGATTATCACTCGTTGCAACCCCAGGCCTAACATTGAAACCGAAAGCACCAACGCATATAATCCCGCTGTCTCCATGGTACAATTATGGGCTATTACGATTCCCGTCAAAAAGGACGTAACGCTGGAAAACGCCTGCTCCAACATAGAGATAATGCTTCCGGATAAAAAAGTATTATTATGTATCGAAAATTTTTTCATATTCTCCACAAATCTTATCCCAGTTATAGCTTTCCTTCACGCGGGTTGTACTGGATTTATCCAGCCTCCTGGTTTCATCCGCTGATAATCCGTCAATTTTCTCTATGAGACAGGCCAGATCGTTTTTACTTTTTCTCCAGTACAATGCGCCGTTCCCCCCAACCTCCCTGTTAAACCCCACATCCAGCAGCAGATTCACCTTTGTGCCCGCCATGGCTTCCAGCAGGCTGGGATTCGTGCCTCCCACTTCATGGCCGTGCAGATAGGCGAAAGCGCATTCCCGGATTTTCTTCAAAAGGTTCTGATCGTAAACCGTCCCCACAAATTTAACGCGTTTATCCCGATCGAATCCCGTCTTATCTTTCAGTTTCAGATAGAACCCGTTTTTTTCCACATTCGTAACGATCACGAGATCCTTTTTCGTTTTGGACTTCATGAATTCCGTGATCATCGTTTCATAATTGTTTTCCGGCACGAACCGCCCCACGATCAGGTAATATTCTCCCTGCCTGACGCAGAAACGTTCCCTCCATTCCTTCCACTCCGCCGAATCATCCGTCAGCGGCGAGGAAGCGATGTCCGCGCCATACGCGATATATTTCGTTCTTCCTTTGGTCCGGGGATAAGTATCCTGGATATATTTTTCAATATGGATCGAATCGCATATTACGAGATCCGCATTCCGTACCAGGCACGATTCGCAGTACTTCAAAAACTTTTTGGCGAGTCTGTTCCATTTATCCCGTTTCCACTCCAGACCGTCCGGATTGACAAAGATGGAAATTCCAAGACGGTGGAGCTTCCTGGCGTGAGGAATCATGAAAGGCCCGATTCTGCACCCCAGAATATACACGATCGCCTTTTTTTCCGGATTCTCTGACTTCCACTTTTCTATCCGCTTCAGCGCTCCCGCGACGTGAAGGATTCTGCCGGGGGCCCCTTTTAACGGCAGCCTGACGGAGAAGCAATCCGCTCCGTTATGAATAAAATGTGTTTCTTCCCGTCCCATGCAGGAAACGTGATAATGAAGATCCGGACTTTTTTTCCGAAGGGTCAGATTTTCCACAAAAGTTTCGAATCCTCCATACTTCGCCGGTATCCCCTTACTTCCCACGATGAAAACATGCGTCATATCAGTTCTTCCCCCGTTCCTTCCGCCGATCCTTCCGCTTTTTTCGGTTCCCCCATCTGTCTGCTCCTCTCCTCCGAGAATCCCTCCGTGCTCTCCGGGATGAACAGCACCTTTATGGTCAGCAGGATCATTTTCAAATCCATCCAGATGGACTGGTTTTCGATGTACAAAAGGTCCAGGCGGAGCTTATCGTAGGCGGAGGTGTTGTACTTCCCGTAGATCTGCGCGTATCCGGTGAGACCGCCCTTGACCCGGAGGCGGTAGGCGAATTCCGGCAGTTCCTTCACATAGGCGTGGACGTGTTCCACCCGTTCCGGCCTGGGGCCGACGATGGACATGTCCCCTTTCACCACGTTGAACAGCTGGGGGATTTCGTCGATCCGGAAGCGCCGGATGATTCGCCCCACCCTGGTGATCCGGTCGTCGCCCGCGGTGCAGGGGCGGGCTTTCCCGTCCTTTTCCGCATCCATGACCATGCTCCGGAATTTCAGAATTTCGAAGGTTTTCCAGTCCTTGGTATAGCGCTTCTGTTTAAAGAAAATGTCCCCTCCGTCCTCCAGCCTGATGGCCAGCATGGTGATCAAAACCACGGGCGAAAGGATCAGAATCCCGGTCAAAGAAACCGCCAGATCCAGAACCCGTTTGGAAACGCAGTTTCTCCGGTTATCCTTCGCGTACTGGTATTTCAGCAGCGGGGTATCGATGAGATGTCTCCTGTCGAAGCCCTGGATGACGATATCGGAAATCCGGGGCGTGATGTAAAAGGTTTTCTTCTCGTTCACCAGATAGGACATCAGCCCGGTGCGGATCCCGTAAGCCGTTTCGTAGAGGATCACCGTCTCGTTTTCATCGATTTTTTTGAGCTGCTCTTCCACGGGAAGGCGGCAGTTGATTGTTTCCGTAATCGAAAACAGATGGCTGTATTTGTGCTTCAGCTTCCGGCAGAACTCGTCCACGTCGTCGCTCCCGTAGATGATCAGCGTCCTTCTGGGCGGTATCTTTTTGATGAACCAGGTTTTCGCCCCCACCGCCCAGGCCGTTACCGCCAAAATCTGCAGAGCTGCGGCGGCCAGTCCCGGAAGCAGCGACAGATACCGGTTCGCGATCAGGCAGGCTTCGATGTAAAGCACCAGATCCGCCAGTCCGAAAGCCAGCAGCTGGGACAGAATCGTCTCCCCCACCGGATAGGCGGAAATTTTACAGGCGCGGTACAGGGTGGCCGCGGAACAGTAGATGCCCAGATAGACCAGCAGCGATACCGCCGCTCCGGCTGCCCTGTGGGTTTCAAACACTCTGGAATTGTAATAAATCGTCCAGACCAGCAGAAAGATGGCCGTTTCAGCCAGCGTTATGATCCATGTGGCCGCGCTCTTGGCCTGCTGCTCCCTGTCGTTTCCTGCGTTCCTCACAGCTCTTCCTCACTCCGTATGTTTTTCGCTTTCCTCGCCCGTTTTTCCCACCTTACAGATCCTCGCCCGTTTCGTCACGTTGTTGGAAGAATCCAGCGCCGCATAGACGATCATCACGTTTCCGTCCGCCGTATCCGATATTTTTTCGATCAGGAGGGAGTCCGTCACGTCCCCGTCCTCCCGGTCCGACGCCGTCACCCCGGCGAGCAGCTCCGCTTCGGACATGCCGGGGGTATAGACGGGTTCCTCTTCGGGAAATTCGATGGCCGGGGCCGTCCTGTCCTGCCCCTGATACAAAAGAGCGCCGACTCCCAGAAGGATCACATCCGCCAGAAGAAATCCGATTGTAATCCACTTATCTCTCATCGCTTTTCATCCTCCGCCTCTGCGTTTTCCTGCTTTGTTTCTCCGTCTCCCGATCCGTTTCCGTAGTAACTGGAATAATATTTCTCATAGTATTTTCCGTAACGGCCGGCCCGTTTTAAATCTACTTTATTCAATACGCACCCCAGCAGGTGGCAGCCCGCCTTCTCCAGCTGAGAAACGATATTCTGCGCCGCCTTATAGCTGATTCCGTCGCTCTCGATCACCAGCACCGTGCCGTCGCTCTCCCGGGCGACGATGGCCCCGTCGATGACGCTGCCCAGCGGCGGGGTGTCCACGATGACGTAATCGTAGTCTTTCCGGAGTTCCCGCAAAAGCCCGCGAAACCTCTCGTTTCCCAGAAGTTCGCTGGGATTCGGCGGCACCGGGCCCGCAAAAATGATATCGAAGTTGGGCACGTTGGTCTCGCAGACCGCTTCCTCCATCTCCGCCTGCCCGCTCAGGTAGTGGGACAGCCCGTATTTTTCATGCCCCGCCCGATAACGCCTTCGCAAAACGGATTTTCGAAGGTCCGCATCCACGAGGATCGTCCGTTTCCCGTCCTCCACCAGAGAAAGGGCCAGCTGAAAAGAAACGCTGCTCTTGCCCTCGTTGGGCGTGCAGCTGGTCAGGGAAATGACCCTGAAATCCTTCCCGATAAAGCTCAGATTGGTCCTCAGCGTTTTGTATGCTTCCTTTGTCCTGAAATCCAGTTTTTCCAGTTCGCGGATCATCACTTTCGGCATCGTTTCCTCCATTCCCTCATCTGCGTCCCGTTTTTTTCTTCTTTTTCCGTTCCCCTTCGTTGAGCGGGATCACGGCCAGGGTGGACAGATTCAGATATCGTTCCACGTCTTCGCTGGTCCGGATCCTGTCGTTGAACAGGCAGGCTGCGACGGCGACGGCGGCCACCGCAAACGCGCCCAGCGCGCCGCCCAGCATCGTCATTTTCCCCACCGCCGGGCCCGATTTGACCGCGGGCAGGTCCGCCGTTTCCACCACGTTCACCGCTTCGATGTCCATCACGTTCTGAATGTGCGCCGCAGCCGCCTCGCGCACGGCGTTCGCCACTCTCATGGCCCGGACCGGATCGCTGTCCGTCACCGAAATGGCGATGATCCGCGTATCGCTGGGGGAGGAAACGCTCACGCTGTCTTTCAGCTGGTCATAGCTCAGGCCCAGCCCCAGCTGTTCGATCACCTCTTCCAGCACAAAACGGCTGCAGATCAGCTCCGCGTAATCTTTTGTCAGCTGCGTTCCCGTCTGCAGATCGTTGTACGTCACCATCGTATTATCCTGTTTCGCCAGAACGTAAATCCGCGTGGTGGACTGCCAGGAGGGCTCCAGCGCGAACTTCGCCGTCAAAAAGACGACCAGAGCGGCGAAAATTCCTGCTGCAGCCATCAGCGGGACCTTTGCGAGCAAAGTCATAAACAGCTCGCTCAGATCGATTTCCATCTCTTCACTTTCCCGATTCAGCTGATTGTCCATCTTTCCCTCCGATTTCAAAGCGTTCTTGCGCCTTCATATTTCCCTGTTATCCAATAGTGCCTTCGCGTTTTCAAAAAGCAGCTTCGCCGCATACTCCGTCCCGTACTTCCTTCCTAAAAAAGCCGCGCATTTCCGAAGCTGCACCGTCCGTCCGCCCTGTTCCCGGTGCGCATCCGTCGCCACAAAATGGGCGAGCCGGTTTTTCACGAGCAGCCGGGACCGTTTCCTCAACGCCCATCCGTCCCCGCCCATCAGGCTCGCGCTGTTGACCTGAAAAAGGCATCCCATTTCCACCAGCTCCTCAGCCCGTTCCGGATCCCCCTCCTGCATCAGACGGCCGTATCTCTCCACGTGGGCGATCACGGGCCTGTAGCCCGCGCAAAGAAGCGCGTCCGCCGCATTTCGGATATAGCGAAACTCTTCCCCGGGCATGAATTCCACCAGAACGTATCCGGATTCCGCCAGCGTCGGCGCCTTTCCCGCTCTCAGCCGCTTCTCCAGACCGTGGCAGTAGTACAGCTCGCCCCCGGGGTAAAGTTCCACCCCGATGCCTTCCCGGTTCGCTTCTTTTCTCAGATCGTCCGTCCTTTTCTTTATCTCCGCTGCCGTTACGCACCTGTGCCCGGGCTTTTGGTGCGGCGTCAGAACGACCGCGCCGATCCCTTCTTCCTGTGCCTGCCTGAGCATCCCCAGGCTCTCCGCAAGGCTTTTCGCCCCGTCGTCGATCCCTGGCATAATATGCGAATGAATATCGATAAAGGCGTTTTCTCTCATCTCTTAAAAATCTGTTCTCAGAATCGTCATAATATGTAGCTATACTTTTCGTGAAACAGCATCTTCCACGAAAAAAGAAATCGAAATATCAACATCGCCCTTTATTATATCCATAAAAAATTCATTTTTCAAGTGGCATAAAAAGAAATGTTCACTGTGATGCGTATAAAATTTATGTAAAAATTGCATAGTAGGGGCAGGAAACGCTGTTTCCGAAAAAAGTCGAATACCCCGCAACGGGCTGTCCGCGGGAATAAACCGTCAAAAATATGGTCAGGGAGGGAAAGAAATGGCAAGAGCCGGAAGCAACATTTACAAGCGGAAAGACGGAAGATATGAAGGCAGAATTCTTTTGGGAAAAGACGACCGGAACAGGCCACGCTATCTTTCGGTATATGCAAAAACACTTCGGGACGTGCGGAGAAAAATGGACGATTTGAAAGCGAAAGCGAAAGAAGAGAAAAGTTCTCCTCTGCTCTGCGAATGTGCGGAAAGGTGGCTGGAAAGCGGAAGGAGATACTGGAAGCCGACCACTTATGACGTATATCGGCGGATCGCCGGACGATATGTGATCCCGGAGCTGGGAAACTACAGGGCGGATGAGATCACGCCCGAAAAACTGAGTGGCTTTTCGGATGGACTGTCAAAAAGTCCGGGAAAAACGCTGTCGGATCGATACAAAAAATATATTTGTTCCCTCGTGCGCCGGATTCTCATGGCTGAGGGAATTCAGATATGTCCGCAGCTTCCGGAATTTCACATCGTTCATAAGGAAATGCTTCTTCCGGGAAACGACGATTTAAACAGACTGGAGGAATACCTTCTGGAACACCTGGAGGAGAGCACCTGCCTCGGGATTCTGCTGGTGAGGTATACCGGGATTCGGATCGGGGAACTATGCGCATTGAAATGGGGAGATATCGATCTGGAACGGGGGATTTTGACGGTGAGGAGAAATTTGCAGAGGGTGCGGATTTATGAAGAGGATGGAGCGGAAGCGGGCGCAGGATCGGGAAAAACAAAAATATCCGTTCAGCTTCCGAAAACGGCGAATTCTTTCAGAATCATTCCCCTGGCGGACGGCCTTCTTAAGATTTTGAGAATCCATGCCAGAGGGCCGCAGGAGTATATGGTTTCCGGCAAGCATACGGAGTGGGCGGAAGTCCGAACCGTACAATACAGGTTCGCGGCCATTTTGAAGAAATGCGGCCTGCAGCCGTTTCACTTCCATCTCCTGCGCCACAGCTTCGCCAGCGACTGCATCCATCGGGGATGCGATATCAAAAGCCTCAGCGAAATTCTGGGCCACAGCAGCGCGCAGGTTACCATGAATATTTACGTGCACAGCAACATGTATGTGAAAAAGGAAATGATGAACCTCATCTGCGAAATAGCGGAATAAAGAAAAAATAAGCCGTCAAAATCGTGGTCAGATTGTCCGCAAAACGCCTGCGCCGGCCCGTTTTCGACCCGGGAAAATCCTTTCGCAGAAGATGCTGTTTCACGAAAGAATTCCGTCCATATTTATCCGCTTTTTGTCGCAACGTTCAAAACGGGCATAAACGGCTTCATTTCCGGCGGAATGGCGGGCGGAAACGGCGCAAAAAAAAGACCGCTGCACCGGCGGCGCGTGGGCAATCCCATTCGCTTTCATCCGTGCAGCGGTCCTTTCTATTCCGGCATTCAGCCTTTCTTCTTTCAAAAGAGCAACCGTCGATCAGAGGGTGGCGATCACTTCCTCCACCGTCTTTCCCGATCCTTTGATGGCGTCATATAACGCCTTGAGCTCTTCCTGTTCCTTTACCTTTTCCAGCTCCTTTTTGCGGGATTTGAGCTGTTTCAACGTCTCTTCCGTGTTGGCAATTTCGCTTTCCAAAAATACGAGTTCTTCTTCATAAGTCATATTTTTCTTTCTTCTTGCCATGGGTGATATCCTCCTTTTCCGTCTTTTTTGGCGAAATGTTTCACACTTCTTTTTTTAGGATAACACACTCTCATCCCTCTGTCCATTCTTTTATGAATACGCCGATTTCAAAACTTCCTTTTCCCAGCGAAATGCCGCTGCCGCCCTGTAACAGGAGAGGGCCTTTGCGGCGATTTTGTCCTCCCGGTACGCCAGCGCCGTGGCCCTGGCGCCCGCGGAAAGCCTCTCCATTTCTCCCTCCGTCAACATGCGTTCCAGACGGTCTGCAAATTCCGTCGCCGAAAGGCCGGTGAGATATCCGTTCTTTCTGTTTTGCACGATATCCTCCGTCCCCGCAGCCGAAACCGCCAGCACCGGCAGGCCGGCCGCCATGGCTTCCAGGGAGACGATTCCCTGCGTTTCCGTCACGGAAGAAAAGAGAAAAAGGTCGGAAGCCGCGCAGTAATTTTTGATTTCCGCGTTATCGACCCCGCCTGCAAAACGCACGTTTTCACCCAGTTCCAATCCCTTCGCTTTTTCCAGAAGCGCCTCTCTTTCCGGCCCTTCTCCCACCAGCATCCAGGCAAAATCGTCCTGTCCGCCCCGTTTGCGGATAGCCAGGCTCTCCAGCAAAAACCCCAGGTTCTTTTCCTTCGCCAGCCGGGCCACCGTGACGAAAAGATACCGTTTTCCGCGCGCAAAGCGCTCCCGGATCCGGGCCGCTTCCCGAAGGTCCGGCCGGTAACTGTCCTTCGACAGCCCCGTCGGCAGAACCCGGATTGGAGCGCGCACCCCGGTTTCCTTCAAATAGGTTTCCATTCCCGGCGCAGGGGCGATCACCCCGTCGCACTGATTGGCGAACGCCCGCATGTATCCCGGCACCGCCGGCCGCAGGGCGGACAGCCCCAGATAGTGCAGATACTGCTCATAACGGGTATGCCAGGTAAAAACAAGCGGTACCCGGTATTTCCCGGAAAGCTGCAGGGCTGTCCGTCCGATCAGCATGGGATGGTGCACATGGATGACGTCGAATGTTCCCGCGCAAAACTCCTCTTCGATCACGGGATCCAGCCTGTCCGGGATTACGATCCCGCCGCACACTCCGGAAACCAGCGTCCGGTAGCGGACGACTCCCTCTTCTTCCTCCATCCCTGCATAGGAGGGAGCGAAAACCGTCACTTCCTGTCCCAGATCCCTCAGCGCGCAGGCCAGCCGTTCCACGGAAACCGGAACGCCGCCCACGAACGGTTTGTAATTGTTGGTCATCATCGCGATCCGCATGGCGCGCCCCCCTTTATCCGAAGTATTGAAACACCGCATCCCCCAGCAGATATCCCGCCCCCACAAAAAAGAAATTCCAGACCGCCACTCCCAGCACGGAGCTCAGCGTATATTTCCAGAAATCCATTTTCATCACGCCCGCCGGAATGGAAATCAGCGTGCGCACCATGGGGATCAGCTTCGCGATGAAAATCCCGACGCATCCCCTCCTCCGGAGCAGGTCAAAGTTCCTGTCGATGGCCGCCCTGTGCCCGGGGAACTTTTTCAGATATTTTCCCAGGAAAAACTCCCCGCCCTTATAGCCCAGAAGGTAGAGGATCCAGCTTCCCGTCAGCCCCGCCGCGATGGTGATCAGAAGCGCGGCCAGAAATCCGATCTTTCCCCGGGCCGCCCACACGCCCGCCAGGGGCATGATCACCCCGGCCGGAAAACCGGGCATATTCATGTATTCCAGAAGAACGATGACAAAAATGGCGATCGCCCCATATTGCGTAAAATACTGTACCAGAACATCCAGACTCATACAGCGTCCCTCCTGATGAATGTGATTCCCGCGGGCTGCCTGCCCCGGGCATTTGACTTTTACAGTATATGCCACAAAAATGAAAAGGAAGGACAGGCAATTCGGAATCTTTTCTTAAATTTTTCCGTCGATTCCGGGCAGCTTTCGCGGGAGCCGCCGGCTTTTCACGGGCCCCGGTCCGTGGTATACTGTTCAAAAACGGAGACGGAGGAAGGAAGATGAGCATGACGATCATGGAAGCCATGGAGGTGCGGCACTCGGTGCGCCAATATACCGGGCAAAAAATACCGGATGAAATCGCCGGCCGGCTGAAGGAAGAGATCGCGGCCTGCAACGAAGAGAGCGGCCTGCACATCCAGCTGGTCACGGACGAGCCCAAAGCGTTCGGCAGCATGATGGCGCATTACGGAAAATTCTCCGGCGTCAGAAACTACATCGCGCTGGTGGGGCCCAGATCCGGAAAGCTGGATGAGCTGTGCGGCTATTACGGGGAACGGCTCGTCCTGCTGGCTCAGGCCCTGGGGCTGAATACCTGCTGGGTGGCCATGACCTTTTCCAAAGGGGCCGCCAAAAAGCGGCTCTCGATAGCCGGCGGGGAGAAGCTCGTCATCGTGATCTCCCTGGGCTACGGAGCCGTACAGGGCGTCCCCCACAAGTCCAAAAGGGCCGAAGATCTGGCTCCCGATTCCGGACAGGCCCCTGAATGGTTCCGGGCGGGCGTAGCGGCGGCCATGCTGGCCCCCACCGCCATGAACCAGCAGAAATTCCGCCTCACGCCCGGGGACGCGCGCGTCAGGGCTCAGTCCCTGGGCGGCTTCTGCTCGAAGATCGACCTCGGAATCGTCAAATACCACTTCGAACAGGGCTCCGGAAAGGGGCCGTCGATCTGGGCGGAGGGATGATTTTCTCCGATTTCAAAAAGGATGGCCATCTTGACGTAAAAATAGCATATCGGTATAATACAGGAAAGCGGAATTCTCCGACAATCAGAAATTCGCTCGTGCGGTGCGTCTTTCCGCAGAGCATCGAACTGTACAGGGAGGCCATTATGGCGTTTGACATGCAAAATTGTGCTTATGATCCCGAAACCGGACTGCCTCTGAATCGCGAATATCTGGAACGCGGACTGCCTCCTTACCTTCAGACATCCATCAAACGGATGTGTGACTCCTGGTTCATCGAGGACAGCGGCCAAAAGGACTATCACTGGGATATCGCCTGGTGCGAACTGAATGCAGACATTAACGCTGCGGAAACGGAGCAGGAAATTTCTTCTGAACAGGCCTGGTATCTGCGCGAAAAATATCTGAGAATGAAACGGAATGATGAAATGTGAAAAAAGACCATATTGAAAGAACGCAAAGAACGAATTCTGGATTTTTCCTTTCAGAAACTCCTCAATCGGGCTCATTCAAAACCGGCGCAGCCAGGATGGATCGAATCCATCGCGGCTGCGCCGGTTTTTCTTTTATTTATCATTCATTCGTTTTACAGATCCACGATTTCCGCATGGAACTCCTGCAGGGATTTCACGGGGAGCTTGCCGTCGCGCTGCGTGGAACGGATGGCTTCCACCGTCGCCTTCGCTGCGGCCATGGTAGTGATATAGGGAATCTTGTTTTTGATCGCCGCCTTGCGGATGTAGCTGTCGTCCGTAGCGCCCTTCTTGCCCAGAGGGGTGTTGACGATGAGCTGGATCTTGCCGTTGGTGATCTTGTCCAGAATGTTCGGACGCCCTTCGTTGATCTTACACACCTTCAGGGCAGGGATTCCGGCAGCCTCAATGCGGTCGCAGGTCCTTCCCGTGGCCATGATCTCGAAACCGCAGTCGTAGAAGCCCTTCGCCACTTCCACCACTTCCGCCTTATCCCTGTCGTTGACGCTGATCAGCACGCAGCCCTTCGTGGGAATCTGGCTCTTGGCGCCTTCCTGCGCCTTATAAAACGCGTCGCCGAAGTCCGCGGACAGCCCCAGCACTTCCCCGGTGGAACGCATTTCGGGCCCCAGCACGGGATCTACTTCCGGGAACATGTTGAACGGGAACACGGCCTCCTTTACGCCGTAATGGGAGAACTTCTTTTCCTTCAGCTCCGGCACCGGGCTCTTTCTGCCGGTAAAGGGCATGGTGATGATATCCGTAGCGATCTGAACCATGTTGATGCCGCATACCTTGGAAACCAGCGGCACGGTTCTGGAAGCGCGGGGGTTGGCTTCGATCACGAACACCTTTCCGTCCTCGATGGCGTACTGCATGTTCATCAGACCCACCACGTGCATCTCCGCCGCGATCTTCCTGGTGTAGTCCTTGATCGTGGAGATCTGCGCCTCCGTCAGCCCTCTGGGAGGGATGATGCAGGCCGAGTCGCCGGAATGGATTCCCGCCAGCTCGATGTGTTCCATCACGGAAGGAACGAAAACGTGCTCTCCGTCGCTGATGGCGTCCGCTTCGCACTCCGTCGCATGGTGCAGGAAACGGTCGATCAGAATCGGACGATCCGGGGTGACGCCCACCGCCTGCTGCATATAGAAAGTCAGCGCTTCGTCGTCGTAGACCACTTCCATGCCGCGGCCGCCCAGCACGTAGGACGGGCGCACCATCACGGGATAGCCGATCCTGTGGGCGACTTCCAGCGCTTCCTGCGCGTCCACGGCCATGCCCGCTTCCGGCATGGGAATTTCCAGCTTCTCCATCATGGCGCGGAACTGGTCCCTGTCCTCCGCCAGATCGATGGTCTCCGGCGTCGTTCCCAGGATGTTGACCCCGTATTTCTTCAGGTCGGCCGCCAGGTTCAGAGGCGTCTGCCCGCCGAACTGCGCGATGACGCCCACCGGCTTCTCCTTCCGGTAAATCGCCAGCACATCCTCCAGCGTCAGCGGCTCGAAGTACAGCTTGTCGGACGTATCGTAGTCCGTGGAAACCGTCTCGGGGTTGCAGTTGACGATGATGGTGGAAAATCCCAGCTTGCGCAGCGCTTTCGCCGCATGTACGCAGCAGTAGTCGAATTCGATGCCCTGTCCGATCCGGTTGGGGCCGCCGCCCAGGATCATCACCTTCTGGCGGCTGTCGTCCACCGGGCTCTCGTCCTTAATATGGTAGCTGGAATAGTAGTAGGCGGAATCCTTCGTGCTGCTGACGTGAACGCCTTCCCAGCCCTCCACGATGCCGTATCCTTCTCTGGCAGTGCGGATCTCTTCCTCCGTCACCTTCAGGATCTCGCTCAGATATTTATCGGAAAAACCGTCAAGCTTCGCCTGTCTTAAATCCGCTTCTTCCGGAACTCTTCCCTGGTATTTGGAGATCAGGGCTTCTTCCTCCTCCACCAGCTCCTTCATCTGCTGAATGAACCAGGTTTTCACCTTCGTCAGGTTGTAAATCTCCTCCACGGAAGCTCCCTTGCGCAGCGCTTCATACATGATGAAATGCCGCTCGCTGGAAGGAGTCGCGAGCATGATAAGCAGCTCCTTTTTGCTCTTTTCGGCAAAATCCTTCACATGGCCCAGGCCGTAACGGCTCTTCTCCAGGGAACGGATGGCCTTCTGGAACGCTTCCTTATAGGTTTTGCCGATGCTCATCACCTCGCCCACGGCGCGCATCTGAGTGCCCAGTTTGTCCTCCACTCCCTTGAACTTCTCGAAGGCCCATCTGGCGAACTTGATCACCACATAGTCGCCGTCCGGAACGTACTTATCCAGCGTCCCGTATTTCCCGCAGGGGATCTCGTCCAGGGTCAGGCCGCTGGCCAGCATGGCGGATACCAGAGCGATGGGGAAACCGGTGGCCTTGCTGGCCAGTGCGGAAGAACGGGAAGTTCTGGGATTGATCTCGATGACGACGATCCTGCCGGATACCGGGTCATGGGCGAACTGCACATTGGTTCCGCCGATGACCTGGATGGCGTCCACGATCCGGTACGCCTGCTCCTGCAGCTTCTTCTGCACCTCTTCGGAAATCGTCAGCATGGGAGCGGAGCAGAAGGAATCGCCGGTGTGCACGCCGACGGGATCGATGTTCTCGATGAAGCATACCGTGATCATATTTCCCTTCGCGTCGCGCACCACTTCCAGCTCCAGCTCTTCCCAGCCCAGAATGGACTCTTCCACCAGCACCTGTCCCACGAGGCTGGCCTGCAGCCCTCTGGCGCAGACGGTCTTGAGCTCTTCGCGGTTATAGACGAGGCCGCCGCCCGCGCCGCCCATGGTATATGCAGGGCGGAGCACCACCGGATAGCCCAGCCCGTCCGCGATGGAGAGGGCTTCTTCCACGGAGTAGGCCACATCGCTGCGGGCCATCTCCACGCCCAGGGAATTCATCGTATTTTTAAACTCGATCCGGTCCTCGCCGCGCTCGATGGCATCCACCTGAACGCCGATAACCTTCACGTTGTACTTGTCCAGAACGCCTGCCTCCTGGAGCTCGGAGCACAGATTCAGCCCCGACTGGCCGCCGAGGTTCGGAAGCAGCGCATCCGGACGTTCCTTCTCGATGATCTGTTCCAGACGCTGCACGTTCAGAGGCTCGATATACGTGATATCCGCCGTATCCGGATCCGTCATGATCGTGGCCGGATTGGAATTCACCAGCACGATCTCGTATCCCAGATTTTTCAGCGCTTTGCACGCCTGTGTGCCGGAATAGTCGAACTCGCACGCCTGCCCGATGATGATCGGACCGGAACCGATAATCAGCACTTTGTGAATGTCTTGTCTCTTCATAAATTCACCCGTTCATCCTTTCCTGATTCTACTGCTTTCTACCTTCTCCGGAGCGCATATTTTACCCACGCTCCCAAAAACCCGAGCTTATTCTAGCACACTTCCCATGCCACGGCAATGCTAAATTTGCGAAAGACAGGCGTTCTCCCATCCTCATAAAAGGCGGAGAACCCCCTGTCTTTTGCCCGCTTCCTCCTCCCGCGGTTACAGCTTCCACTTCTCCCGGAAATACTTCCGGTTCAGGGCCACGTAGCGGTCTTTGGGTTTGTACGTGGCGGCCTTTTCGTTGTAGCGAAACGCTTTCTGATGGTTGCCGAGCCTGTCGTAACACATGCACAGGCCGATGCTGGGCAGATATCCGTAGCAGTCCTCCTCGATAAAGCCGCCGGAGCGTTCCTTTTTTCCCGCGTCCAGCGCCCTTTCATACCAGTAAATGGACTGTCCCAGGAGGTTCGCGTTGAGAAACATGGCTCCCAGGTCGCAGCAGGTCTCGGCCCGGGGCGCGTCGTAGCAGAAGCTCTCGAACAGGGCCCCGTAGGCTCCCTTCACATCCCCCAGCTTCCGCCTGCAGGCCGCCAGAAGCCTGCAGGCGTCGATCCGGTTTTCCAGAAAGCTGTCCTCTTCCTGCAAAAACGTCTCGAACGCCCTTATTGCCTCCTTCCATTTTCCGTGATAATACAGCTCCCTCCCGTAATAAAACTGCTCCCTGGGCCCGAACGCTTCCTGGGCCATAAGCATCTTTTCGTAGATGCGCAGGTTCCTGTCCGCATCTGACGGACGGTTCTTCTTATGATAGATGCAGGCGTCCGCGTAAAAAACAGTTCCGGCCGGCGCGATGGCCTCGTGCACGCGCCCCTGCCAGAAGAATTTCCCGTCGTTTTTGAGGATCCTTTCCCTGTAATAAAAAAAGACCGGTTTTCCCTCCTCGTCGAACGCCGTGGCATAGCGCACCATCACCACGTCCACCTGCTGCGTCATTCCCGCCTTGAGACACCGCAGCTTCTTCTGCTCTTCCTCCGGAATGACGTCGTCCGCGTCCAGCCACATGCAGTATTCCTTCGTGGCTTTGGAAAAGGATTCGTTTCTGGCCGCGCCGAAATCGTCCTTCCACTCGTAATCGTAAATCCGGTCGGTGAACCTGGAGGCGATTTCCTTCGTCCGGTCCGAAGAGCCGGTATCCACGATGACGATCTCGTCCGCGATCCCTTCCACGCAGGAAAGGCACCTCTCCAGGGTGTCCTCCTCGTTCTTTACGATCATACAAAGGCTTATTGTAATCATCCTGCCCTTTGATTCCCTTTTCTTTTACCATATGCAAAATCCCGCCTCACGGTTTCGTCCCGCGTCGGCCCGCTGAGAAGTTATAAATATGGCGTCTGTAATTCCGACAATCGCTTTTTTCAGTTCTCCGAAACGAATGGGGTCTTTGATACACAGTTCATAAATAATCTGAAAGCTGTGCGCCCGGACACTTTACGATAAGGACGGTTCGCCCCATGTGCGAGTAGACGAGTACATGAAACATCACCTGCAAAATAAACTTATCCGGGCCATTCTAAAGGACATCCCATAAGAAAACGCCGGACGCGGCGGCCTGCTGGCCCTGCGCCCGGCGCTTTCTTATGGGGATTTTACCTGCCTAAATGCGTAGAATATACTCGTTTTATTCATCCTTATTTTCATCCACAGGCATTTCTCCCATATGCTCTGGAATGGCAGCCGCGTCCTCCACAATATCCGTTACGAGCTGGCGGAAGTCATTGGCGTTTTGAGCGGTAATCACCGGCTTGCCGGTGGTTTCTTCAATCTCTTTCCGGGTGTTTCCGGCAATCGAGCCGCCTTTTTGTGCCACTTTCTGATTTTCAGAAAAAGTAGCAGGCTTTACAGTTTTAGAAATCTCCGTTGTGGTTGCCTCTGCAAGCATTGTCAAAACGAGTTCCAGATCGCTCATATTATCACGGAGGTTTTCTTTTTTCAAGCCTTTCAGTTTTTTATATTGTCGTGTCGTCATACCAGACCAGGCGCGGGAAATCTCGTCTGTTAAGATAGCGTATTCCTTGCCTTTCTCCACGCCGCGCCGTTTCCACTCGTCTGTAAGCTCGTTGCGGATACGGATTGCCAAAAGACGCTGGTGCACCCATTCCTCGGAATATCCTTTTTTCAAATAGGTTTCCAGCGCCCGGTCAATGGTCTGTTCCGGGTCAATGGTTTCCTCAATCCGTTCCCGGCCCACCATTGCCAGCCATGCCTTGAACGGTTCGGCTTTTGGTGAGGGAATAGACTGGATGATACGCAAAAGCTGTTCCGTATTGGCAACGTCGGTTTTATATTTTTTTCCATCGGAGGACAGCATCTTCAGTTGTACGATTTTCTCGTACAACTCAACGGCACCCTCCTTTTTCAGTTTCCGCTTTAAGTCACTCCAATACCGGCGCGGATTTTCAGTGCCAGTTAAAACCGCAATCACATCCACGATGGAAAAATACCATTCTTCCTGTTCTTCATCCCACGCAGTACGGATTTTCTTATCTTCAAACAACTGGATAGCGTCATTGTTCTGCAATTCTCCCATGAGTATGTACCTCTCTTTCGCTGGCATAGTTTTAGTTTACCTTATCGAAAATGCTGGAAAATCCCGAAGTGATGGGCTATACCGGCACATAAGAACTTCTAAAGAGATAATCGAAAATCTATCAAACTATTATTCAAATACTACGCACTCCACATGGGGCGTGACCGCAGCCTGAGAAGTGGTGGAGCTGAATCTTTACAAGGTGAGGAAGACCACCGGCAATATCAAAACGCGGAAGGCTTTCACCGTGTCCTGCGTGGCAAAGGACACATTGGCCCAATGCGATTATCCTGCTACGGTTTCCGGGAGGAAATGCCCGTCATTCCAAAGGAACAGCCCCGCCATAAGACGGGGCTGCAATATTTTCGCGTCAGGCTGCGCCGGCGCCGAAAATCAGTTGAATCCGAAAAACTTCTGACAGATTTTATATCCTTCTACGGAAATCCAGCGTCCCGTCTTTCCCGGGAGGTTCATGCAGTTGCCCAGAAGACCGTACCGCAGTTTCCGGTAAAGGGATCTGTCCTTCTGTTTGATATACTCCAGCAGCGCCTTCTTTTTGTCCAGCGCTTCCTGCGTATCGGCCCGGATCAAAAGGATGGATGAGATGGTGGTGATAATGTCCAGATAGCTGAGCATATAGCGGTTCATCCTCCTGTTGGCCATCAGAACCCCCTTCTTTTCCACATAATAATCCACCATGATCTGATTGACCCTGATCTGCTGGTCGATCCTGCCGATCATCACCTTTTCGTTGACGGACTGGTCGGAACGGCCGATATAATAGCGGTAGAAGTTCACGTCCATATAATACATGTTGCGGACGTAGGGAAGGGGCTCGAACACGTAAATGTTATCCACGTAGAACGTGTGCTCCGGAAGGTGCAGCCCGCATTCCCGAAGGAGCTTCGTCCGGTAGATCACCGAGTGCATCAGGATATACTGCCCCTTCATGAAATGGCCCACTTCATCCCAGGTGAAGATCCTGCCCTGGGGGAGGGGATGGCGGTAGCGCATAACCTTCTTCCTCTTCTCCCCTTCCTTTTCATACACGAAATTGCTGATCATCAGATCCAGCGTCTGCCCGCCTCCGGCCAGCTCCCGGAGCTTGTCCAGAATTTCCAGATAGGCGTCGTCCTTCACCCAGTCGTCGCTGTCCACCACCTTGAAAAACAGGCCGCTGGCGTTCTCGATTCCCGTGTTCACCGCGGAACCGTGGCCGCCGTTCTCCTTGTGGATCGCCCGGACGATGGTGGGATATCTGGACTCGTAGTCGTCCGCGATCTCCGCAGTCCTGTCCGAAGAACCGTCGTCCACGATGAGGATCTCCACATCCTCCCCTCCGATGAGCAGCGATTCAATGCACTTTTCCATGTAATTCTGTGAGTTATAGCACGGAATTGCAATCGAAAGCAGTTTCATTTCCTTTTTCCTCCCATTTTTCCCTGTTCCATTCTATCTCTGCCCGTCCGGATGCTCAGACAGGCCGTATAAGCCGCGAAAGCGGACGGGATCGGATATTTCTCCCCGATCTCCTCCGGCTGCGCGAAAAGAAGGCCGTTTTCCTTCCCCAAAGGCTCCAGCCCGTCCACCAGCGCCAGATACCCCGTCATTTCCCATTCCCTGTGGGTAAAAATATGCCGGGAATCCGCCTGCTTCTCCAGGCGTATCGCGCGCACGCCCTGGCTTTTCAGCCAGGCCACCACCTCTTCCTGCGCCAGATGTCCGTCCAGGCAGGGAAATTCATACAGGCCGGCCAGCAGTCCCCGGTCCGGCCGCTTCCGGATCGCCACGCGGTTCTCGTCCCGGATCAGGAGCACCGTCTTCTTCTCCGCCTTCCGCGCCTTTTTGGCGCTCTTTTTCGGATAGTCCGCCTGCCTGCCGTCGCGCTTTGCCAGGCAGGCCGACCGCCAGGGACATTTTTCGCAGAGCGGAGCCCCGTTCGGCAGGCAGACGGTGGCGCCCAGCTCCATCAGCGCCTGATTGAAGTCCCCGGGCCTGTCCGCCGGCATGATCGAAAGCAGCTCCTGACCGATCCGGCGCTTTACGGAAGGGTCCGCGATATCCCCTTCGTCCTCCGTCAGGCGGGCGATGATCCGCAGCACGTTGCCGTCCACCGCCGGTGCCGGCTGGCCGAAGGCGATGGAAGCGATGGCCCCTGCGGTATAGCTGCCGATGCCGGCGAGCTTCTGCAAAGACTCATAGTCCCCCGGCATCCGCCCGCCGTACTCTTCCATAATCTGAACCGCGGCCCTGTGAAGATTCCTCACCCGGCTGTAATATCCCAGCCCTTCCCACAGCTTCAGCAGCGTATCCTCATCCGCCTCCGCCAGGGACGCGATATCCGGAAGCCTCTCCATAAACCGGTTGAAATACGGTTTCACCGCCTCCACCCGGGTCTGCTGGAGCATCACTTCCGAAACCCAGACGCGGTAAGGGGTAACGTCTTCCCGCCAGGGAAGCTTCCTCCTGCACTCATCATACCATGACAGCAGCGGTTCGGCAACGCCGGAGCCGGATGCGTCCAAAAGCAGCAGCCTGCCCGGCTCCAGGCAGACCGGCACGGGATCTTCCAGCTCCATGCACCCCGGCTCCACACGGCAGTCCCAGGCGACGGCCTTCACGCCGGCCTCCCTGGCCCGCAGGAGTTCTTCCCCGAACGCCGGGTGCATCTCCCAGTTCGGCACGAAACGGCGGACTCCCTTCATCTGGATCACGAACAGCACATAGCACTCGTACCCTTCCTTCGCCGCCTGCGCCAGCTCCCGAACATGCCTGACCGCGCGTTCGGAGGGGGCGTCGGGAAACAGCGCCGTCCTCTGGCGCTCCAGCGTGACCCCCTTCACCTCGATCAGGATCTTTCTGTCCCCCGCCTCCGCGTAAAAATCGAAACGGGAACTGCCATAGACGGTTTCCGGACGGATCTTCGTGAGCCCTTTCCAGTAGCGGCCCGACCGGAGGAACTCCAGAACTGCCCGGTTGGGCGCGGCGGAATCCATGTTGATGAGCAGATCCCCCTTCTCCACGGCCACCAGATCCCAGGCCGTCTTCCTCGCAGGGTTTTCTCCCTTCGCCAGATAGACCCTGGCCCCGGGGACCAGCAGTTCCCTGCACCTTCCGGTATTCTTTACGTGCACCGTTTCCGTCCCGCGCACGTCCCCCTGCTGTATTTCCACCTGCGCGATAAACCGGTTTGGCCTGCTCAAAAACCGCCCCGGGATGATCTGCCCGTATTCCATCGCCTTCGCTCCAATCGCATTTTTGTCCGTCCGAAAAGCCGCGCTCTACCGGAGCCGGTTGCACTCGTACCGTTCCAGCGTCAGAAGGCAGTTCTTCAACGCCTCATACTGCTCCTCCAGGCTTCCCTCGGACAGCTCCAGATCCAGGGAAACCGCCATGGTGTTGAGCATCTTTTGGTCCGCCCGGCCCGCCAGCTGGTCGAAGACCTCCAGCTTCTTTTCGTAGCTGTCCGCCTCCAGAAACGCCAGCAGCCCGGGATCCAGCTCAAACGCTTCCTCATCCGCCGCCGGCCCGGCTCCCTCCGGCGCCGTCCCCGGCTTCGCTTCTTCCCGTTCTGACGGCTCTCCGGCCGGTTTGAGCTGGGCGTCCGGCCCGGCCGAGGCCCCGGCTTCCTCAGAAGGCGGCACGGGCGTGCCGGCAGCGGGAGCCCCGGCCAGCGTCCCGGCTTCCGGAATCAGCGTAAAGCGATACCGGTCCTGCGCTTCGGAGTATTTTTCACGATCGACCTCTCCCAGAAACAGGGACAGAGGCCTGGCGTACACCGGATAATCCCCGTACAGCCCCTGATAGACCACCAGCTGCTCCCCCGTCTCCGCGTGCTGTGCCAGCGTCACGATCCGATAAAGATTTCCCTTGAAGTGCCGATAAATTTCTCCCTGTCCGGGGATCCGTCTCATATTAGCTCCTCCTGCATCCGTCTCCCGGCCCGGCCGCCGATTCCGGCGGCCGAAAGGCCGCGTCCGTTTTCTATACGCCTTAGTATACCCCGAAAGCGCAAAACTGTCATGCCCTATTTTTCGTCCCTGGCCGGCCTCGTATCCATCTCCAGCACCAGCTCCCCGCCGGCCACGATCTCCTCATGGGTCAGAAACGGCCTTGCCAGCGGTTTCCCGTTGAGGATGGCCGAACGGATATACCGCTTTCCGTCGCCCGCGCCCAGGCTGACGATCCGGAAGACCTTTCCTTTCCCCACCTGGAGTTCCGCCCGGTCGAACAGCGGCGTCCCAAGGGCGTATTCCGCCTTTCCCGGGCAGACGGGATAGAAGCCCAGCGCGGAAAAGACGAACCAGCTGGACATGGCCCCGCCGTCCTCGTCCCCGCAGATGCCCGTGGGGGAATCCGTAAACCAGATGTCCATCAGCTCCCGCAGCTTCTTCTGCGCCTTCCAGGGCGCGCCGTAATAGTCGTACAGATAGGGAATGTGAAACGACGGTTCGTTTCCCATGGCGAACTGCCCCATCAGCCCGGTGGAATCCGGAAACTGTCCCAGATAGACGTACTTGCTCTCGGGCCACCGAAAGCCTTCCCGAAAGAGCTGATCCAGCCGCGCCACGGCGGCCTCCTTTCCTCCCATCAGCTCCGCCAGCCCCTCCGGATCGTGGAACACCGACCAGGTGTAGGTCCAGGTGTTGTTTTCGGTGGTGTAATCCCTTCCGCCCATGCCGCCGGAAAACTTCGGATCGAAATCCTCCACCCAGTTGCCCCGGCTGTCCTTCGGGGACATCCAGCCGTTTTCCGGGTTGTAGAGGTTGCGGTAATTCTGGCTCCTCTTCGTAAAGATCCGGCAGTCCTCTTCCTTTCCCAGATGCTCTGCCAGACGGGCCGCGCACCAGTCGTCGTAGGCGTGCTCCAGGGTGACGGCCACAGCCTGCCGGCGCTCGAAGGTCTTTCCGCTCTCGCAGGTTTCCTCTTCCCCTTTGGCCAGGGCGGGGAAATAGCCCCGCTCCTGATAGCACAGATCCGGCGCTTCCAGGGGTTTATCGCAGCACCAGGGGAACATGCTCTGCTCCATGGCGTTTTTGCGGATCCCTTCGTAGGCGGTGGCGTAATCCGCCTCCACCCCCTTTGCCAGCGCGTCCGCGAACAGCGCCGCCGCGTGGAACCCGATCATCACCGGCAGATCTCCCGTCAGGCCCGGGAAGCAGGGCATCAGGCCGCTCTGCTCGTACATCCGGTTGTAGCTCTCCAGAATGTCCCTGTGGCGTCCGGGATCCAGCAGAAGCTGCAGCGGGTGCATGCAGCGGAAGGTGTCCCAGAGCCCGTCCCCGGTATAAAAGACGCCGTCGTGCACCTTCCTGTCATAGCCGCTGAAATACTGTCCGTGTTCCGTGTAGTCGGTCATGCGCATGAAGGAACGGAACAGGGCGGTATAGTAAACGGTCTTCTTCTCCTCCGTATTCCCTTCCACCCGCGCTCTGGAAAGCTGGTCGTCCCAGATCCGCTTCGCCTCGGATGCGATCCGTTCGAAGTCCTTCCCCGCCGTCTCCTTCTCCAGGCTCTCCGCCGCTTTTTCGAAGGAAATATACGACACGGCCCCCATGACGCAGGCGTCGGAGGGCGCGGAGAGGATCCAGCGCCCCTGCTCCCGGGACAAAACCCGCGCCCCTTCCGGCATCCGGATCAGCACGTACTGGAAGACCGGATCCGACGGGTCACCTTCCGGCATCCGCACCCGGATCAGGCCGCCGTCCTCCGACGCTTCCCCTCCTTCAAAATCCAGGCGCAGCCCGTCCGCTCCGGCAAAACGATGCGCGTACACGTGGGCCGTCACCGTGGAGGCCGCCGTAATCCCGTGCTCCTCCAGCTCCGCCTCCATCCGGTAGCACTTAAAATCCTCCCGGCTGTGATCCAGCGCGTTTTCGAAATCGCCGCCCCTGCCCGGCATCACAGAGACCAGCCCCAGGGGATAGCCCAGGATCCTGTCGTTGCAGTAATAGTCCCCGCAGTCTTTGACCACGGGCGTGCTTCTGGCCATTCCGTAGGGCAGCATGACCTCCGGCCTGGTGGAAGCCAGCATGTGGGAAATCGTTCCGATATAAGGGTTTACATAATCCGCAGGTGTTTTCATCTTCTCCATCGCTCCGTTTCCGGCGTGCGCTCCGACGCCATATTTACACTCCCAATTATAATGACGCCGGCGCTGCCGCGCAACCCCGGCGCGACAACAAGTATGACCGGAAAGGAACTTTCCCGTCGTACAAAAAACCCGCGGCGCGGGCCCGGGCTGCCGTCAGCCTGTGCCTGTGCCGCGGGCCCTTTTGTCGGAGCGCTCCGCGCAAATCGATTGTCGTCTGTTTTACATGTTCCGGAACCGTTCGTAGCGCTGCCGGGCCAGCTCCTCCCCGGAGAGCCGCAGATAGCGGGACAGGAATTCCCCCAGCATCTCCTTCATGTCGCCGGCGATCTTTTCCACGTGCTTTTTCTCCGCGGGCTCCTCTTCCGGGATGACGCGCTCGATCAGCCCCATCTCCTTTAAGTCCGCGGCCGTGATCTTCATCACCTCCGCCGCCTTCTGAGCCAGGCGGCTGTCCTTCCAGAGGATGCTGGCGAACCCTTCCGGCGACAGGATGGAATAACTCGCGTTTTCCATCATCCAGACTTCGTTGGCCACGGCCAGGGCCAGGGCGCCGCCGCTGCCCCCCTCCCCGATCAGGATGGAGAGCACGGGAACCTTCATGTCAGCCATTTCGAACAGGTTGCGGGCGATGGCCTCCCCCTGTCCCCGTTCCTCGGCCTCCATGCCGCAGAACGCGCCCGGGGTATCCACGAAGCAGACGATGGGACGGCCGAATTTCTCCGCCTGCTTCATCAGGCGAAGGGCCTTCCTGTATCCGTCCGGAGAGGGCATTCCGAAGTTGCGCACCTGGTTTTCCTTCGCGCTGCGCCCCTTCTCCTGACCGATGACGGTGACCGGGATCCCCTCCTGGCGCGTCCCGTCCTGCTGCCCCTTCGGATAAAAGGTGGCGAGCCCGGCGATCACCGCTCCGTCGTCCTTAAAATACCGGTCGCCGTGCAGCTCGTAAAAATCCGGGAACAGCGCCTGAATGTAATCGCTGGCCACGGGCCGCTTCGGGCTTCTGGAAAGGGTCACGATGTCCCAGGCGCTGCGCCCCTTCTCCTCCGGCCCAGCCTCCTTCCCGGCGTCCGGGGCAGCATCGGGACCGCCCTGCAATCCCCGCTTTTCTCCGGAACCGGGCTGCTCCGCTGCGGACAGCGGCACGACGGGCGATGCGGACGGCGGCACCTCGTTCGATGCGGCAGCCGGCACGGATCCTGCCTTCTGCGCGGCCCTGTCGTGAAACGAAAGGATCCTGGACAGCTCTTCCCTCATCTGAGGGCGCTTCACGATCCGGTCCACGAAACCGTGCTCCAGCAGAAATTCCGCCCGCTGGAACCCTTCCGGCAGCTTCTGGCCGATGGTCTGCTCGATGACCCTGGGCCCGGCGAAGCCGATCAGCGCCCCGGGTTCCGCCAGGATGATATCCCCCAGCATGGCGAAGCTGGCCGTCACGCCCCCGGTGGTGGGGTCCGTCAGCACGCTGACGTAAAGAAGGCCCGCTTCGTGGTGTCTTTTCAGGGCCGCCGCGGTTTTGGCCATCTGCATCAGGGAAACGAGCCCCTCCTGCATCCGGGCTCCTCCCGAGCAGGCGAACAGGATCACCGGCAGCTTCTCCCGGGTAGCCCGCTCCACCGCCAGCGCGATCTTCTCGCCCACATTGTGCCCCATGCTGCTCATCAGAAACCGGGAGTCGCAGACGCCGATCACCGCAGGCTGCCCTTCGATGGTCCCCTTTCCGGTGACCACGGCTTCGTCCAGCCCCGTCCTCTCCCTGGAGGATTCCAGCTTCTTTTCATAGCCCGGGAAATCCAGCGGGTTGACGAAGGGCATGGTCTCTTCAAATTCTACGAATGAGCCCTCGTCCAGCACCTGCTCCAGCCGCTTTCTGGCGGGGACCCTGAAATAAGCGTGGCATTTGGGGCAGATATAGAACTGCTGCCGCACGTCCTCCGCATAAATCGGCCTCCCGCACTGATTGCATTTCTTCCACATGCCTTCCGGAACGTTGGGCTTTTCCCCTTCCGGCGCTTTTCTGGCCTGCTGCGCCTGATGCACCTCTCCGATCAGCGTATAGGTTTTCTTGAACATTCCCTGAAGCATCTTCTATCTCCTATTCTGCGAGCTGCGGAAAATGGGCCGGGATGAAATCCGTGCTCACGTTGCCTTCCACGTAATCCCTGCACCCCAGAATTTCAAACTGAAAATCGATGTTCGTGTCGATCCCCTCGATCACCAGCTCGCCCAGTGCGGAGCGCATCTTGGCGATGGCGGAGGGCCGGTCCTTATCCCGCACGATCAGCTTCAGCAGCATGGAATCGTAGTGGGCGGGAACCGTATATCCGCTGTAGACGGCAGTATCCACCCGCACGCAGCGGCCTCCGGGCAGATGAACGTTGGTGATCTTCCCCGGGCAGGGCATGAACTTCCTTTCCGGGTTCTCCGCGTTGATCCTGCATTCGATGGCGTGGCCGCGGATCACCACGTCCTCCTGGGCAAAGGAAAGCCTTTCTCCCGCCGCGATCCGGATCTGCTCCCGGATCAGGTCCAGATCCGTCACCGCCTCCGTCACGGGATGCTCCACCTGGATGCGGGTATTCATCTCCATGAAATAGAAGTTTTGATCCTGATCCAGCAAAAATTCGATGGTGCCCGCGTTCACATAGCCCACCGCCTTCGCGGCGCGCACCGCGGTCTCCCCCATGCGCTCTCTGAGTTCCTCCGAAATAGCGCTGCAGGGGGATTCCTCCAGCAGCTTCTGATGGCGTCTCTGGATGGAGCAGTCCCGCTCCCCCAGATGCACCACGTTGCCGTGGCTGTCGGCCAGGATCTGGAACTCGATGTGCCTGGGGTTTCTCACGTAGCGCTCCAGATACATGGCGCTGTCGGAAAACCCTTTTTCCGCTTCCAGCTGGGCGTTTTTAAAGTTCTGCAAAAAGTCCTCTTCGCCCTCGGAAAGGCGCATCCCCTTTCCGCCGCCGCCGGCGCTGGCCTTGATCATGACGGGGAAGCCGATCTCCCTGGCCGCTTCCAGCGCCTCCTTCGCGTCGTAAAAGGGCGTTTTGCTGCCGGGCACCACGGGCACCCCTGCCTCCGTCATGGTCCTTCTGGCCTCCGACTTGTTTCCCATCTTCTCGATGAGCTCCGCGTCCGGACCGATGAAGGCGATGTTGCATTTTCCGCAAAGCGCGGCGAAGCGCGCGTTCTCAGACAAAAATCCGAATCCGGGATGAATCGCCTGGGCCCCGGTAGCCACAGCCGCGCTCAAAATCCGCTCCATATCCAGATAGCTCTCCGAAGAAGGGGCGGGGCCGATGCAGATGGCCTCGTCCGCCAGCATCGTGTGCAGCGCCTCCCGGTCCGCTTCGGAATAGACGGCCACCGTCTGAATCCCCATCTCGCGGCAGGCGCGGATGATGCGCACTGCGATTTCCCCTCTGTTGGCGATCAGAATCTTTTTAAACATTTTTCCGTCCCTCAACCGATGGAAAACAGCGGCTGGCCGTACTCCACCACCTGCCCGTTTTCCACGAGAATCTCCTTCACCACGCCGTCTCTGTCGCAGGTCACCTCGTTCATCAGCTTCATGGCTTCGATGATGCCGATCACCTGCCCCTTCTTCACCGGATCCCCGACCCTGACAAAGGGATCCTCCTCCGGCGAGGGCGCGTTATAAAACATGCCCACCAACGGAGCCTTGATGAGGGATGCCTCATCCGGGGCTGCCCCCGCTGCCGGCGCTTTCGCCGTCTCCTCCGGCTGCCGCTCTTCGCCCCGGTTCTCCTGTTCCGGCTGCGGCGCGCTTTGAACCTGAGCGCCGGTCTCCTGGCGCACATCCTCTTTTTCCGGCAGAACGCGTTCCTTTTTGATCACGATCCGCTTCCCGTTTTCTTCCAGCTCCAGACAGGTGAGACCGTGCCTGGAAAAAGTCTGGATCAGCTCGTTGACTTCCTGCATGTTCATCGTAAAATCCACCTTTCCGCCCGCTATATTCTTCTACTTTCAAATATTTTGAATCTCAAACTATATCCACTATAATGACTCAACCTTCTTTTGTCAAGTGGGAGCTTGCTCACGAAGCTGCATTTTGTCGCATGCGCCTATAGGGCGGACGCCCGACATGAATCATTTGACGGATGGCTTGGCTGAATTGTTACGATCTGCCGCGAACCGGCAACGGTTCTGCCGCATCAACTGGCCTGCTCAAAAAAATACAAAATGGTACTTTTTCTCAAGCCAGTTTTGTGTATACTGTGTGTATGGAAAATAGTTGAGGCCGAATCGTTTCCAAAACTACATGATTATGAGGTGACCCGTTATGAAAAATGAAAAGATACAGAAACTCGTGCTGACCGGCGTTTTCGCCGCCCTTTCCTACGTGATCTTCACCTTCCTTCAGTTCAAGATCCCGCTTCCCGGAGGGGACGCCACTTCCATCCATCTGGGCAACGCGGTCTGCGTGCTGGGGGCCCTGATCCTGGGCGGCTTCTACGGAGGGCTGGCCGGCGCCATCGGGATGACCATCGGAGACCTTCTGGACCCCGTCTACGTCGTCTACGCGCCCAAAACCTTTTTGCTCAAGCTGTGCATCGGCCTCATCGCCGGGCTCATCGCCCACCGGCTGGGCCGCATCACGCACCGGACCGACCGGAAGGCCATCGGCAAATGGGTTCTTCTGGCAGCGCTGGGCGGGCTTTTGTTCAACACCGTCTTCGATCCCCTGGTGGGCTACCTGTATAAGCTGCTCGTCCTCGGAAAGCCGGCGGCGCAGATCGCCCTCACCTGGAATATCCTCTCCACCAGCATCAACACGGTCATTTCCACCGTCGTATCCGTGGTGGTCTATATGGCCCTGCTGCCTTCGCTGAAAAAAGCCGGACTGTTCTTTACTATCGGGAAAGAAAAGAGTAAAATGGACTAAAGCGCGGTTTGCGCCATCCATTCGAAAGGAGATTTCCCCTCATGAATTACCGGATTCCGCCCAGGGTTGCCATGTTCAACAGCTTCGCAGGGTACGGGCGCTGCTCCACCACGGAAGCGGTCCCCATTTTGAGCGCCATGAGGGTGCAGGCCTGCCCTGTCCCCACCGCTGTTTATTCCAACCACACCGGATTCCCTTCCTATTATTGTCATGATTTTACCGGGCAGCTCCCAGACTATCTGAGCCAGTGGGAGCGGCTCGGTCTCGCGTTTGACGGAATTTATGTGGGCCTGCTGGGGCAGAAGGAGCAGATCCCCGTGGTGGCGGATTTCATCCGGCAGCAGAGGCAGCGCGGATGCCCTCTGGTCCTCATCGATCCCATCATGGGAGATCACGGGAACACCTATCGCCCCGTGAGCCCCGAATACTGCGAAGAGATCAAAGAGCTCGTCCGGCTGGCCGATATCATCACGCCCAACATCACCGAGGCGTGCCTGCTCACCGGCGTCCGCTACAAGGACAACGGATGGCGCCAGGAGGAGCTCGTGGATATCTGCGAAAAGCTGCACGCTTTCGGCCCCGACAAGATAGCCGTGACGGGCCTGCAGCGCCGTTCCCCCCAGGGCTATTACGACAGCTTCATCAACTTCGTCTCCCAGCGCCGTCCCGAAAGCGGCTCCCTGGAGACCACCAGCACCGTCACCCGCACCGCCGGCCCCTCCAGGCACGGCACCGGGGATATTTTCGCAGCCATCGTCGCGGGCGACGCGGTAAGAGGGGAAGATTTCGTCGCGTCCGTGGAAAAGGCCGCTTCGTTCATCAGCCTGTGCATCCACGCGTCGGACGAGCTGGGCATCCCGGAATCCGACGGCATCTGCTTCGAGAATTTTCTGGACGCCCTCATCCCCCGGGACGAATCCTGAAGGAGGAAGCACGTCTCACAGAGGGAGCGTGTCTCATGGAACAGGCTCGTCTCACTCTTCCTCCGCCATCCGGTAGCCCACTCCGATCTCCGTATGGATATACCGGGGTTCGGCCGGATTCTGTTCCAGCTTGCGGCGGATATTGGCCATATTGACGCGCAGAATCCGGTTGTTGTCGTCCATATAGGGGCCCCACACGTGGGAGATGATGGCGTCGTAGGTCACCACCCTTCCGGCGTTGGCCGCCAGAAAGGCCACGATCTTATACTCCACCTGCGTCAGGTGGACTTCCTCTCCGTTTACCCGGACCGCTCTTTTGCCGAAATCCAGCTGCAGCCCTCCGGTGATGAAGACGTTCTCCGCCTTCGTCTGTCCGGACGCGGCCCCGTGGCGCAGGGCGGTACGGATCCGCGCCATCAGCTCCGGGGAGCCCACCGGCTTGGTGATGTAGTCGTCCGCGCCCAGATCCAGGGCCTCCACCTTCTCCTTCTCCTGATTTCTGGCCGAGAGCACGATGATAGGCATCCCGGACCATTCCCTCACCTTCCGGATGACTTCCATCCCGTCCAGATCCGGAAGCCCCAGATCCAGCAAAATGAGATCCGGACAAAGGGAGGCGGCCAGCGCCAGCCCTTCCTTTCCCAAACGCGTGCTCACCGCCTTATACTCCTGGGCCTTCAGGCTCGTGGCGATGAAATCCGCGATATTTTCTTCATCTTCTATGATCAGTACCGTCGCTTTTGTCTGCATCGTTTCCTCCGAATTCCTCTCATTCTCCCGGCAGCGTGAAACGGATTTCCGCCCCGCCGCCGTGATTGCGCGCCTCGATGGTCCCGCCGTGAGCCGTGATAATGGTCTTGCAAATGGACAGCCCGATGCCCATCCCCCGGTAGCTGTCCGCCTCCCCGCTTCCCGTGGAAGCCTCGCCGTCGAAAATGGTCTTCAGCCGGTCCGGCTCGATCCCCGTACCGTAGTCCTTCACGCAAAAGACCGCGGAACTCCCCTCCGTTCCGGCATACAGCTCCATCTCCCGTTCGCTGTGAGCGTGATAGAAGGCGTTCTCCATCAGGTTGATGAGCACCTGTTCGATGAGCATGGCGTCCATGGGAACCATGATGAATTCATCCGGCAGGCTGACCTTCACCTTCGCCTCCGGGATCCTCTTTTTAAACCGGCGCACTGCTTCCGCCATCACCTCTTCCACCGGCTCCAGCGATTTGTTCACGCTGGCCGAATCGTCCCGGATCCTCGTCACCGTCAGAAGGTTTTCCACCATATTCAAAAGCCAGTTGGCGTCCTCCCCGATGTGCCTGACCATATCCCTCTTCTTGTCCTCGGAAAGGAAGGCCTCGTTTTCCAGATAGGAGCTGCTGGCGCCGATGATCCCGGTCAGGGGCGTGCGCAGGTCGTGGGACACGGCCCTCAAAAGGTTCGCGCGCATCCTCTCCTTTTCCGCCTCCATCAGCTTCTTCTCCTGGCTGGCCAGAATGCCCGACTGCTGCTTCGTATAGGAGGTCACGGCGCTGACGGCCACCGCGATGACGAGCATGCAAAAGAAGGTCACCGGATACCCCTTCATGGAAAAATCCCAGCAGAAATAGGGGTAGGTAAACAGGTAGTTGACGCATCCCACGCTGACCATGGCGGCCACGATCCCGGGCACGTACCCCCGGGTGAACCGGGGGATAAAAATCAGCGCCACCGTGTAAAACATCACGATGTTCACCGACCCTTCCGACAGCATGTGATACAGCCCGGCCACCGCCGTCACCCCGGCCAGGATCGCCGTCGTCACCAGCGTATTCTTCCAGGTGATCTCCCACTTTTCCCGCCACCAGTTCCCGTTGCGGAATTTTTCCATCATCGCCCTCATCCTTTCCGGGGCGCCCGCCCCCGGCCGTATCCGCGCTCGCTGTCCGTTGCCCGGCAAATGTCCGCCCATGCGAGCATGGCGGTCGCTTGCCGGGCTTATCGCGCAAAACAGGGCTGCCGCATCGCTGCTACAGCCCCATTCCCTCAGTCGTTTATAATCACCCGTTCGATCCGTCCGATGTAGAGCCTGTGGAAATCCTTCTGGGGATACCACTTCTCCACCACCGACCGGTCGCAGAAAGAACTCTCTTCCATGGGGCCGGCGAACTGCTTTCTGCAGATGAGCGTCATCCGGCTCTCCGAAAAGACCGGCGCTCCGTCCACGATCCGCTCCGTCAGGCCGCATGCCGCGATTTTGTCCTCGTCCCTGCCGGAGACCGTCCCCATGTGGTTCATGATCTCCCGCTTATCCTCCGGCATAATTCCCAGGGAAAAGGTGTCCGCCCGGTCCAGAAACGTCCTGGTATAACGCTGGGGACGGACTACGAGGAAGGCGGAGGGCTTTCCCCACATCACGCCCAGGGCTCCCCAGCTGGCCGTCATGGCGTTGCTCTTCTCCCCGTCGCTGGCCGCCGCCAGCAGCCACTGGTTCCCGATCAGGTCAAAAACGTTATCCGGAAGCTCTTCCGGTCTGATTTCCCTTGCCATCGCGCATCCCTCCTGCTGTCAGTCCACAATTCCGTCATCCTCCGGAATGATCACCGAAAGGATGAAGTATAAAATCAATCCCAAAAATCCCGCTCCCGCGATCAGGCTGATCACCACATAGAGCACCCGGATCACCGTGGGGTCGATCCCCGTATACGTGCCGAGCCCGCCGCAAACGCCGCAGACCATCCGGTTGGATGTAGAACGGTACAGTTTCTTCTGACTCATCTTCTTTGCCTCACTTTCTGCGGGACGGTTTGAAACCGCCCGCTCTATCTTAACGCGATTTCCACAAAATTTCAATACTGCCCATGGAGGATTCCAGCTTCATTTTCCTGTCCGAACCGTTTTCCACTGTTTTTTCCCGGTCGAGTCCGGAATAATCCCGATCTCCCACGGTAATATTTCCCATATCCGTTTTGATCTCGTAGTTGAAATCGTCTTCCTCTTCCGCCAGGGTCATGAGGATGCTTCCCATATCCGTGGATGCCGTCACGTTTCCGGATACGCTTCCCGACAGCTCCACGCTCCCCAGGTCCGACGTCGCGCAGACGTCTTTTCCGTCAAACTCTTCCACCAGAATGCTCCCCAGATCCGTGTCGGCCTCCAGCCAGCCCGCATTCAGCTCCCCGATTTCGATGGAACCCAGATCGGATTCCAGAGAGACCTCTCCGGCCTCCAGCCGGTCCGCGGAAATGTTTCCCAATCCCGCGGACAGCTCCGCCGTCTCCCAGGCCGCTCCCTCCGGGACCGTCAGCACCAGCTTTCTTTCGCCGTTCTTAAATACCTCCTTTTTCCTGCCCACATCCCGAAGGCGGAGCGCGCCGTCCTTCACATAGCACTGGATCCGGCTCACGTTATGCCCCTCCAGAGAAATGGTATCGCCTTCCCCCTCCACGATCTCCAGGGCGTGAATGCCCAGCTCCACCTCCAGGTCGCAGGGAAGCGCCCCGTCCCAGATCACGGTATCGCCGAAATCGCCGTCGAAAATTTTCTCGCCGTCCTCAGCCTCTTCCCCGATCCATGTGGAAGCGCTGCTCCAAAAAGGCAGGTCCAGCCAGCCGCCTTCCGCTCCGTCTTCGATCGCATCCCCCAGCTCCTCCAGGGAATCCTCCAGAAATCCCAGTCCCGGCAGATTGGAGACGCCGTACCAGGGAAAACGCAGCCGTCCGTGATGGACTTCGAACTGTCCGTTCCCGCCCGCGGCGGCCCCGATCCCAAAAAGGACCACCCCCGCCGCGATGCATCCGGCAGCCGCAAAGAGCGCTCTTTTCGTTCCCTTTTTCATCATCCTCTCCCTCCTTTTTTACGAAACAGGCCTCCGCAGAAATCCGCCGCCTTCCGGCAGGCGTTTGGGAACAGCTTCCCCAGCAAAAAGACGAGGAGCATGGTCAGCAGAATGCCGCATCCCACCGTGATCAGGCTCGCCCCGATCCCCATCAGGGCGCCCGCGGGGAACAAAAACAGATCCGCTAGGGATTCGAAGAAAGCGACGGCTCCCACCGCGATGAAGATCACGCCCAGCAGCAAAAAGACCAGAATCAGCGGGATAAAGACAGCGGCCAGAACCACTGCGACGATTCCCAGCGCCAGGGCCACCGGCAAGATGACGGGGGAAGCCAGGATGCAGAGGATGACGATCAGGGCCACGGTCCCGCCGCTCATGCCCCGCTTCTTTCCTCCGGTCCGATACCTGCGTCCGTAATCCCTTCCTCCTTCCTTCCGGGCAGCTCCCCTTTGGGAGATCACTTCGTTTTCCCTTTCCTTCGGTTCCCGGCTGTATCCCTCTTCGGAAAACCCGCCCCGCTCCGGGTCGCCTTCCCGCAGGCCCTCCCGGATGGACTGCGCCAGTTCCTCCGGCGTTCCCAGCGCCTCCAGAACCTCTTCCTCGTTCTCCACGCCGGCGTCGTTCAGATAATCGTTATAATACTGGATGGCTTCCCTTCGTTCGCTTTCCGGAAGATCGGAAAGCAGAAGCTCCACCCTCTTCATGAAATCAATCCTGTTCATATTCCGCGTCCTCCCTCGAACATGCCCGTAATCTTCTCCGAATAGCGCTCCCATTCCGCCCTGTACAGACGAAGCTGCGCGCTGCCCCGGGCCGTTATCCTGTAATATCTCCGGTTGCGGCCTCCGCATTCCATGTCGTAAACCTCCAGGCAATCATCCTTCTGCAACCTCCGCAAAACCGGATACAGCGTGGACTCCGACAGATCGATGGCCTGCCGCACTTCCTGGGTGATCTTGTACCCGTATGTTCCCTCCGGTTCCCGGGAGACAACGGCCAGCACGATGGCGTCCAGCAGCGCTGAACCCGTATTGAATACCATGTACGCTCGCTCCCTTCTCTCATTCCTCTTCCCTCGGTTTCATATCATATAATACTATACAATGTATAATATTGTTTACAGCTATAATATATATCATATAATATTATCTGTCAACGATTATTTCCGAAAGGATTTCTAAAGATTTTCCGGCGTATTTCCTATCGTATAAAAACCGCCCCGCAACTGGGCATCGGCCAGTTGCGGGGCGGTTCCTGTCAAAAATCATTCCGAAATATTGAATTCCCTGATCCCGATGGCTCCGCTGTCCTCCATTTCCAGAATCACGAAATTTTTATCGTCGCCTACGGTCATCTTTCCGCCTTCGATCTTCTGCTTTCTGACGTCGCAGTTTTCCACGGCTTTCAGCAGCGCGTCCGTATAGAGCGCGTCCAGGCCGAGCTTTTCCAGATCCTCTTCCGATTTCAGGACCGTCTCCTCGCCCTTTTGGCGCACGGTCACGGGAAAGGCGCACAGGCTGGCCAGATATTCCGTCGTCAGCCCTGTGGTGATTTCCATCTGCACGGTCTCTCCCATGGACCAGAAAAGAGCGGTGTCCAGATCGGAGTCTTCCAGGGATTCCTCCGGCTCACTGGATGCGGCTTCCGATCCGGTTTCCGCAGCTTCCATCCCTTCCGCCGTTTCCTCTCCTTCCGAAGCCCGCTCCGTTTCTTCCGTCACAACCGCGCTCTCCGTCCTCTCCTTCGGATCCGCCTGCGCCGCGCCTCCGAATCCTCCGGGCAGCGCGCAGGCCGTCAGCTGCGCCGCAGCCAGAAGCCCTGCCGCCAGTGCTGTAAGTTTTTTCATGATATGTCCTCCTTTTGAATCAATCCTTTCGGGGAACGCCCCCGCTTTTCTTATTCTGTCAGATTCATCTGAAGGTTTCCCTTATGATTTCTTAAACTTTCTTAAGGTCAGGGCAGCGCTTCCTCCCACAGGGGAAAGGTGAGCAAAAATTCCGTCTTTTTCCCCGCGGAAGGAGTCTTTTCCAGGCGGATCTCCCCGCCGTGGAGGCGGACGATTTCCCTGACGATGGAAAGCCCCAGGCCGGAGCCGTGCTCTTTTCCTCTGGAAACGTCGCCGGTGACGAAGGGGGAGAAAAGGCTGTCCTGCAGCTCAGGCGGAATCCCCCTGCCGTCGTCCCCGATGCGCAGCGCAGCACGGTTCTCCTCCCGTCCGGCTTCCACGAAGAGGGTCGTTCCCTCCGGATTGTATTTCAGCGCGTTGTTCACCAGGTTGTCCAAAACCCGGCCGAACAGCTCCTGATCCAGACCGCACCAGACCGGTTCCGCCGGGATGGACGCTTTCAGGAAATAGCCGCGCAGCTCCAGCTCCTGATATCTGCCGGCGAAATAATCTCGCACCTCGCCGCACAGGTCCGACCGCTCCGTTTTCACCCGCATTCCGGGATGCTCCAGCCTGCTGTACTCGTGGAAGGACTGCAGCAGATCCCCCAGCCGGACGGCCCGCTTCGCGATCACGTCCAGGTAATTCTGCCGCTGCGCCTCCGGCACCATGCCGTCCCGCAGGGCGCAGGCATAGCCGGAAATGACCGTAACCGGCGTCTTCAAATCGTGGGAAAGATCCGCGAACAGGCGCCGCTTTTCCCGGTCCAGGCGCTGCCGCTCCCGCTCGCTCTCCTCCAGCTGCCGTTCCAGCTCCAGGAAATTCCGGGCGATCTGGGAAAATTCTTCCGGCCCCCGGTAGGTCTCCAGCTCCCCGCGGCTTCCCTCCGGAAAGGAGAGGATGGCCTCGTTGAGCGGCTGCAGCAGCTTTTTCGTCCGCCTGTCCAGCCACCGGATGCAAACCAGCGCGGCCGCCAGATAGACCGGGATGAAGACCCATTTCAGCACGCCGAAGGCCGCATAAGCTTCCCGGTATTCCCGTGCTCCGGTTTGCTGCATCCAGAACACCATGCGCCGCTCTTCCCCGTTTTCGTCCGTCCAGTCATGCTTCCAGATCCTGCGCCCGCTCCCGTCCCGGCCTCTGAGGTATCCGATCTCCCGTTCCGAAAAGGAGGAGCAATCCGGAAACAGCGTCCCCGACAGCCGCTTCCCCGCTTCATCCAGCAGCATATATCCGGTGATGGAAGGCTCCCCGCCCTCCCGGACGTCCGCTTCCGCGATCAGCCAGAAGCCGTTTTCGGATTCCTCCGGAAGCTTCGCCGCATAATAGCGGCGGCCGGAGCGAAAATCCGGGATAAAATCCGTCCCGGCAAACTTCTCGTTCCAGCCGCCTTCTTCAAACATACACCTTCCGTCCGAATCGAAGATGACCGCTCCGGATCCCCTTCCCAGATAACGCTCCGCATTCAGGTTCCGATACGCCCCGTCCCGGGCGCTTTCGGCCCGCCGGATCAACCCTTCCGGATCGGTCACGGGGGCCAGGTGGCGCTGCCAGGCCGTAAAACCCAGATACAGCAGCGACATCACCGCCAGATTCAGCGCCGTAAAAAATACGTAATTGGACGCCAGAAAACGAAACAGGCTTCTCTTTTTGTGCACGTTATTCTCCATCTTCCATTTTGTAACCGAGCCCTCTGACCGTGATGATATATCGGGGGTTTTTCGGATCGTCCTCGATCTTCTCCCGCAGCTTCGAAATATGCACCATCATCGTCTGATCGTCGCTCTCCGTATATTCTCCGTTTATGCTCTCGTAGATCTGCGCCCTGGTGTACACCCGGCCCGGCGCCTTCATCAGCTTCCATAAAATGCGGTATTCCGTAGGGGTCAGCGGCACCGCCCTGCCGTCTTTGGACAGGCTCATTTCCCCGGGATTCAGGCAGAGACGGCCCAGCCTGAGCTTTTCCCCGTCGCTTTTGGCGCCCTTTCCGCCGCCCAGCTCATAAAACCGCCGCAGATTGGCCTGGATGCGCGCCACCACTTCCATGGGGTTGAAGGGCTTGGTCAGATAATCGTCCGCGCCCAGGTTCAGCCCCAGGATCCTGTCGTAATCCTCCCCTCTGGCGGACAGGATCAGGATGGGGATATTGCTCACGGCCCGGATCCTGCGGGTCAGCTCGTATCCGTCCATCCGCGGCATCATCACGTCCAGCAGGGCCAGATGCACCTTCTCCCGCCGTACGATCCCCAGCGCGTCCGCCCCGTTGTCCGCGGCCAGAACGCGGAACCCGCTGTTTTTCAGGTACAGGCTCAGGAGGGAAACGATATCCTCGTCGTCCTCCGCGATCAAAATCGTATATTCCACCGCGCTCTCCCCTTTCTGCATTTCCGCCGTCCGGCGTCCCGGCCCTCCGTGCAGGCCGTCATCCGGCCCCCGGGCAGGCCCGCCGTCAATCCGCGCAGGCGCCGTCCCCGGCCTTCACCGTCAGCCCGCACATGGACAGCACGAATTCCACGAACATGGCGTTGGACCAGGAGAACCACTCCCGGGTAAACCGGTCCGGATCGTCCTTGTGGAATCCCTCGTGCACCAGATTGGTGCCCGCGTCCGTGCGCTCGAAGTAATCCAGCAGCCGCTCCTTTTCCTGCGCGTCGGCGCTGGTCATTCCCTGGATGGACAGGGCGATGTGCCAGATGTAATCTTCCGGCGTATGAGGGCTCCCGATCCCTTTTGCAACTTTTCCTTCATAATAGTAAGGATTTGCATCGGAAAGCATCATCCTTCTGGTGTTGAGATAGGTCTGATCGGTATTCTTACAGTAATGGAAGTAGGGCATGGACAAAAGGCTGGGCACGTTGGCGTCGTCCATGATATGGCGGTTGCCCCTGCCGTCCACCTCGTAGACGTAGACCCTGCCGTACTCTTCTGTTTCCATGGTCCCGAAGGTCTCGATCCCGTTCTGAATCTGTTCTCTGAGCTCTTTTGCCTCCGCGAGGAACGCGTCCTCCTGATAGAACGTCTCCAGAATTTCCGCCAGGTAATCCAGCACCACCACGGCAAACATGTTGGACGGCACCAGATAACCGTACACGCATCTGTCGTCGCTGGGCCGGAATCCCGACCAGGTCATCCCCGTGAAGGAGACAGGATTCCCCTTTCCGCCGCAGGGAAGGGTGTCCGTTTCCACGCAGTCCAGGCGTTCGAAGGTATAGGGGGACTGCTCCCCGTGACGCTGCTCCGTCTTCCACAGCTCTACGATGGCCCTGGCCGCCTGCAGAAACAGCCCGTCGAACTGCGCCGTCCTGCCGGTATTCTTCCAGTAAAGATAAGCCAACTGAACCGGATAGCACAGGGAGTCGATCTCGTACTTCCTCTCCCAGATATCCGCTTTCATTTCCGTCAGATCCTTCTGATGGCCCGCGCCGTTTTCCTCCTCGTTGAAGGCGTTGGCATAAGGATCCCGCAGGATGCACTGAAACTGTTTCTTCATCACCCCTTCGATGATCCCGGCCACCCGTTCGTTTTCCGAGGCCACGAGCAGATACGGCCTCAGCTGGTTGGTGCTGTCCCGAAGCCACATGGCCGGGATATCCCCGGTGAGCATGAAAGCCGTGCCGTCTTCGGGGTGCAGATGCACCGTCTTCTCCAGCGTGTCCTGATAGCAGTTTTCGAACATGGCCACGATTTTGGGCCTGTGGGCCATCTTCTCCTTCACCAGCTGCAATACCTGTTTTTCCGTCATTGTCCTTCCTCCTCCTGCCAGCCTTTGCATACGTCCACCCACGCCCGGGCGCCGGCGCAGCGCTCCAGTTCTTCGGGCGTCAGCTCCACGGCGCTGTTATCGCTGCCGCAGGCCGGAAATACCGTTTCAAACCTCTTTAAGGAAACATCCAGATAGACCGGGATCCCTTCGTTGATCCCGAAGGGGCATACGCCGCCCACTCCGTGTCCCACCGCCGGCTCCACCTCTTCGAAGGAGAGCATTCTGGCCTTTTTCCCGAACTGATGGCGGTATCTGGCGTTATCGATTTTGGCGTCGCCCGCCGTCACCAGCAAAATCACCTGATCCTCCAGCCAGAGGGACAGGGTTTTCGCAATCCGCTTTCCTTCCACTCCAACCGCCAGAGCAGCCAGCTCCACCGTGGCGGAGGAAACCGGAAATTCCCGGATGCGGCCCTGCATCCCCAACGCTTCCAGATGCGCCCGCGCTCTTTGAATCGACATCTTACACAAAGTCCTTCCTATGCTTTCTTTTTTTGCGGCCCAAAACTTCGGATGAGCCGGAATACTCCCGCTGTTTCCAGCACCTTCAGCGTCAGATAGAGAAGCAGCGAATTGACGGGCCACATGACCATGTTTTTCACGAAACGGGCCGGCGCCATAACGAAAAACCCGTTCCCGTACACCTGGGAGAGCCAGAGCGTCCCCAGCCCCACGTTGATGGCCAGCGCCACGATGAGCTTCGCCGTCAGGATCCTCCAGAGCCGCACGGGCCTTTTATAGAAAAAGCACCCGTACACCAGCCCCGCCAGAAAGGAATTCAGGGTGAGCCCCGGAATCCAGGCGCCGGTGGGGTGGACGATCAGCTTTAAGATGTCCATCATGCCCGAAAAGACGCAGCCCACCGCGGGGCCGAACAAAAAGTCCACCACCTCGTTGGGCAGGCCGGAGAAGCCGATCTTGATGTAGTCCCCCAGCTGAATGGAAAAGGATCCCAGAATGAACGCCAGAGCCGCAAAAAGGCCGCACGCCGTGATGGTGCGGACATTTTTGAACTCCCGCGCGGAATCCGAGAAAAAGGTTGCTGCTTTCTTCATGGAATACCTCCTTCTACAGACATCCGGCCGCAAAAGGAGACGATGATTCCTATCTTCTGCTGCAGCGAGATGCGGTCCCCATACCGCAAGCGCGAAGCGCTTTTCGTCCCGCCGGCAACTCTCTGTCCGAAGGGCACTTAACGCATGAAGACCTACTCTGCAATGTAATATAATATGACCTCACTATTATAACAGCGGCCCGCCCAAACCGCAAGGGCCAGTCCGCGTACAGGCCGCGCGCGGTCCGGCCGCGGGCCTCTACTGCGCGAACTGGCTGTTGTAGAGCTGCGCGTAAAATCCGTCCTGCGCCAGCAGCTGATCGTGCCTGCCCTGCTCGATGATCTTCCCGTCCTTCATCACCAGGATGCAGTCCGCCTCCCGGATGGTGGACAGGCGATGGGCCACGATGAAGCTGGTCCGCCCCTCCATCAGCCTGGCGAAAGCGTTCTGGATCTTCAGCTCCGTCCGGGTGTCGATGGAGGAGGTGGCCTCGTCCAGAATCAGCATGGGCGGGCTACACAGCATGACCCTGGAAATGCACAGGAGCTGTTTCTGGCCCTGGGAAAGGCTGCCCCCGTCCTCCCCGATGACGGTATCGTAACCGTTGGGCAGTCGCCGGATGAAGCTGTGAGCGTGGCAGGCTTTGGCCGCCGCCTCCACCTCCTCCTGCGTAGCGTCCGGTTTCCCCACGGCGATGTTGTCCCGGATGGTGCCGCAGCGCAGCCAGGTCTCCTGCAACACCATGCCGTAACCCGCCCGCAGGCTCTCCCTGGTGAGGCGGCGGATATCGGTGCCCTCCACCCGGATCTCTCCCCCGCATACGTCGTAAAAGCGCATGAGCAGGTTGATCACCGTAGTTTTACCGCAGCCGGTGGGGCCCACGATGGCGATCCGCTGGCCGGGGCGGACGGACAGGTTCAGGTTTTCGATCAGGCGCTGATCGGGCGCATAGGAAAAGGATACGTCCTTCAGCTCCACCTCTCCCTTCACATCCCGCAAAACCCTGGCGTCCGCCGGTTCCGGGACCTGGGGCTCCTCTTCGATCAGCTCGAAGACCCGGCCCGCGCAGGCGATGGCGTTCTGGAGCTCCGTCACCACCCCGGAGATCTCGTTGAACGGTTTGGTGTACTGGTTGGCGTAGCTCAGAAAGCTGGTCAACTGCCCCACGCTCAGATGGCCGGAAAGGGCGGCAAACGCCCCGGCGATCCCCACTCCGGTATACACCAGGCTGTTGACGAACCTGGTGGCCGGATTGGTGATGGAGGAGAAGAAAATGGCCTGCAGGGAGTATTTCTGCAGCCGTTCATTGATCCCGTCGAACCGCTCCAGCGCCTCCTTTTCCTGTCCGAAGGCCTGCACCACCTTCTGGTTGCCGATCATCTCGTCGATCAGGGCCGTCTGCTCCCCGCGGGCTTCGGACTGCCTGCGGAACATCTGAAACGTCCGCTTCGCGATAAAGGAGGCCACCAGCAGGGAGACCGGCGTGACGAACAGCACCACCATGGTGATCCCCACGTTGACGCTGAGCATGAAGCCCAGGGTTCCGAAGATGGTGATCACGCCGGTGAACAGCTGGGTGAAGCCCATCAAAAGCCCGTCCGAAAACTGATCCACATCTGCGATGACCCGGCTGACGATCTCGCCGTGGGCGTGCCCGTCGATGTATTTCAGGGGGAGGATTTCGATTTTGGCGAAAGCCTCGTTGCGGATATCCCGGACGATCTGGTAGGTCATCTTATTGTTGCAGACGTTCATCACCCACTGGGCCAGAGCGGTCACCGCGATGAGAACGCCCATCTTTTTCAGGACGGAAAAGATCCCCGCGAAATCCACCCGGCCCGGGCCCAGCAGGCAGTCCACGCCGTCCCCGATGAGCAGGGGGAGGTACAGGGTGGAAGCCACGGTGACCGCCGCCAGCACTGCGGACAGCCCCAGATAAAACCAGTAGCGCCTCATGTAGCGCAGCACCTTTTTCAGGATTTCGATCTGTCTGGCATCCAGCTTTTTCGCCGTTTTGGCCATCTCACTTCTCCCCCTTTCCCGATTGCTTCCTGAATTGCGAATCGTAAATTTCCTGATACACGGGGCAGCTTTCCAGCAGCTGTTCATGGGTACCCATTCCGGCCACTTCCCCGTCGTCCAGCACCACGATCCGGTCCGCGTGCATGATGGAGGACGTCCGCTGGGAAACGATGAACGTGACGGGCTTCTCCTTCATTCCGGCGATGGCCCGGCGCAGGGCCGCGTCCGTGGCGAAGTCCAGCGCCGACGCGCTGTCGTCCAGGATGAGCACCTCCGGCCTGCGGATCAGGGCCCGTGCGATGGTCAGGCGCTGGCGCTGGCCGCCGGAAAGATTTTTCCCGCCCTGGGACACCGGGGCGGACAGCCCGCCCTCCTTCTTCTCCACGAATTCCCTGGCCTGGGCCACGGTCAGGGCCTCCCACATCTCCTCTTCGGTGGCGTCCGGCTTTCCCCAGCGCAGGTTATCCGCGATGGTGTCCGCAAACAGCACCGCCTTCTGGGGCACGATGCCGATCTTTTGGCGGAGCGCTTCCGGCGCGTAGTCCTTCACGTTTTTCCCGTCGTAGAGCACCGCCCCCCTGGTGGCGTCGTAGAAGCGGGGGATCAGGTTCACCAGGCTGGTTTTCCCGGAACCGGTGCCGCCGATGATGCCCACGGTCTCTCCGGTGGATGCCCGGAAGCTGACGTCCGTCAAAGATTCGTTGCCCGCGCCGGCGTAGGTCAGCCCCACCCCCTGGAATTCCACGCAGTGGGACGCTTCCCCTCCCTGTTCCGGGGAATATTCCCCGGGGATCAGGCTGTTTTGCACCTCGAACACGCTCTGGATCCGGTTACCGCAGGCGATGGCTTTGGTCACCGTGATGATCAGGTTCGCCAGCTTCACCAGCTCCACCAGGATCTGCGACATGTAGTTGACCAGCGCCACCACCGCGCCCTGGGTGATGGCCCCGCTCTCCACCCGCACGGCCCCGCTGTAGAGCAGCGCCACGATGGCGCCGTTTACGATCACATAGGTGATGGGGTTCATCAGGCCGGAAATGCGCCCCACGAACTTCTGCAGCCCGGTGAGCCTCTCGTTCTCCGCCTGAAAACGCGCCTTCTCCTCCCGCTCCTTGTTGAAGGCCCGGATGACCCGGACGCCGGACAGATTTTCCCGCGTCAGCCGCAGCACCCCGTCCAGCGCCGACTGCACCTTTTTATACAACGGCATGGTCCAGAGCATGATGCCGAACACCACGACGGACAGCAGAGGGATGGCCACCACGAAGATCCATGCCGAAGGAGCGTCCACCGTAAAGGCCATGATCATTGCCCCGAACACGATGAAGGGGGAGCGCAAAAACAGCCGCAGCACCAGATTGACGCCGGACTGCACCTGATTGATGTCGCTGGTCATCCGGGTGATCAGCGTGGAGGTGCCCACGGTGTCCATCTCCGTATAGGACAGCCCCTGAATATGGGAAAAGAGGGCGTGGCGCAGGCGGGTGGAAAATCCCGTGGCCGCCCTGGCCGCGAAAAACTGGGCGGTGATGGAGCAGACCAGCCCGATGATTCCCAGCGCGATCAAAAGCAGGCACATCTGGACGATGTATCCCCGGTCCCCCCGCGCGATCCCCGTATCGATGACCGCCGCCATCACCAGCGGCACGAACAGCTCGAACAGGGCCTCCAGCATCTTGAACAGGGGCGCCAGAACCGTTTCCTTTTCGTATCCCTTCAAATAGACCAAAAGCTTTTTCACAGTCGTTCTCCTTCTCCCAGCAGTTCCTTTAATTCCGTCAGGCTGCGGATCTCATAGTCCGGGCGGGCGCCGGTTCCGTTTTCCTTTCCCTCCGGGTTGAACCAGCAGGCGTCCAGCCCGGCCAGGTTGGCCCCCAGGATATCGGAGGTCAGAGAATCCCCCACCAGAAGCACCTGGGACGGAGCCAGATCCCCTCCGATTTTCTGAAAGCACCGGTCGAAAAACTCCTTTTTTGGCTTCTGATATCCGATCTCCTCGGATATGAACAGATCCGTCATGTACCGTTCGATGTCCGCCATGCGCAGGCGGTTCCTCTGCACCGCGGCGAACCCGTTGGTCACTACATAGAGGGGATACCGGGCCGCCAGGAATTCCAGCACCTCCCTGGCGCAGGGGATGAGTTCATGCCCCTCAGCCAGAAACCGCTCGTAATCCTTTTCCGCCGCCAGGCCGTCCCCCGAAAAGCCGATCTTTTCGAAGGTCAGCCCGAACCGGCCCTCCCGGATGCTGTCCTTTTCAATCTCTCCCCGCTCGAAGGCCTTCCAGAGCCCCTCGTTGACGGCGCTGTAAATCCGGTACTCCCTTTCCGTCACCGCGGCGCCTGCCGCCGCCATGGCCGAAAAAAAGGCGCTCTTCTCCGCCGCGGCAAAATCCAGAAAGGTACCGTCCATGTCAAGAAACAACGCTCTGTATTTCACTTCTTCCTCCCGGAATCCCATCCCGTTTTCCAGTCTTTTATCGTCGGTTTTTATGGAAAATTGCCCTCCCGGCGGTTCGGGCAGTCTTTCCGGCTGCACCCGGAGCAGACGGAGGCGCAGGCCGCCCGCGGATCCGCGCTCAGCTCCAGCCTCATCGCCAGGCTCTTTTTGGGGATCAGGCAAAAGCCCCGGTTGCAGCGGATCCCTTCGGCTCCCAGACGGGCCAGCTCCGCGGGCATGTCCTCCGGCAAAAGCGCGGGATCCTCTCCAAAAAAACGGTACCGGGCTACGCGCAGCCCGGCATGTTCCCAAATCCATTCGTTCATCCGCCCGCAGGCGGAACGCATCAGCTCGTCGGCCAGAACCTCCGCCATATAGCATTCCAGCAGCCGGTCCTTCCTTCCGTATTCCTCCTGCAGGGCGTCCACCCCCGCCCCCAGGGTCAGGGCCGCAGCGGCCTGTCCTCTTCCGGCGTCCATGCGGATCCAGAACCGCGCCCCCTGACGGGCCGCGCCTTCCACGTCCCGTCCCACCTGCGCCAGGAGATCCCGGTCCTCAGGAAGGAAATGATACTGTTTTTCCGCGGCGTCCACCAGCTCCCCGCTGACGGCCAGCTCCAGAGCGATTCCCGTCATGGGCGCTCCCGCAGGATCTTTGCGAAATATCCCATGTGGGAAACCGGCTCTCCCGCCGCGTACAGGTGAGAGGTATCCCCCACCATCTGACAGCGGAAATACGCCTCCTTCTCCCGGACCTCCTCCGCGGAGACCACCGTGACGGAGGAGGGCGCCAGAAACATGCCGTGGATGAGGTTCACCGGGGAAATGTTGAGCAGGTGCGACAGGATGAAAAACGTGACTCCCATGTGGCAGAACAGCACCACCGTGTCCTCGTTGTGCCGCTCTGCGCGGTACATCTTCCCGTCCCGCACATAGCCGTGGCCCTGCAAAATCCCGTCGATACCCGCGCAGACCCGGGCGTATTCCTCCTTCACCCTTCCCGTGCGCATCAGGTCCGTCTCCGCGAAGGTATCCACGCTCTGAAGCCCGGGCACCTTCGTCCAGTACGCCGGCCAGAGATCCCAGGGCAGCCGTTCCTTCCCGGTTTCCGGATCCGTCACCGGCGCATCGAATTCCCGCAGCCAGTCGCAGACGACGGCCTCTCTGCCGCACTTTTCCAGCGAAAGCGACGCCGTATCCCGGGCCCTTCCCAGGGGGGAACAGTAAAATTCGTCCACTTCCCAGCGCCTCACGCGCTCCGCCAGAGCCGCCGCTTCCCTCCAGCCCTTTTCCGTCAGGCTGTCCCGTTCGTAGTCCGGCTCCGCATGTCTGATGAAAATCAGCCTCATTTCTCTTCTCCCAAAATCTCGATGGTATATTCCGCCTCGAAGGTCTCCTTCGCCGCCAGCTCGTTTCCCCACTCCCGCTGCTGCAGGGTGCCGGTGAAATTCATGTGATCGCAGCGCCCGTACCAGGGCTCGATGCAGATGAAGGGCGCGTTCTTCTTCGGAACGGACCAGACACCGAACAGCGGGGCGTCGAAGGTCACCTCCACATAGGGCTTTTTGTCCGGCGTGCACAGGGAAACCCGCTGGGTCTGGCGGTTCTCCAGCACCAGCGCATCCCCGTCGAACAGATTCTCCGCCACCTTCAGATAGCCGTCCTCCAGCGGATAGGAAACCAGCTCGTCCGTGGCCAGCCCGTCGGCGTTGATGGTCCTGCTGACGATCTCCTCCTTCTTCGTGTCAAAACGGATGTAATAGTCGCTCTGCTTCTCCCCCTTTTTCATCGGACAGACGAATCCCGGATGTCCTCCGATGGAAAAATACATGGTCTCCGAGCCGGTGTTGATCACCCTCCAGCGCACCTTCACCTTCTGCCCTTCCACGCTGTATCCGATTTCCAGCCGGAAGGGGAAGGGGAATCTGCGGATCGTCTCCACGCTGGAGGAAAGCCCGAACCACGCCTCGTTCTGTTTCAGGGAAATCAGCTCGAACTCCATGTCCCGCGCGAAGCCGTGCTGGGACAGGTTGTAGATATGCCCGTTGTGGCGGACTTCCTTATTTTTGTAATTGCCCACCAGAGGAAACAGCACCGGCGAAATGCGCTTCCAGTATTCCGGATCCCCGTTCCACATGTACTCCTGTCCCGTGGTGCAATCCCGCAGAGAGATCAGCTCCGCCCCCAGCGACCTGATTCTCAGGGACAGTTTCCCGCTCTTAATCGTGTACATTCCCATATTTTTTGCTCCTCCCCGGGCAAATCACCCATTTTATATCAAGTATACCCTGTACAGACCGAAAAATCTACTTTTTTCTTCCCCGCTCCCACCGCGAAAAGCAGAAGGCGAAGAGGCAGTAGCCGCCCATGGAGCCCACGCAGTTGAGCAGAATATCGTCCACGTCGAAGGCGCCGAAATTCGTGATCAGCTGAAAGATCTCGATGGAGCATACCAGCAGGAACGAGTCGAGCAAAAGCACCGGCCACTTCCTGCTGCCCCTGTGCAGAAACGGCAGCAAAAACCCGAACGGCACGAAGCAGAAAATATTCCCGAACAGGTTTTCGAAGCTGTTGAGCCGCCCCCAGTAGCGGATATACATGTCGATGGTCTTAAACAGGGTGAAGTTCGCGGTATCCAGCCCTTCCAGGATCACTTCCTTCGTCCAGGAGGACGTGATCTGTGCCAGCTCGGACAGCGGGTATTTAAAGACGATGACCTTCATCAGCGCGAGCAGATAGAAAAAGAACACAACCCGGAGGATCCATACCGTCTTCCGGGCGCTCTCATCCTCCGAAAAGAGGCTGTGTCCCATGGCTTTCCAGAACTTCATATCCAAACCTTTCAATCATAATACACTTCCATCAGCATAAGCCCCCGGGCCGGAACCAGCGGGCCGGCCTGCTGCCGGTCCTTCCCGGCCAGCACCCGTTTCACGTCGCCCGGCGCCCTCTTCGACAGGCCCACTTCCAGGAGCGTTCCCGTCAGGATCCGCACCATATGGTACAAAAAACCGTCCCCGGTGTAGGTGAAGCGGATTTCCTCCCCCTCCCGTTCGATCCGGATCTTCTCGATGGTGCGCACCGTGGATTTTTTCCCCTTTTTCGCGGAGGTAAAGGCGGCGAAATCGTGGGTTCCCTCCAGGAACGAAGCCGCCAGAGCCATGGAAGCCACGTCCAGGGGCTCTTCGACCTGATGGATGAACTTCCGGCGAAACACGTTGGGGGTGCGGCTGTTCCATACCCGGTAGCAGTAGGTCTTCCCCCTGGCGTTGTACCTGGCGTGAAAGCGGGGAGCCGCTTCCTGACAGGAGACCACCGCCACGTCCTCCGGCAGATACCGGTTCATGGTCTCCATCAGCTCCCCGGGCGAAAGCTCCGTATCCATGCGGAAGTTCGCCGCCTGCCCCAGGGCGTGAACGCCGGCGTCCGTCCTGCCGGAAGCGCAGATTTCCACCGGGGCGCCCGCGATTTTTTCCAGAAGGGCCTCGAACTTCGCCTGCAGGGTATTGGCGCTGCTCCCGCCGCCCTGGCGCTGCCATCCCTGGTAGCGCGTGCCCTCATACTGAATGACGATCTTAAAATTGCGCGCGCTCACAGGACCTCCCAGGGATTTTCCTTCCCGTCCATCACCAGCCTGCAGCCGGTCAGAGAGTCCCGGATCACCGTTTTGACCTCTTCGTCTGTATAGAAGGCCATGTGGTGGGAAACGGTCACGTTGGGGAAGCTGCGCAGCAGGGCCAGCTCCCGGTTTTTCAGGATATGGTTCTTATGGTCGTAATAATACAGGCCGAACTCGTTCTCCACCACGTCCAGCCCGGCGGCGCCCACCTTGCCGCTCTCCAGGGCGGCGATCAGCGCACCCGAATCGATGAGCCCTCCCCTGGCCGTATTGACGATCACCACCCCGTCCTTCATGGCGGACAGGCTCTTTTCGTCGATGAGATGGAAATTGTCCCCGGAGAGGGGCGCGTGCAGGGTGATCACGTCCGCCCGCTTCCACATTTCCTCCAGGGAAACGTACTCCGCCAGCTCTTTCACCTCTTCGCTTTCAAAAAGATCGTTGGCCAGGATTTCGCAGCCGAAGCCCGACAGGTTCCGGATCACCGTGCGCCCGATGCGGCCCGTTCCGACGACGCCCACGGTCAGGTCCTTTAATTCCCTTCCCTGAATCCCGTCCAGCGTGTAGTCCTGAAGCTGCGTCCGCTGCATGATCCGCTTCATCCTGCGGATGCTCATCAGGATCAGCATCACCGCGTAATCCGCCACGCCGTGCGGGCCGTAGGGCGCGTTTCCCACCCGGATGCCGAATTCCCTGGCGGCCTTCATGTCGATATGGTCGTAGCCGATGGTCCTGGTCACCAGATATTTGACCCCGCGGAAAGCGAAGGCCGCCATCAGCTCCCGGTCGATGGGGGAGGTGATGATGTCCACGCATTCGCAGCCTTCGGCCAGACATGCGTTGTCCAGATCCGGGGCGTCCGGGCAGGTGACGAGACCGATCCCCAGCTCCCGGGCATATGTTTCAAACCATTCCGCCTCGTCAAAGGGACGGAGATTGTAAACCGCAACTTTTCCCATCAGGGTTCCTCCTTTTTATCCTCTTCCGTCAGCCGGCGGAACCGGTTGAATCCGCGGATCAGAATCTTCAGGCTGTCGATGGTGGTGGAGAAGAATCCGGCCTGATACATGTTCGCCAGGATGATCCCCAGCGGCACGGCCAGGATCATACCCCCGACGCCGCCCACCTTATAGCCGATGAACAGAAGAAACAGGGTGGGGATGGCCGGCACGCCGATGGAATCCCCCACGATTTTGGGCTGGATCAGCTGGCGGGCCAGCTGCCCCACGCCCCAGATGATCAAAAGCCCCACCGCCATTTTGTAATCGCCGCCCAGAATCTTGATCACCGCCCAGGGCACCAGCACGGTCCCCGTGCCGAATACCGGGAAGAAATCCAGCACCGCGATGCCCAAAGCGATGATCAGGGCGTACTCGATCCCCAGGATCAGGAAGCCGATCACCAGCAGGAAGTACATCCAGATTCCGATCTTAAACTGCGCTCTGAAATATCCCCCCACCGCGCTCATCATGCTGCCGTACATCAGGGACCATTTTTCTCGGAATCCGGCCGGCACGTATTTGTGCAGGGTGTGGATCACTTCTTCCCGCTCCGCCACGAAAAAGTAGGAGGAGAGCAGGCACATGATGACGCTGATGAAGATCGAAGGGATGTTCCGCGCGAAGTTCCCCACCGCCGAAACGGTGGGCGTGCTCAGCTCGTTGGCCACCCCGCTCAAAAAACCGTTCAGGCCGTCCATGAGGCCCGCCAGCTGCTCCTCCAGATTTGCCGGGAGATAGCGCCCCAGCCCCGTCAGCGCCTTTCCGGCGTTGCCCACGTCCTCCTCCAGCGCGCGCCAGATGTCGGGGAGTTCATGGACGAAGCCCACGGCCTCCCGCACCAGGATCGAACCGATCCAGTAGCCCGCGCCGATCACCAGCGCGATGGCCGCGATGATGACGATGGCGGAGCCCGCCTTCCTCCGGATGCGGATTTTTTCATCCAGAAAGCGGACCAGCGGATTGGCGATCAGGGCGATGATCCAGCCCACCACAAAGGGCATGAAAAAGCCCACCACCCGCGGCACCACGAACAGGACGAACAGAAGGGCGGCCAGGGCCGTCAGCAGGTTCAGACACACTTTGACATATTTTTTCGCGGAACGGTTCATGGCTTTTCTTCCTCCGGCAAAAGGCCGTCCAGCACGCCGTATATTTCCTCCCGCCCCTGTTTGGAAAGGGAGGAAAAGGGGATCACGACCGTTCCCTTTTCCGCCTGCAGGCCGTCCCGGATGGCCTTCACATGTTTCGCCACCTGGCTGCGGTTGATCTTATCCAGCTTCGTGGCGATGATGATGGGATGATACCCGTAGTGCAGCATCCAGCGATACATCTCCCGGTCGTTGGCGGAGGGGTCGTGCCGGATATCAACCAGCAGAAAGACCGCTTTGAGCTGCTTCGAGCCGTGAAGATAGCGTTCGATCATCTTCCCCCACTGGGCCTTCACCTGCTCGTTGGCCTTCGCATAGCCGTATCCCGGCAGATCCACCAGATAAAACCGGCCGTTGACGTTGTAAAAATTGATGGTCTGGGTCTTCCCCGGCTGGGAGGAGGTCCGGGCCAGGCTCTTGCGGTTCATCACCGCGTTGATCAGAGAGGACTTCCCCACATTGCTCCTGCCCGCAAAGGCGATTTCCGGCAGTTCATTCTCCGGCAGCCGGCTGGTCACCCCGCACACCGTCTCCAGATTCACCGTTTTGATTACCATAAGCGCCCATCTCTCCTTCCCCGTTTACAAACGCGTGTCGGATCACATCATCCATGGTTTCCACAAAAAGGATTTCCAGCCCGGATTTGATTTCTCCGGGGACCTCTTCCACATCCGGCCTGTTCTTCTCCGGCACCAGCACAGTGCGCATTCCCGCCGTCTTCGCGGCCAGGATCTTTTCCTTGAGCCCGCCGATGGGCAGCACCCGGCCGCGCAGGGTGATCTCCCCGGTCATGGCCACGTCCGCCCGCACCGGGATTTTCGTCAGTGCGGACAAGAGCGCAGTCGCCATGGTAATCCCGGCGGAGGGGCCGTCCTTGGGCACCGCCCCCTCCGGGATGTGGATGTGGAAATCGCTGTTCTGAAATGTTTCCTGTGAAATCCCGTATTTTTCGCTGACCGAGCGGATGTAGCTGATCCCGGCCAGTGCGGATTCCTTCATCACATCCCCCAGCTGTCCGGTGAGCTCCACCTCGCCCTTGCCGGGCATGATGTTCACCTCGATCTGCAGCGTCTCTCCGCCCACGCTGGTCCAGGCCAGCCCCCGGACGATCCCGACCTCGTCCGATTTATTGGCCCGGATGGAATTGTACCGGCGTTTTCCCAGATAGCGCTCCAGATTCCGCGCGCTCACCCGGACACAGCTCCTGTCCTTCTGCAAAATCTCCCTGGCGGCCTTCCGGCAGATCTCGCCGATCTTCCTTTCCAGCTCGCGCACGCCCGCCTCCCTGGTATAGGAAGCGATGACCTCTTTCAGGGCGCTGTCCGACAGGATCAGCTTTCCGCCGTCCATCCCGTTTTTCTTCAGCTGTTTGTCCAGCAAATGTTCTTTGGCGATATGAAATTTTTCATTGGCCGTATAGCTGGTCACCTCGATCACTTCCATCCGGTCCAGAAGGGGCCGGGGAATGGTCTCCGTGGTGTTGGCCGTGGCGATGAAGAGCACTTCGGACAGATCCAGGGGGATCTCGATGTAATGATCCCGGAAATGGCTGTTCTGCTCGCTGTCCAGTACCTCCAGCAGGGCGGAGGACGTATCCCCCTTATAATCGCTGGACACCTTGTCGATCTCGTCCAGAAGCATCAGCGGGTTCTTCACCCCCGCCTGCTTTAAGCCCGCGGCGATCCGTCCGGGCATGGCGCCCACATAGGTCCTCCTGTGGCCGCGGATTTCCGCCTCATCCCGCACGCCGCCCAGGCAGATGCGGACGTACTTCTTGTTCAGGGCTTCCGCCACGCTTCTGGCGATGGAAGTCTTTCCCGTGCCGGGAGGACCCACCAGGCAGATGATGGGGCTGTCCCCGCACTTCGTCAGGGCCCGGACCGCCAAAAACTCCAACATCCGCTCCTTCACCTGCTCGAGCCCGTAATGATCCCGCTCCAGAATCCGCTCCGCCCGGGACACGTCCGTATTGTCTTTGGAGGCCCTGTTCCAGGGCAGTTCCAGAAGGGTCTGAATATATCCCCGCTCCACGCTGGACTCCGCGCTGTTGCTCCCGAGGTTTTTAAACCGGGCGATCTCCCGGGCGATCTTCTCCTTCACCTCTTTGGGCGCTTTCAGAGCATCCAGCTGGCTCTCGAACTGGGCGCCTTCGGACAGATCATCCTCCCCCAGCTCCTGCTGGATATAGCGGAGCTGTTCTCTCAGGATATAGTCCTTCTGGTTTTTGTCCACCCGCTCCTTCACCTTTTCCGCCAGATCCGCGCGGATCTTCGCCACTTCGATCTCGTCGGACAAAATCCCGGCCAGCACTTCATAGCGCTCCGAAACGTCCAGCGCGTCCAGCACTTTCTGCTTCAGGGTATAGTCCACGGGCATGCTCTCCACGATCTGATCCAGCAGATGCCCCAGGCTGTGGATCTCGTCCATGTGCCGAAGGAGCGTTCTCCCGGTTCTGGGATAGATGCGGCAGTATTCGGCGAACAGCTCCCGGATGTTCCGGCTCATGGCCTCTTCTTCGTTGAAATTCTCTATTTTTCCGATGTCCTGCGCCTCTTCCACCTCGGCGCAGAGCCAGGCGGTTTCCTCCGGCGAAAATCCGTGCAGAATTCCCCGGGAGATCCCCTCCACCATCACGCGCACCAGGTTGTCGGGCAGCTTCGTCACCTGCCTGACCCGGGCGATACAGCCCACCCGGTAGACGTCGTCCTGCTGAGGCGCTTCCGTTTCAGGCCGCTTCTGGGCCACCAGAAACACCCTCTGATCGTCGCACATGGCCTGTTCCACCGCCTGAATGGACTTTTCGCGGCTCAGATCAAAATGTATCATCATATCCGGCAGGATGGTCATCCCCCGCAGGGCCACCGCCGGCATCCTCTCTCGCATTTCCATAAAAACTCCGTTAAAAAATCAGACGCCCGCCCTGTTCGGGCAGAGCGTCTGTTCATTTATGCGACAGGAAAGTTCCTTTCCTGTCGCATAAAAACCTCCGTTGGATCGCACTGCGACGGAAAAGAGAATGTCGCTTGCGCGACCCGTCGCACAGGCAATTTTTAATTGCCGGGAGAATCCCGCAAGCGGGATTCTCATTTCGCCTCTTTGAATCCTTCCAAAAGCCCCTGCTTTTCCTTCCGGACCACCATGGGCTGGCTCGTGCCTTCCACCGCTTCCCTGGTGACGATGCACTGGGTGATGGCGGGATCCGAAGGGATCTGGTACATGATGTCCATCATCGCCTTCTCCATGATGGAACGCAGCCCTCTGGCCCCCGTCTTTCTCTCCAGGGCCTTGTCGGCGATGGCTTCCACCGCCTCCCGTTCGAAGGTCAGCTTCACGTGATCGTAGCCGAACAGCTTCTGATACTGCTTGATCAGAGCGCTCTTTGGCTCCGTCAGAATCCGGATCAGCGCCTCCCGGTCCAGTCCCTTTAAGGAAACGTTGATCGGCACCCTTCCCACGAATTCGGGGATCAGGCCGTACTTGACCAGATCCTGAGGGGTCACTTCCGCATACAGCTCCGTGGCCGACCGGTCCGCGTTGGAGGTGATCTCCGCGTTGAAACCGATGCTCTTCCTGTCCAGCCGCGCTTCCACGATCCGGTCGATGCCGTCGAACGCGCCGCCGCAGATGAAGAGGATATTCGTGGTATCGATGGGGATCAGCTCCTGCTGCGGGTGCTTGCGCCCTCCCTGGGGCGGCACGCTGGCAACGGTGCCCTCCACGATCTTCAAAAGAGCCTGCTGCACGCCCTCCCCGGACACATCCCGGGTGATGGACACGTTCTCGCTCTTTTTGGTAATCTTGTCGATCTCGTCGATGTAGACGATGCCCAGCTGGGCTCTCTCCACATCGTAGTCCGCGGCCTGGATGAGCTTTAAGAGGATGTTTTCCACGTCCTCGCCCACATAGCCCGCCTCGGTCAGGGTAGTGGCGTCCGCGATGGCGAAGGGCACGTTGATGATTTTTGCCAGGGTCTGGGCCAGATAGGTCTTGCCGCTCCCCGTAGGCCCCAGCATGAGGATGTTGGACTTCTGCAGCTCCACATCGTCGCTGTCATCCCGCGCCATCACGCGCTTGTAGTGGTTGTAAACCGCCACGGACAGCACTTTTTTCGCCTCTTCCTGGCCGATCACGTAATCGTCCAAAAACTCCTTGATCTGCGCCGGCTTCAGCAGTTTGATCTGCATGGGTTCCAGCCCCTGATTTTCTTCATCCTCTTCTTCGATGATTTCCGCGCAGATATCCACGCACTCATCGCAGATATACACGCCGTCAGGCCCCGCAATCAGCTTGTGGACCTGATCCTGCGTCTTATGGCAAAACGAACATCTCACCTGATCTTCAGAATTTCTGCCTGCCATTCTTTACTCCTGTCTGTTTTACTTGAGCGAATCCTCATGAGAGGAAATGACCATGTCGATCAGCCCGTATTCCTTCGCTTCCTCGGCGGTCTTCCAGTTGTCCCTCTCCGTGTCGGCCGCGATCACGTCGTACTCTTTCCCAGTATTCTCCGCCATGATCCGGTTCATTCGCTCTTTGATCTTCAAAATATGCTTCGCGTTGATCTCGATATCCGTCGCCTGTCCCTGGGCGCCGCCCAGAGGCTGGTGGATCATGATCTCCGCGTTGGGCAGCGCCATGCGCTTGCCCTTCGTGCCGCCCGCCAGCAGGAACGCGCCCATGCTGGCCGCCATGCCGATGCAGATGGTGGACACATCGCATTTGATATATTTCATCGTATCGTAGATCGCCATCCCGGCGGAAATCGATCCGCCCGGGCTGTTGATATACAGATGGATATCCTTATCCGGATCTTCCGACTCCAGGAAAAGAAGCTGCGCCACCACCAGGCTGGCGGTGGTATCGTTGACCTCTTCCCCGAGGAAGATGATCCTCTCCTTCAGCAATCTGGAAAAAATATCGTAAGAACGTTCCCCCCGGCTCGTCTGCTCTATGACATAAGGCACCAAACTCATTCTGTAAACCTCGCTTTCACCGCCGATACGCGGTCAGTCATGCGGTTTTCTGAATCCGCCGAAAATCACTCGTCCTTTTCTCTGGATTCTGCCACCACAAATTCTACGGCCTTGCGGACAGCCAGATCTTCCATGATCTGCTTCCTGCCCTGCTCGCCCATCATATCCTTCACCTTATCCGCTTCCAGCTGATACATCTTCGCCATTCTTTCGATCTCGGCATCGTACTCTTCTTCGGAAGCAGCGATGTTCTCAGCGGCCGCAACGGCTTCCAGCACCAGTCTGGACTTGATCCTGCTCTCCGCCTGAGGCTTCATCTGCTCCATCATCTTATCGAAGGTCATGCCCGTGAACTGGAAGTACTGCTCGATGGACAGGCCCTGCATCTGCAGCCTCTGCGCGAAATCGTCCACCAGCTGTCTCTGCTGGGTCTCCACCATCGCCTCGGGAATCTCCATCTGAGCCCCGTCGATGATGGCCTGGATCACGGCGTCTTCCTTCGCCGCCTTCGCGTCCTCTTCCTTCTTCTCCGTCAGTTTCTTGCGAATGTCTTCCTTATATTCAGCCAGCGTCTCGAATTCGGAAACTTCTCCCGCGAATTCGTCGTTGAGCTCGGGCAGCTGCTTCTCCTTGATCTCCTTCACGGCGACCTGGAAAACGGCGGGCTTTCCGGCCAGCTCCGGCGCATGGTAATTCTCCGGGAAGGTCACGTTCACCTCGCAGGACTCCCCTGCGTTTTTCCCGATGAGCTGCTCCTCGAAGGTGTCGATAAAGGAATGGGAACCGATGACCAGGTTGTGGTTTTCCCCTTTGCCGCCTTCAAACGCGATGCCGTCCACAAACCCTTCATAATCGATCACCGCGGTATCCCCGTCCTGCACGGGCCGCCCTTCCACGGTCACGGTTCTGGCGTTGTTCTCGCGCTGCTGCTGGAGGTCCGCGTCGATTTCCTCATCCGTCACCGTCACGTCCGCCTTCTCCACTTCGATTCCCTTATAGGCGCCCAGCGTCACTTCGGGCTTCAGCGCCACCTCGGCCGTGAAGATGAAAGGCTTTCCCTCTTCGATCTGGCTCACGTCGATCTTCGGGGAAGAAACGATGGTCTCTTCGCACTCCTCCAGAGCCTTCTCGTACGCTTCGGGGATGATCTCGTTGGCGGCATCTTCATAGAAAACGCCCTTGCCGTACATCTGCTCGATCATCTTTCTGGGCACCTTGCCCTTTCTGAAGCCGGGAACGGAAATCTTTCCCTTATTTTTCTGATATGCGCTCTCCACCGCTTTGGAAAACTCTTCCGCGGAAACCTCGATGGTCAGCTTCGCCATGTTCTTTTCGAGCTTTTCTACCTGTAAACTCATGTGTTAATCCTCCTCGTATTCCTTTTGTCCAGGACAACTATCCTTCTGGCATAATGTCCGCCTCAGTCGTTTTTTCATATTCGGTTAACCGTAATTCCCGAAGAAAAGCAGGGCAGACCCACAGTCATTGTACGATTATAGCATAAATGTCTTTAAAATACTAGCATTTTTTCGAGCATTGTTCTATACTTTTCCCTGTACGAATTTTACCGTTTACAGGAGGAAATGACTATGAACAGCAAAACCAAAAAGCTGGCGCAGACGGCCCTTCTTCTGGCGATCTGCCTGCTGAGCCAGTATTTCAAAAATCTGAGCGTCTATATCACGGGCCCCGTCATCAACGCCTGCCTGATCCTCTGCGCCCTGACCGCAGGGCTGCCCTGGGCAGCCATCCTCTGCGTGGTCACTCCCATCACCGCGTTTTTCATCGCGGGTTCCCCCATCATGGCCGGGATTCCCCTGATGTTCCCCGCCATCATGGCCGGCAACTTCATCCTGACCTTTTTCGCCTGGTTTTTTGAAAAGAAAACGCGCCTGCGCTTCCGCCTTCCCGTCGGCCTCATGGCGGGCAGCGTCTTAAAGGGGCTCTTCATGGGCCTCGTCATCGTCGGCGTGCTGCTCCCCGCCTTCGGGAACAACATCGCCTCCCATCTGCCCAAACCCGAAGCGTTAAACGGCGTGCTGGCCACCGCCCGGACGACGTTCTCCGTAACCCAGCTGATCACCGCCCTCATCGGCAGCCTTCTGGCCTGGATCATCTGGACCCCTCTGAAAAAATATCTGAAAAACGAAGGCTGATTTCGTACCAGAATCTACCATAATAATTCCTTTTTTGCCGAACATACTAAGGTCAGATAAGTGATCACGACAGGCGCGAAGCGTTCAAGGGCAGCTGCAGAGCCGCAGGACGATCCAGCGCCGTCAGCCCCTCAGGCAGGCTGGCAGGTCGGCGCTTATCCTGCGGCTGCGGGCAGATTTCGCTCCGTCCGCGGTCCAAAAACAAACCAGACGACAAATCAGTATGTTACGGAGGTGAACGACAATGGCTAGTTCTTCTGGCAGATCCAATCGGGTAGAAGTTCCCGAAGCGAAAGCCGCTATGGACAGATTCAAGACCGAGGTCGCTTCTGAGTTAGGCGTAAACCTGAAAGAAGGATACAACGGCGACCTGACTTCCCGCGAAGCAGGTTCCATCGGCGGAGAAATGGTCCGCAGAATGATCAAGAAGCAGGAAGAGGAAATGAAATAAGCCTCCCTGCAAAGAAAGGGCTGCTGCACTAGCGTGCAGCAGCCTCTTTTTTCGCCCCGGAAGGGGTCATACTCTCCTTTTTCCTGCGCCCGGCCAGGTAATGGATCACATCCCTGCGGGTCACGATGCCGATGAAAACCTTGTCGTCGTCCACCACGGGCACGAAGTTCTGGACGGCCACCTTATCCATCAGCCCTTCCATATCCACGTTGATATGTACCGGCTTGTTGTCCCTGCTGCGCCGGATCTCCATCACGGAAATATCCTCCATCTCGTGCAGCCTGGGGAAGTCCAGCTCCTTTAAGCCCCACAGGACGTCGCCGTCCGTCAGCGTGCCGATGTACCGGCCGTCCACGGAAAGCAGGGGCACGGCCGCGTATCCGTGATACTCCATCTTCTCCACCGCCTGCCGCAGCGTATCGTCCTCCCTGACATAGGAGACCTCGCTCTTGGGCGTTAAAAAAAACAAAATATTCATTTTTACTACCTTTCGTACACAATGCTCTCGGCCAGCGCATCCGCTGCAGCCCTGGAAATCAGCTTTTCCACGATGATCAGCCCGAAGGGAATCGCGCATCCCATCCCCCGGCCGGTGATGACGTTTCCGTCCGCCACGGCCGCTTCGGAAAGGACCGTCGCCCCGGTCAGCTCCCCTTCAAAGGACGGATAGCAGACAGCCTCCCTCCCCTTCAGATATCCCCTGTGCCCGAATACGGAGGGCGCGGCGCAGATGGCGGCGATCCATTTGCCCGCCGCATAAAACCGGTCCAGCTCCTCCATCAGCGAAGCGCACCCTTCCAGATTCCTCGTGCCGGGCATCCCGCCCGGCAGGATGAGCATATCCAGCTGCCCGAAGTCCACCTCCGTAAGAAGAGCGTCCATCTTCACGCAAATCCCGTGAGAACCGGCGACGCTTCCCTCTCCCGTCACCGAAATCATCTGAATCTCCACGCCGGCCCTCCGGCACAGATCCACCACGGTGAGCGCTTCTATCTCCTCATATCCTTCCGCGAAAAAAATACCTGCTTTTGCCATAAAAACTCCTTTTTCCCGCGCGCGCATCCTACCCGCGCGCGCATCGGTATGACGCTTTGTTTCCCTCTAATATTACCAGATATCGGGGGCGCTTGAAAGGGAAAAAATATGAATTATTTCTAAATATTTGTAAATATGAACCCCGATATGCTACAATACTGCCAAGGCGATTCCGCCGCGAAAGGAGCGTTCCCATGGAAATCGAACGAAAATTTCTCATAAAAAAACTGCCCGCGGATCTGGACCGTTATCCGGTCCACTCCATCGAGCAGGCTTATCTGAACACGGACCCGGTGATCCGCATCCGCAGGGAAGACGATCTCTATTATCTGACCTGGAAGGGAAAGGGGCTGATGGTCCGGGAAGAGTATAACCTCCCCTTAAACCGCCCTTCCTACGAACATCTTCTGAAAAAAGCGGACGGGGCCGCGATCACCAAGCGAAGATACCGGATCCCCTGCCCCCCGTATACCGTGGAGCTGGACGTTTTCGCCCCGCCCTTCTCTCCCCTGGTCATGGCGGAAGTGGAGTTTCCGGACGAGGAGAGCGCCAACGCCTTCCTGCCCCCGGACTGGTTCGGCCCGGAGGTGACGCGGGATCCCGCCTATCACAACTCCGCCTTAAGCCGGACGGGCCGCTGCCCCGAATCCTTTTCCCTCCGGGGCTGAGCGCGGCCTCTTCGTTCCTCCCCTGTCCCAGGGCCTTTCGGGCCCGCGGCGGCCGCGCCCGCTTCGCCCCGAAAACAGCAGCTTTGGAAACCGCAGCCCCGGCGGCCGGGGCTGCGGTTTTCGGTTCAGCGCATGTACAATTCCGTCATTTCCCGCATCTCTTCGGCCAGCGCGTCCGTCAGCTGGCCTTTTGTCAGCCTCCATTTCCAGTTGTCCCCCAGGGTGGAGGGGAAATTGATCCGGGCCTCCCTCCCCAGCTCCAGCCAGTCCTGGATCGGGATCACCGCCGTGTCCGCGGCGGAGGAAAAGGCGGCCGCGATCATGCCCCGGGGCACTTCGTTCCCCCGTTTCACCCGGAGATAGCGGCGGATGAAACGCTTCGCCTTCTGCCCCTGTTCCTCATACCAGGCCAGGGTGGTCTGGTTGTCGTGGGTTCCCGTGTAGACGATGCAGTTTTTCTCATAATTGTGGGGCAGATATTCGCTGTCCGCGCCGTCGAAAGCGAACTGCAGCACCTTCATGCCCGGGAATCCCGTCCGTTTGATCAGCCGGCGCACCGGAGGCGTGATCACGCCCAGATCCTCCGCGATCACGGCCCGTTTCCCCAGCTTTTTCTTCATCGCCGCGAACAGATCGTAATCCGGCCCCTTTTCCCAGTGGCCGTTGACAGCCGTCTTATCCCCATACGGGATGGAAAAATAGGCTTCGAATCCCCGGAAGTGGTCGATGCGGACCACATCGTAGAGCCGGCTGCAGAAATCCAGCCGGGAAAGCCACCAGGCGTATCCGGTCTCTCTATGATAGTCCCAGTCGTAAAGCGGGTTTCCCCACAGCTGTCCGGTGGCGGAAAAAGCGTCCGGCGGCACCCCTGCCACCGCTTTGGGCAGACGGTCCTCCTCCAGGCAGAACAGCTCCGGATGGGCCCAGGTATCCGCGCTGTCGTAGGCCACATAGATGGGGATGTCGCCGACGATGGAAATCCCGTTGTCGTTGGCGTATGCCTTCAGCGCCGTCCACTGCTCCCAGAACAGGAACTGAAGGAACTTCCAGAACACAATCTCCTCCTCCAGCTCCTTTTTGCACCGTTCCAGCGCCGCTTCCTCCCGCATTCTCAGCGGCTTTTCCCACTCCACGAAGGCCGCGCCCCCATGGCTGTCCTTGAGCGCCATGAAGAGGGCGTAATCGGAGAGCCACCGGTCGTTTTCTTCGCAGAAGGCGGCGAAGTCCGGATCCTGCCGGATTCCGCTGCGCTCGCAGGCCAGCTTCAGGAGGGGGAAGCGGTTGAAATACATCTTTTCGTAGTCCACATAGGCTTCGCTTCCGCCCCAGTCCGTTTCCTCACATTCTTTTGCAGTCAGCCAGCCCTTTTCGATCAGCGTTTCCAGATCGATCAGATACGGATTGCCCGCGAACGTGGAGAAGGACTGATAGGGGGAATCCCCGTATCCGGTGGGACCCAGGGGCAGAATCTGCCATAGCTTCTGCCCCGCCTTTTTCAAAAAATCCACAAATTCGTACGCTTCCCGGGAAAAGGTTCCGATCCCGTAACGGGACGGGATCGAGGTCACCGGGAGCAATACCCCGCTCTTTCTCATCCCAGCCGATTGCCTCCGTCTTCGCTCTCCTTCAGCTTCCAGATATCCCGGTTGTATTCCCGGATGGTCCGGTCGGAGGAGAAGAAACCGGATTTCGCGATATTTGTCAGCATCATCCGCTTCCACTTCGCCCGGTCCTCGAAATCCGCGATCATGCGGTCCTTCGTCCGGATGTAGTCCTCCAGATCCAGAAGGGTCATGAACCAGTCCTTGTTCAGCAGCTCGTCATGCAGCCGCTTTAAGTTTTCCTCATGGCCTGCCGCCAGCGCCTGTTCGCTCACGATGAAGTCCACGGCTTCTTTGATCGCCGGGCTCTTCTTATAATATTGCTTCGAAACGTAGTCCGCCTTTTCATAATGTTCGATCACCTGCTCGCTGCTCTGGCCGAACATATAGATGTTGTCGTCTCCCACCAGTTCGTGAATCTCCACGTTGGCGCCGTCCGCCGTGCCCAGCGTCACCGCCCCGTTGAGCATGAACTTCATATTGCCCGTGCCGGACGCTTCCTTGGAAGCCAGGGAAATCTGCTCCGAAATATCGCAGGCGGGAATCAGCTTTTCCGCGTAGCTGACGTTATAGTTCTCCGTCATCACCACCTGCATGAAATCCTTCACGTCCGGATCGTTGTTCACGATCTCCTGCAGCACCAGAAGGAGATGGATGATATCCTGCGCGATCACGTATGCGGGCGCCGCTTTCGCCCCGAACAAAAAGGTGATGGGGCGGACGGGCTTTTTGCCGCCCTTGATCTCCAGGTATTTGTGGATGATATACAGGGCGTTCATCTGCTGGCGCTTATACTCGTGCAGCCGCTTGATCTGAATGTCGAAAATCGAATCCGGATTGATCACAACGCCTTCCTTTTCGGCGATGTAAGCGCAGAGCTCCCTCTTCTTGCAGCGCTTGACCTCCTCCAGGCGGTCCAGAAATTCCCCGTCGTCCGAAAAGGCCAGCAGCTTTTCCAGCTCATCCGCATCGGTCCTGTAGCCGTCTCCGATGGCCTCGGAAATCAGCGCCGCCAGCTCCCGGTTGCAGGACAGAAGCCATCTGCGGAAGGTGATGCCGTTTGTCTTGTTGTTGAACTTCTCCGGATAGATCCCGTAGAAGGAATGCAGCTCCGTATTCTTCAGGATTTCCGTGTGGATCGCAGCAACGCCGTTGACGGAAAACCCGTAGTGGATATCCATGCGGGCCATGTGCACCAGGTCGTTCTCATCGATGATCTGCACTTCGGGATCGTCGTATTTTTCCGCCACCCGGTCCGCCAGCTCCCGGATGATGGGCACCAGCTGGGGAACCGCTTTTTCCAGCCACTCCAGAGGCCATTTTTCCAGCGCCTCCGCCAGAATGGTGTGGTTGGTGTAGGCGCAGGTGCGGCTCACCACCTCGATGGCCTCGTCCATGGTAAACGCCTTGTCGTTGACCAGGATGCGGATCAGCTCCGGAATGATCATGGAAGGATGGGTATCGTTGATCTGGATCACCGCGTGATCGTACATCCTGCGCAGATCGTACTGCTTCTCCTTCATTTCCTTCAAAATCAGCTGCGCGGCGTTGCTGACCATGAAATACTGCTGATAGATGCGCAGCAGCTTGCCCGCTTCGTCGGAATCGTCCGGGTACAAAAACAGGGTCAGATTTTTCCCGACGGCATCCTTATCGAAGGAGATCCCTTCCTCCACCAGGCTTTCGTCCACGCCCTCCAGATCGAAAAGGCGCAGCTTGTTCACGCCGCTGTCATAGCCGATCACGTCGATATCATAGAGCCGGGAAGTCACTTTCTTTTCCCCGAAATACACGTTGAAGGTCACGTCCGTTTTGTTCAGCCAGGAGTCCTCCTCCATCCACCCGTCCTTTTCGGCGGTCTGCAGCCGGTCCCGGAATACCTGCCGGAACAGGCCGAAATGGTAATTCAGGCCGATCCCCTCTCCGGGAAGGCCCAGGGTGGCGATGGAGTCCATGAAGCAGGCGGCCAGACGGCCCAGGCCGCCGTTGCCCAGCGAGGGTTCCGGCTCTACCTCCTCGATGCGGGACAGATCTCTCCCCTTGCTCTTCAAAATTTCATCCACCTTATCGTAGATCCCCAGGTTGATCAGGTTGTTGGACAGCAGCTTGCCGATGAGAAACTCCGCCGAAATATAGTAGACTTTCTTGTCCCCGTCGTTGGGCACGGTGGCGTCCGTCAGCCCCTTGACCAGATACAGCAGGGCCACGTAAATCTGTTCGTCCGACGCGTCCTGCACGGTGCGGTCGAACAGCCGCTTCGTCAGCGCTTCCAGCTCCATATCGATTCTCTGCTCCAGGATTTCTCTCTGGATCGTCTCTTCCACTCTCACTTCAAACCTCCGTTCTGCCGCACTCCGGCGGCCCTTTGCGGGACAAATCCCAAATCGTCATCCAACTATCTGATGATATCCTGGTACTTCATCCGGACCAGCTCGTAGTCCAGAACCAGGTTTCTCCCTTCCGCGCCTCCCATGAGGCGTTCTGCTTCCTCCACCGCGGCGGCGGAAATCCTGAAAAAATCCTGCCTGACGGTATTCATCTGCTTTCCCGCGTAGCCCATCAGCGCGATTCCGTCGAAGCCGCAGACCGGATGGAATACGTCCATCTCCATCAGCGCCCGCATGGCCCCGATGGCCATCAGGTCCGACGCGCAGACGAAGACGTCCGTCTCCTTTTCGTGAAGGAACGTCAGCTCCCGCGCCTTCCGCTCGCTGAAATCCCCGTACACCACATTCAGCTCGAGATCCAGTTCTCCGGCCAGATCCCGAATGCCGCGGATGCGCTCCCAGGTCACATAGGAGTCCTTCCTTCCGGCGATGTAAAGGACCCTCCTGCAGTTCTCATTTTCCAGAATCGTCTTTCTGGCCACGTCGTACTGCGCCTTCCGCTGGTCGATCCACACCGAGGACGTGTTCCTGTCAAAAAAAGGGGCGTCCACCACCACCGTCTTAAATTCGCCGCTTTCGATCAGCGCCTTCCAGAACGGATCTTCCCGCTCCATCCCGTAGACGATGATTCCCTCGATGCTCTGCGCTTTCAGGTAGTTTACGACTTCCGCGGTCCCCTTATCCTTCAGCATGGAAAAAAACAGGGTGATCACGTCCATGTTCAGCTCCCGCGCCCGGTGAATGGCCCCCGCCAGATACTGCAGGTCGATCTCATCCACCGCAGCCGTACCCTCCTCCAGATTCAGAAGAAAAGCCACACGCCCCGACTTTCCGGACGACAGCGCCGCCGCGATGGCGTTCGGGGTAAAGTTCAGCTCCTCTATGGCTTCGTTCACCCGCTCCCGCGTCCTGTCGCTGACGCCCGCGTATCCGTTTAAGACCTTCGATACCGTGGAAATCGCCACCCCGGCCCTCCTGGCCACATCCTTAATGGAAGCCACGCCTTCTCCCTCCCTTCCGGATTTTTCGATAAACTTGCAAATTCGGGGAAATCCCCATTGACGGAAATAGAAAACGTTTTCCGTACGCTGTCAGCATAGTACGGAAAACGTTTTCTGTCAAGTGCCCTCCTGTAATTTTCTAAAATGATTGTGTAAAATCTGTTTTCATATTATTTCCCCGTCCTATGGCTCTATGTAACGCTGTCTGGCCTGTCCGTCCCGGTACAGCGCATAGACGAAATTCGCCGCGCCGTAGATGAGAAGGTACCGGCGGCAAAGGCATACCCGTTCATGAGCAGCCCCGGGGAAACGATGGGCACGATGCCCGTCATGAAGGACAGCGAAAACAGCAGAAGATCCAATGCCCGGCGCTTGCGGGAACGCCGCACGGAAAAGCTGCGCCTCAAAACGGAGAATGCCGTGTTCAAAAAGAATATGCCTACGATCAGGTTGGTCACATGAAGCACCAGATTCAGCACGGCTGTCAGACGCTTCCTCCAACGAGATGCTGCCTCCCTCTTCGGGCGAGGGGACGATCCCGGCCAGATCGAAATATGTAATTTCCGAAAAAATCAGGTTGTCCAGCACCGGGCAGGGCCGGAGCATATTGCCGTTGAAGGGCTGATTGTCGTGATAGCCCATGAACAACGGGGAGCGGTAGGCTTCCAGAAGCGTCTTCTCCCGGATGTTGGAATCGGAGTAGTGAATGAAGGCGCAGGGTTCTATATCGCCGCCGGCGTTGATGTGGCAATAGTTTCTGCCGCCGGCAATGCAGCCGCCAACGTATTCTCCGTCGTTCCAGAAATCTATCGTAAACAGGGGCTTCCCTCATATGAGCAAAATTCTCCGTTTCTGTTCTTTGTCCATGCCTTCCTGTTTAGGGCTATCTGTTTCCCGACGGCCCCAGAATATTTGATTCAAATTCAGCCCTGACATACTTTCTACTCTTCCGGGAACTGTGTTCCAGCAACATATCTGGTATTTCTTGCATTTCCTTCTTTCATCAAAACTGACTTCTTAACCATACTTCCGAGCAGGCCTCTTGCACGCCGTTCTTTCACATTCAATAATTCAGCAACAACGGAGGTTGTACAAAAACCATTTTTGCGGACATACTTCTCAATTTGTAATTCCTGATTCAAATCCGGCAATGCGGCAGTGCCGGATTGTGCCGGATTGCCGGATTGTGCCGGATCCTCCGTGACTCTGCCCATATTTTGACCTGTTTTAACCACTTTCCGATAGAAAACCACCCGGAAACCGTCGCCAAATTCCTCAATGGCCGGTTCTTTTAGCCCATACTCCGCGCAACTGCTACGAATCCGTCCAAGGCCGGTTCCCCACGCTTCAATGATCTTCATGTAGTAGAATGCCTCGGAAATCGCCGCATTCCGGCACTTTGACCTGCCGGATAGCGCCGCTTCCATATCCAGGCCTCCGTACAGCGTTCCCGGAGAGACGATTTCAACCCGATCATCGTAAATGGAAACCTGCATGGCAGAATCATCCAGATACGACCGATGTGTAACGCCGTTGACAATTGCTTCCCGCACCGCCAACACCGGCAGCTCATAATAATCCCGGCGTACAATACCGTTAATTTCCGCGCTCAGATTGATATGTCGCTTTACAAACTGATATGCTTCTTCAATTTGCTCGTAGATCGGACCGGTATATTCCCGTCGGTCAATGAAAACCGCACGGTCAACGCCCTTAAAAAGAGCACATTGAATTTTCGCATAACGTACTTTGTTTACCGTCATCAAGTTAAAGGCATGGGTCGGCGCATAGTCACGCCCCAGCCGGCACAAAAGCCCCATATCCTCCAGCTTTTCGACGGTCATGTCGTGAATTCCCGCTTTTTCTTCCTCAGTCTTGCAGGCGGAAAGAGCCACTTCTTTCATAGCGGCGCAGAGTTTATGCGCAGCATCCTCGTCATACTCCATTCCGATCTCCTGAAGGGTGTCGTAGTAAATGCCCTGTCCCTCCAGTTCCAACGCCTGAAGCCGTCTTGCATCCGCTGCACGACTGCTGCCATTGATGCGAATATAAGCGGATCTCTCTTTTCCCATTGACTTGATATAGTACGGCCGAAATTTACCCGGCACCACATCAATGATCAAAATCGTTTTTCCTTCCAACGTCTGCGCCGTAATGTTAGTCTCGATCTGCGGGGTACAGGCGTCCGAAATCATATTGGTAATGTCGTCTGACAAACGGAACGGATTCACATCACCGATTCCATAGACAATGTTGGTAATATCCTCGATGCCAAGGATGACCTTTCCGCCGGTGCAGTTGGCAAATGCGATAATATCCTTCAGGAATCTCTCGCGCTTCTTCGGAATTTCTCTTTTGAATTCGATGTTCTTCCCTTCACCGAAATATGCTTTCTCAGCCATCTGATTACCTCACAAATCGATTCTTAATTTTCGTCGCATTCACGTAAACCCTTTTCAGCCATGCGCAAAACAGGCTATAAAATCTCATTTAACAGTATACTATAGTGATTCGCGGAACTCAATCAATAATGCCGGATTGCTCGCACTTTTTGCCCAAATACTAAATTTTTCAAAAGAATGAGCCCGCCAGAAGGCGAGCTCATTCAAATTTAATTCTCTTATCTGTGCATGGAGAAGGAATCCAGATCGTAGTTCTTCAGATTCTCGTGAACTCCTCTGTTGTCCGCCTCGCCGATGAGCTTATCGCGGTCTTTCTTCGCCGCCTGCGCAGCCTTGTGATGGCTGGGGCCGCCCACGCAGCCGCCTTCACAGATCATTCCCTCGATGAAGTCTTCCGGCAGTTTGCCGATCTTGAGCAGGGTCAGGGCGCGCTTGCACTCCGCGATGCCGCTACATCTGGCCACCTTGATATCGGTGTTCTCTCCGGTCTCCTTCAGGCATTCCAGAACCGCTTCCGTCACGCCGCCGCCGTTGCCGAACCGTTTGCCGAACACGCTGGCCTCCTGGCTGGTATTGGCTTCAGGCTCCAGTTCCACTCCCTTCGCGCGCATGATGGCGCGAATTTCACCGAAGGTCAGAACATAGTCCGCATTGCCCTCGATATCGTGGCCGTGAGCCTCGGACTTCTTCGCGATGCAGGGCCCGACGAACACGGTAACCGTCTCCGGATCCTTCGCCTTGAGCATTCTGGATACGGCGCACATCGGGGAAACGGTGGTGGAGATATTGCCGGCCACTTCCGGGAAGTGCTTTCTGATGTAGTTGACGAACGCAGGGCAGCAGGAGGTCGTCATCTTCTTGCCTTCCTTGAAGCCTTCCGCCCATTCGGCGGCCTCGAACGCCGCGGTCAGGTCTCCGCCGAGCCCCACTTCCACGAAGTCCGCAAAGCCGACTTTCTTCATCGCCGTTCTCCAGCTGGCCATGGTGATGTCGGGACCGAACTGGCCTTCCCCTGCGGGAGCCAGCATGGCTACGACTTTTTTGCCGTCGCGGATCGCGTTGACCACGCTCACCACGTCCGTCTTGGATGCGATCGCTCCGAAGGGGCAGCTGTGGATGCACTGTCCGCACTGAATGCACTTGGCCTCATCGATCTGGCACACCTCGTGCTCGTCCATGGTGATGGCGCTCACAGGACAGCTCTTCATGCAGGGCCTCTGGATCTTCACGATTGCGGAATACGCGCAGGCATCCGCGCACTTGCCGCAGGACTTACACTTATTCGGATCGATGTGGGAACGTCCGCCGGCGATGGTGATCGCTCCGAAATGGCAGGCCTGGCGGCAGGACTTCGCAAGGCAGCCCTGGCACAGATCCGTTACCACATATCCGGAAGAAATCGGACATTCTTCACATGCCGAGTTGATGACCTGAACGATGTTGTTGCTCTCTTTATTCCCGGGGCATTTCCCCTCCGCAAGTCTGACTCTCTGTCTGATGATCTCGCGTTCCTTATAAACACAGCAGCGGAAACGCGCCTCAGGGCCCGGGATCATTTCAAAGGGGATATTATCTTTCTTCTCTTCCAGCTCGCCCGCAAACGCCTGCTTCGCCACTTCCGTAAGCACTTCGTGCTTGATGTTCATAATGGTAGCGTCATCCGATACTTTACCCATATTTCTCTTTATCCTCTTTCCTGAAATTCTCCAATCTGAGATACATATGACATACGCGCCGGACATCGGACCGAAAAGCCCTTTTGGGGCTTTCCGGTTCAGCCGACGCGTATGGTTTTACCGAAATGACTGTTTCAGATCGCAGTCAGATCAGTCGTTGCCGTACAGGGTCTGCAGTTTCTGCAGATAATCGTATCTTTCCTTCGCGTTTTCAGCAGCCTGATCCTGCAGACGGGCAGCCTTCTCAGCATCCTTCAGGGCCAGGGAAGCGTATCTCACCTCGCCGCCGATGAATTCCTTGAAGTCTTTGGTAGGAGCCTTGCTGTCCACGACGAACTTCTTGTCCGCAGCGGGATTGAAGCGGAACAGATGCCAGTAACCGGACTCTACCGCCAGTTTCTCTTCGGTCTGAGCCTTGCTCATGCCCTTCTTGATGCCGTGGTTGATGCAGGGAGCATAAGCGATGATCAGGGAAGGTCCCGGATAAGCTTCCGCTTCCGCGATCGCCTTCACGGTCTGGTTGTAGTCAGCGCCCATGGCGATCTGAGCCACATATACATAGCCGTAGCTCATGGCGATGCCTGCCAGATCCTTCTGCTTCACTTCCTTACCGCCTGCAGCGAACTGCGCAACCGCGCCGGTAGGAGTCGCTTTGGATGCCTGGCCGCCGGTGTTGGAATACACCTCGGTATTGAATACCATCACGTTGATATCCTGGCCGCTCGCCAGCACGTGGTCCACGCCGCCGAAGCCGATATCGTAAGCCCATCCGTCGCCGCCGAAGATCCACTGGGATTTCTTGGACAGGAAGTCTTTGTTCTTCACGATATCCTTGCAGGTATCGCAGTCTTTGCCTTCCAGCGCAGCAACCAGATGATCGGTCGCCTGACCGTTGGTCACGCCGCTGTTGAATGTATCCAGGTATTCCTGGCAGGCAGCTTTCACGGCCTCGTCGTCGGAAGAAGCCAGAACCGCTTCCACCTTCTCCTTCAGGCCGCCTCTGAGCGCGTTCTGCGCCAGCAGCATACCCATACCGAACTCGGCGTTGTCCTCGAACAGGGAGTTATCCCATGCGGGGCCTCTGCCGGCTTTGTTCACGGTGTAAGGGGTGCTCGGAGAGGAGTTGCCCCAGATGGAGGAACATCCGGTCGCGTTGGCGATGTACATTCTGTCGCCGAACAGCTGAGTGATCAGCTTCGCATAAGGGGTCTCGCCGCATCCCGCACAGGCTCCGGAGAACTCAAGCAGAGGCTGCTTGAACTGGGAACCCTTCACGGTGGTTTCCTTGAATTTTTCCAGAACTTCGGGCTTCTCAGGCAGCGACTGGCCATAGGCAAACAGCGCTTCCTTGGAAAGCTGGGTCTCGAGAGGAGCCATGGTCAGCGCCTTCTCGCCTCTCATACCGGGACATACGTTCGCGCAGGAGCCGCAGCCGGTACAGTCGAGAACGGATACGGAAACCGCGAACTTCTTGCCGGGCATACCAGTCATATCCAGAGCCTGGGTACCTTCGGGAGCGTTCGCCAGCTCTTCTTCCGTCATGACCACAGGGCGGATAACCGCGTGAGGGCAGACATAGGAGCAGAAGTTACACTGGATACACTTGGTGGAATCCCAGACGGGAACGTTAACCGCGATACCTCTCTTCTCGTAAGCGGAGGAACCGGAAGGAGTGGAGCCGTCCACGTAATCCTTGAACGCGGATACGGGCAGCGTATTGCCTTCCTGAGCGCTTACCTTGGTCTGAATGTTGTTGACGAAATTCACAACGTCTTCTCTGCCGTCGGTCACGACCTTGTAGTCCAGACCTTCGTCTTCGCAGTTCTTCCAGCTCTCGGGAACGTCAACCTTGACAACGCCCTTCGCGCCGGCATCGATGGCAGCCCAGTTCTTGTCGACAACATCCTGGCCCTTACGTCCGTAGGTCGCCTTCGCAGCGGCCTTCATCAGCTCGTTCGCCTTCTCGGAAGGAATGATTCCGGTCAGCTCGAAGAATGCGGACTGCAGGATCGTGTTGATACGGGTGGGGCCCATTCCGGTCTCGATACCGATCTTCACGCCGTCGATGGTGTAGAAGTTGATGTTGTGATCCGCGATGAATTTCTTCATCTGGCCGGGCAGATGCCTGTCCAGCTCTTCCTGTGTCCAGGAGCAGTTGAGCAGGAAGGTGCCGCCGTCCACCAGTTCCTGAACCATGTTGTACTTGCGCACATACGCAGGGTTGTGGCAGGCCACGAAGTTCGCCTGGCGGATGAGGTAAGTGGATTTAATCTTCTTATGTCCGAAACGCAGGTGGGACATGGTCACACCGCCGGATTTCTTGGAGTCGTAATCGAAGTACGCCTGCGCATACATATCGGTGTTGTCGCCGATGATCTTGATGGAGTTCTTGTTCGCGCCTACGGTGCCGTCCGCGCCCAGACCCCAGAACTTGCAGTTCGTGGTTCCTTCGGGGGTGGTAACCAGCTCAGCGCCCAGCTTCAGGGACAGATTCGTCACATCGTCTTCGATACCGATGGTGAATTTCTGTTTCTCCGTATTGTTGTATACGGCGACGATCTGAGCGGGGGTGGTGTCCTTGGAGCCCAGACCGTAACGGCCGGTGTAAACCGGAACGGAATCGAACCTGGATCCCTTCAGGGCTGCGACTACATCCAGATACAGGGGCTCGCCCTGCGCTCCGGGCTCTTTCGTCCTGTCGAGAACGGTGATCTTCTTCACGGTCTCAGGAATGGCATCGATCAGGGCATCCGCGCAGAAAGGTCTGTACAGACGAACCTTAACGACGCCGACCTTCGCGCCTTCGGTCTTCACCAGATAGTCGATGGTCTCTTCGATGGTGTCGTTTACGGAACCCATGGCAACGATCACGTGCTCCGCATCCGCCGCGCCGTAGTAGTTGAACAGTTTATAATCGGTGCCGATCTTCTCGTTGACCTTGTCCATGTACATCTGAACGATTTCGGGAAGGGCATCGTAATAAGGGTTGCTCGCCTCTCTCGCCTGGAAGAAGATATCCGGGTTCTGAGCGGAACCTCTCTGGCAGGGATGATTCGGGTTGAGCGCATGCTTCCGGAACGCGTCGATGGCGTCCATATCGGTCATTTCCTTCAGATCTTCATAATCCCAGGTCTCGATCTTCTGGATCTCATGGGAGGTACGGAAACCGTCGAAGAAGTTGATGAACGGAATGCTTCCCTTAATGGCTGCGAGATGTGCAACAGGGGTCAGGTCCATGACTTCCTGCACGCTGCTTTCGCACAGCATCGCACATCCGGTCTGACGACATGCATATACGTCGGAATGATCGCCGAAAATGCTCAGCGCATGGCTGGCAATGGCTCTCGCGGACACGTTGAACACGCCGGGAAGCTGTTCGCCTGCGATCTTGTACAGATTGGGGATCATCAGGAGCAGACCCTGGGATGCCGTATAGGTCGTCGTCAGGGCGCCCGCCGCCAGAGAACCGTGAACGGCGCCCGCCGCACCAGCCTCAGACTGCATTTCCGTGATCTTCACGGTCTGTCCGAACATATTCTTTCTGTCTGCTGTCGCCCATTCGTCCGTAGCTTCCGCCATCGGAGAGGAAGGGGTAATCGGATAGATCGCCGCTACATCGGTAAATGCGTATGACGCATGGGCCGCTGCATGGTTACCATCCATGGTTTTCATTTTCCTAGCCATAAAAAATCATCCTTTCTTATGTTTTTTCGATATTCAATATTATACATCCTCGGCACTTTCTATAGGCATACATTTTTTATATGGAATTCATGTATTTTTTCATATTACATATTGCAGTTTTTTGGCGAAAAAGCTATGATAAAAGCGGGTTTGCGGGATCGATTTGAATCCCGCCGCCAAATCGCAGGGAATGTACAAAATGAGATACATTCCGCCCCGCCAGGCCGCGAAAGAAAGGAAAGAGAGTGTATGAATCCCAACGTTCTCCGTTATGCCATAGAAGTGGAACGGTGCCGCTCCATCACCAGGGCAGCCCGCCAGCTGTTCGTCAGCCAGCCGAACTTAAGCCGCGACATCCGGGATCTGGAAGAAGAAATCGGGTTTTCCCTGTTCACCAGGAGCTCCAGGGGCGTTGTCCCCACGGAAAAAGGGCGGGAATTCCTCCTGCTGGCCCGGAAGGCGGTTCAGCAGTTTCAGGCGCTGGAAGCGTTCTGTTCCCATGAGGATAAGGACCGCCTGCAGCTGGAAATCTGCGTTCCGAAATCCCCCGGATTTTCGGCCTCCTTCGGCCAGTTTCTGTCCCGGTACGGCAGGGGGCGCACCCTGTCCGTGGACTACCGCGAAACCGGCGCGCTGGAGGCCCTGCAAAACGTTTCCATGCGCTGCTGTCACATGGCCGTCATCCGGATCTTCCGGCGGCACAGGGAAGCGTTGATCGCCCTGCTCCGCCAGAAGGAGCTCGCTTTCGAATCCCTTCAGGAATTCGAAGAACGGGCCGTTTTTTCCGACCGCCATCCCCTGGCTTCGGAACAGTCCCTGACCGAAGATATGCTGGAGAAATTTCCGGAAATCGTCTGCGAGGACGCCTCCCTCGCCGCCTATTTCAACGAACCTGCCGCGGAGGGAAACGCCCGGGGGATCATCCGCGTGCAGGAGCACGGCAGCCTGCTGGATCTCCTCTCCCGGATTTCCGGTTCCTTCGCCTTCCTTCCTCCCCTTCCCGAACCGTTTCTCTCCGAACGCCATCTGGTCGCCAGGCCCGTTTCGGGGCCGTCCCGCGCCATGACAGATCTGGCGATCTACCCGGAGGATTCCCGCCTGACCCGGGCGGAGGAACAGTTTTTGAAACAGGTGAGGCTGGATATTTCCCGCACCCGGCGGGAGGAATAAACGGCGGGAAGCAGCAAAACCGGCTGCCGCAGAGGACGATCGAAAGCGCCGGCCAGCGGGAAAAAAATAC
>DWXE01000044.1 GCA_019119355.1 Candidatus Eisenbergiella merdigallinarum
TCTTTGGAGACGATCAGCTCCTCCCCCAGAAAACGAAGCAGGGCCAGGACGTCCCTCCTGTATTTCCCGATGGTGGCGCGGCTGCGCTCCTCCGCCGCCAGTTCCCGGCAGAACTGATCCACAAACTCCGGTTCGATGACGTGTTCCCGGAACATGTTCCCCTCCGGTTTCTTCCCCTCTTCCTGCAAATACGCCTGTAACCCCATGATTTCCGCCATTTTCTTCTCCTCGCTTTCGTTTTTTTGCTTTCTGCTCTGATTTTTCCCCAAAATATGTCCGCCTACACGCAGTTTCTGTCAGGACGAAAAAAAGGAAGGCCATGCTTTCTTCCACAAAAGCACGGCCCGCCGTTCTTTCCCCGACAGCTGCGGCCGTCAGGGAGAGCATATCCAATTCTCTTTCAAAACGCAATCCATTTATCACCGAAAACGGCAGTATAATCTCAATGGTGGAACAGGCGGATGCCGGTGAAGGCCATCGCCATTCCGTACTTGTCGCAGCACTCGATCACCGCGTCGTCCCGCACGGAGCCGCCGGGCTGGGCGATATAAGCCACGCCGCTCTTGTGCGCCCGCTCGATGTTGTCCGAGAACGGGAAAAACGCGTCGGAGCCCAGCGTCACGCCGGAAAGCTGATCCAGCCAGGCCCGTTTCTCCTCCCGGGAAAAGACCGGAGGCTTGACCTTGAATTTCGTCTGCCACACGCCTTCCGCCAGCACGTCCTCATACTCGTCCCCCATGTAAACGTCGATGGCGTTGTCCCGGTCAGCGCGTCCCAGCCCGTCCACAAAGGACAGCCCCAGCACCTGCGGGGACTGGCGCAGCCACCAGTTGTCCGCCTTCTGTCCGGCCAGACGGGTGCAGTGAATGCGGGACTGCTGCCCGGCCCCGATCCCGATGGCCTGCCCGTCCTTCACGTAGCAGACCGAATTGGACTGCGTGTATTTCAGGGTGATCAGCGCGATTTTCATATCGATGAGAGCCTCTTTGGGCACATCCTTTTTCTTCGTCACGAAGTTGGAGAGCAGGTCGCCGTCGATGTCCAGTTCGTTTCTCCCCTGTTCGAAGGTGATGCCGTACACCTGCTTTCTCTCGATGGCCGCGGGCTGATAGGAAGGATCGATCTGAATCACGTTGTAATTGCCCTTTTTCTTCTCCCTGAGCATCTCCAGCGCTTCCGGCGTATAGCCGGGCGCGATGACCCCGTCGGAAACCTCCCGCTTGATCAGGCGGGCCGTGTCTGCGTCGCATTCGTCGGACAGGGCGATGAAATCCCCGAAGGAAGACATCCGGTCCGCGCCTCTGGCCCTGGCGTAGGCGCAGGCCAGCGGGGAAAGGCTCCCCAGATCGTCCACCCAGTAGATTTTCGCCAGGGTGTCGGTCAGCGGCAGCCCCACCGCCGCCCCGGCGGGGGAGACGTGCTTGAAGGAGGTTGCCGCGGGCAGGCCGGTCGCCTTTTTGAGCTCGGAAACCAGCTGCCAGCCGTTGAAGGCGTCCAGGAAATTGATATAGCCGGGCTTTCCGTTCAATACCGTCACCGGCAGGTCGGAGCCGTCCTCCATGAAAATGCGGGAAGGCTTCTGGTTCGGGTTGCATCCGTATTTCAACTGAATTTCATTCATCTGTCTGATCCCCTTTCAGCGATTCTTACTGGCAATTCTTATTGACGATTCTCGTCTCGTATTCCCCGGTGGCGATGTCGATGAACCGCACGAACAGGGAAACTTTGTTTTCTTCATTTAAGCCGTTCCACACCGTCTCCGTGAAGCTGTCGATGTCCCCTTCGATTCCCACCAGCTCCGGCTCGCCCTCGAAGCTGGGCAGGGGATTCCCGTCCCCCTGATAGGTGTGAATGAAGCGCCCCTCTCCCGCCTTCGGATTTTCATAGGCGAAGGTGAAGCGCAGGCAGGAGGAAGGATCGCCGCCGTCGCTCTTTAAGATGGACATGGCATAATTGTAAGATCCCCCTTCCAGATGCAGGATGCCGGAAATTCTGGGCGTATAGTTGGGCGCATCCGGTTCGAAGCAGCGGCTCCGTAAGCTCTGCTCGAACGTCATCTGATGATCCATCCCATCGTAAATGGTATCCGTCTGATCCCCGTTGGTCACGATGGTCTTGTTTCCCAGCACCCGCACAGGCGCGTAGATGATCAGGCTCGGATCCTCCAGTTTGGATGGATCGAAGGCCTGGGTCCTGATCCCCTCTCCGTCTTCCACGAAGATCCTGTTCCTGGAATTCGCGCTCCTTCCCATGATGAAGTAGGCCGTCACGGCCTTTTTCCCGTCCGGAGTTTTCCCGATGACGATCCCCCTTCCCGGATAGGCGTTGTTCTTCAGTTCTTCCGCAAGATTCTTTTTCTGCATTTTCTCCTCCATTCCGAAGCGCATTCGCTTCTGCAACCTGAAAACCGACCGCCCGGATACTCTTCTTCCATGTCAGTTCAGGTACCCAGGCGGTCGGTCTCATCCGACGTGCTCCCTGTGGTGAACTCCACTGATCCGCCAGTCACACGCCGTTTTTATTCGATTCAGTCTCCCGAGCTGTAGTTGGGCGCTTCCTTCGTGATGTGGATGTCGTGAGGATGGCTCTCCCTGAGAGCGGCCGCCGAAATCTTCACGAATCTCCCGTTTTCCTTCAGCTCTTCGATCGTATGGGTCCCGCAGTATCCCATGCCGGCGCGCAGACCGCCCATCAGCTGGAACACCGTGTCTTCCACCAGACCCTTGTAGGCCACGCGGCCCTCCACCCCTTCCGGAACCAGTTTCTTGGCGTCCGTCTGGAAGTAGCGGTCCTTGCTGCCGTTTTCCATGGCGGCGATGGATCCCATGCCGCGGTATACCTTGTATTTCCGTCCCTGATACAGCTCGAACGTCCCGGGGCTCTCGTCGCAGCCCGCGAACATGGAGCCCAGCATGCAGACGTTGCCGCCCGCCGCGATGGCTTTCGTGATCTCGCCGGAATATTTGATCCCGCCGTCAGCGATGATCGGGATCCCGTATTCTTTCGCCACCGCATAGCAGTCCATGATAGCGGTGACCTGAGGCACGCCAATGCCCGCCACCACGCGGGTGGTGCAGATGGAGCCGGGCCCGATGCCCACTTTCACCGCGTCCGCTCCGGCCTCGATCAGCGCTCTGGTCCCTTCGCCGGTGGCCACGTTGCCCGCGATCACCTGCAGATCCGGATATTTCTCCTTGATCATCTTCACGCAGCGCAGCACGTTCTCCGAATGCCCGTGAGCGGAATCCAGAACGATCACGTCCACCTTCGCTTCCACCAGAGCGGCCACGCGGTCCAGCACGTTGGCGGTGATGCCCACGCCCGCGCCGCACAGAAGTCTCCCCTGCTCATCCTTGGCAGCCAGGGGATACTTGATGGTCTTCTCGATGTCCTTGATGGTGATCAGGCCCTTCAGGTTGAAGTCCTTATCCACGATGGGAAGCTTTTCCTTCCTGGCCTTCGCCAGGATCTTCTTCGCCTCTTCCAGCGTGATCCCTTCGGGCGCGGTGATCAGCCCTTCGCTGGTCATGGACTCTTTGATTTTTTTGGTGAAATCCGTTTCGAATTTGAGATCGCGGTTGGTGATGATGCCAACCAGCTTTTTGCCTTCCGTAATGGGCACGCCGGATATACGGAACTTGGCCATCAGCTCATTGGCATCCGCCAGCGTATGTTCCGGGGATAAAGAAAAAGGATCTGTGATAACGCCGTTCTCCGAACGCTTTACCTTGTCCACCTCATCGGCCTGCTCTTCGATGGACATGTTCTTGTGAATAATACCGATGCCGCCCTGCCGCGCCATGGCGATCGCCATCCGGTGCTCGGTGACGGTGTCCATTCCCGCGCTCATGAGCGGGATGTTCAACTTGATCTTCTTCGTCAGCCAGGTGGTCACGTCCACCTGGTTGGGGATTACCTGAGAATATGCCGGAACCAGCAGCACATCGTCAAAAGTAATGCCTTCGCCAATAATCTGACCCATCTTCTCTCCTCCTGTTTTCTCTCGTGTAAACTCGCTGCTCCGCCCTGCGGGGCGGGGGATAAAAGTATACGAAAACTGCCAGTAAAGGCTACTGACAGTTCATGATTAACAAAGTGTAGCAGATGACGTCCCGTCTGTCAATCCAAAAATACTTTTCTCGGAGCCACGGCCTGCATCGCCTTCACCATCTCCTGGCTGGGCTCGAAGAGGATCTTTCTCTCGCCGTTGTAGATCATGGCGTACCGCCTGTCCGGCTGCCCCGCCACGCCGCTGCTGTAATCCGTCGTCTTGAACTGACGGTTCTTATAGTTGTCCAGATGCCAGGAATTGACGGGCGCGAAAATCTCCACGCGGTCCAGCTCGAACTTCTCCGCCTTCTTCCGTCTGGACTTGTTCAGGATCTTGTCCACGGAAATTTCCCTGTCCACATAGAGATATTCATACTCCATGCTCGAATACAGGGACGCGAAATAAGCGCCCACCGCAGCCGCCACAGCCACGATCAGCAGCGGAAACGCGATCATCCCTCCCAGGACCCCAATCACCGTCACCGCGATCAGCAGCGCCTTTAAAGCCTTCATCCCTCCGGACGGCCTGCGCGCTACCAGACATTCCACATAGCTCTCATTCATGATGCCTACCACCTTTTTCAAAAATGTATCCGGATCCGGCCGGCAGATCCTTTTTATTATCATATTACATGGCGGCTTCTTTTTCAAGGCGAACGGTCCCGTTGTTCATAAAATTTTCATGAATCAAAAATCGCCTTTCATTGACTTTATCCGCGCAAACGTATATCATACTTACTGAAAATATATCGACTTTTGGAGGTAGACAGGCCATGGCTGCAGGGAATTCGGTAAACGATGAGATCAAAGAACAGCGGCAGAAGCTGAAGGGGAAAAGCCTGAAGGAAAAGTTCGCCTATTTCTGGGAATATTACAAAATTCATACGCTGATCACCGTTCTGGTGCTGATTTTCGGCGGGAATTTCATCTATACTCTCGCCACCAGAAAGGACATCGTCATGGAAGCCGCCTTCGTGAACATGGTGCTGGCCGACGATCTGGACACCGAACAGGCGGAGACCGGTTTCGTCTCCTGGGCCGGCATCGACGGGGACGAATGCGAAGCCGTGCTGGACACCGGCATCTATATCAATTATGACGGCGGCGACGAATATACCGCCGTGAACATTCAGAAGATCATGGCCATGGTTTCCGCCCGCGCGCTGGACGCCATCATCACCGACGACAGCTATCTGGAACAGACCGCGGACGAAGGGTACTTCGCTGATCTGTCCGAAGTCCTCCCCGCGGAAATGCTCGCCTCGCTGGAAGAACAGGACCGCCTCCTCTACCGGGATATTCCGGAAGACGACAAGGGGGAGATCCCCATCGCCGTGGACGTGCGGAATTCCTCCTTTTTCCTCTCCAACGAGGTCCCTGCCTGGTTCTGCATCGTTTCCAATGCGGAGCACCCGGACAACGGGGTGAAGTTCCTGGAATATATGACGATGGAATTGGAATAAGAAGGGCCGTACAGCAAGAGCCCCGTATACCGGTACGTATACGGGGCTCTTTCAATTTGTGCGGCCCCTCTCATTTCAGTTTCAGCCGTTCCACTCCAGGGATCCTTCGAAGACGAAGCGGGCCGGGCCGGTCATGAAGACGTGGTTGCTCTCCTCGTCCCAGTCGATGAAAAGCTCCCCTCCCGTCACTTCCACCGTCACCTTCCGGTCCGTCAGGCCGTTGAGCGCGCCTGCCACCGCCGTGGCGCAGCAGCCCGTGCCGCAGGCCAGGGTCTCCCCGGTCCCCCGCTCCCAGACCCGCATCCGAACCCTGCTGCGGTCCCGGATTTCCACGAATTCCGTGTTGATCCTCCTGGGAAAACGTTCGTGATTTTCGAAACCGGGGCCGATCTTTTCCAGATCCATTTCCTCCACCCCGTCCGAAAACACCACCGCGTGGGGATTTCCCATGGAAACGCAGGTCATCCGGTATTCCTTTCCGTTCACTTCGATGGGCTCGTCCACGGCCCGGCTCCCCGACGCCTTCACGGGGATCTTTTCCGGATCCAGTTCGGGTTCTCCCATATCCACCCGCACCGCGACGGTTTCCTTTCCCTCCACCGTCAGCTCCATCCATTTGATCTGGCCGCCGCTGATGATGGAAAAGCGGTCCCGGTCCGTCATCCCCTTGTCGTGAACGTACTTCGCCACGCAGCGGATGCCGTTGCCGCACATTTCCGAACGGCTCCCGTCCGCGTTATACATCTCCATTTCGAAATCCGCCTCCGAAGAGGGGTTGATGAAAATCACCCCGTCGCCGCCCACGCCGAAGTGCCGGTCGCTGGCGAAGCGCACGAACCCGGGCTTTTCTTCCTGTGTCAGGCCGCAGGAAGCGCCGTCTATGTAGACGTAATCGTTCCCGCAGCCCTGCATTTTGGTAAATCTGATCTCCATTCTTTCCTCCATTCCGTTTTATTCATATCCCGGCCCCCAGCCGCGTAAACTGCAATAACAGACAGATTGGGGATCGCGCAATGAGTTCCAAAACAAAAATCATCGTACTTCATCTAAAGGAATTGATCTATACCGGCATCTTCATTCTCCTGGCCGTCCTGTTTCTCATCCTGATGGCCCTGATGTTTCTGCCGGGAAAAAAGGGCGAAAAGCCGGTCTTTTCCGACGACGTGGTGCGTTATGTGCCCGGAAAGTACACAACCTCCCTCCAGATCGGATCTGCAGGCGTGGATGTGGAGGTCGTTGTGGATGATTCCTGCATCACTTCCATCCGGCTGATCAATCTGAGCGAAGCCGTCACCACCATGTACCCGCTGATGGAGCCCTGCCTGGAATCCATCTCGGATCAGGTCCTGGAAAACCAGTCCCTGGAGGGGATCACCTGGCCGGAAGAAAATCAGTACACCTCCCAGCTTCTGCTGGAAGCGATCTCGGCCGCTCTGCAGAAGGCAGCCGTCGCCGAAGAGGAAACCGGGTCAGCCCCTTAAATCGCGTCCAGTTCCTTTTGCCAGACGGCCAGTGCGGCATCCGACGGCATGCGCAGATCCCCTCTCGGAGAGAGCGCCACGCTGCCCACTTTGGGGCCGTCCGGCAGACAGGAGCGCTTGAACTGCTGGCTGAAGAATCTGCGGTAAAAGGTCTTGAGCCATTTCAGAACGGTCTCTTCCTCATAGAGGCCCGCAAAGGCCCGCACCGCGATCCGATACACCTTCGCCGGAGAAAATCCGCAGCGCAGCATATAATACAGGAAGAAATCGTGCAGCTCGTATGGGCCCACCAGGTCTTCCGTCTTCTGGCTGATCACGCCGTCCACCGGGGGCAGGAGCTCCGGGCTCACCGGCGTGTCCAGCACGTCCAGAAGCACCTCCTTGAGGTCCGCATCCCGGCAGGTATCCGCGCAGTACTGCACCAGATGGCGCACCAGCGTCTTCGGGACGCCCGCGTTTACGCCGTACATGGACATATGGTCCCCGTTATAGGTGGCCCATCCCAGCGCCAGCTCGGACATGTCCCCGGTGCCGATGACCAGGCCGCCGGTCTGATTCGCCAGATCCATCAGCACCTGGGTGCGCTCCCGGGCCTGCCCGTTTTCGTAAGTCACGTCGTGACGGTCCTGATCCTGGCCGATATCCCCGAAATGAACCCGCACCGCTTCCCGGATATTCACTTCCCGCAGCGCGCTTCCCAGCGCCCGCGCCAGACGGCAGGCGTTTTCATAGGTGCGGTCCGTGGTCCCGAAGCACGGCATGGTGACGGACAGGATCCGGGAACGGTCCATCCCCAGCAGATCGAAGGCCCGGGCCGTCACCAGCAGGGCCAGGGTGGAATCCAGGCCGCCGGAGACCCCGATCACCGCGGACTGCGATCCCGTATGCTCGTAGCGCTTCTTCAATCCCAGGGCCTGAATGGCCAGAATTTCCTCGCACCGCCTTTCCCTGAGCTTCCCGTCGTCCGGCACGAAGGGCCTGGGCGCGAAACTCCTGGTCAGCGGCGTCTCCTCCATCCGGAGGGCGAAGGAAATCTTTTCGTAGTTCTCCTGCCCTTCCTGCACAAAGGTCGTCATCCGGCGCCTCTCATGGCGCAGCCGCCCCAGATCCAGCTCCGAAACGACCATCCCGTTTTCAAAAAGCCCGGCTTCCGCCAGGATGCTCCCGTTTTCCAGGATCATGTTGTGGCCCGCAAAGACCAGATCCTGCGTGGACTCCCCTTCTCCGGCGCAGGCGTACACATAGCCGGCGATGAGGCGGGCGCTGGTGGCCTTCAAAAGCTCCCTGCGGTAGTCGTCCTTCCCCACCGTCTCGTTGGAAGCGGACAGGTTGACGATCACCGTAGCCCCGGCCTTCGCCAGCCCCGTGGAAGGGGGATCCGCCACCCACACGTCCTCGCAGATCTCGCATCCCACCGTCAGCCCCGGCACGTTGGAGCAGGCGAACAGCAGATTCGCCCCGAAGGGAACCTCCTGCCCGTCGAATTCCACCGTTTCCGCCCGCATGCTCCCCGCCGCGAAATGGCGCACCTCGTAAAATTCCGCGTAATTGGGGATATTCCGCTTCGGCACGAAGCCCAGCAGCCTTCCGTCCTGGATCGCCGCCGCCACGTTGTAGAGCTTTCCGTCCTTCTCCAGGGGCAGGCCTGCGAAGACCAGCGCGTCCCGGCCCTTCGTATGGGCGATCACTTCCCTGAGCGCTTCCTTCGCCCCGTCCAGCAGCCGTTCCTGCAAAAACAGATCCTGGCAGGTAAAGGAGGTCAGGCACAGTTCCGGCAGCACCGCCACCTTCACCTTCTCTTCAAAACAGCGGTCCAGACACGCGCAGACCGCCTGCGCGTTGTACATGGGATCCGCGACCCTGATTTTCGGCGTCACCGCCGCCATCCTGACAAAACCGTGTTTCATCGGCACCTCCTCATGAGCTCTTTGAGCCCGTCCAGCTCAAACGCGTAGTTTTTATTACAAAAATGACAGTTGATCTCGATGGGCTTCCCCTCTTCGATCATGTCCGAAAGCTCCTGCTTCCCGATGGAAATCAGCGCCTTCTCCACCCGCTCCCTGCTGCAGTTGCAGAAGAAGCCGCACCCGGTTTTGCCGGTGAACTCCGGATCGAAACCGTCCAGCACGCGCTCCAGCATCTCTTCCGGCGTCATGCCGCAGTCCAGAAGGGCGGTGACGGAGGTGAGCCCGGACAGGTTTTTCTCCAGGCGGGGAATCACCTCTTCCGAGGCAAAGGGCATCAGCTGAACGAGAAAGCCCCCGGCGCAGCGCACGGTGTTGTTCTTTTCCATCAGCACGCCCAGCCCCACGGAGGAGGGCACCTGTTCGGAAGCCGCGAAATAGTAGGTCAGATCGTCCCCGATCTCCCCAGTCTGGAGCGCCGTCTGCCCCACATAGGGCTCCTTTAATCCCATATCCCGGATCACGGAAAGGGTTCCGCTTCCCACTGCCCGGCCCACGTCCAGCTTGCCCCTGGGGCTGGCCGGCAAAATGACCTGGGGCTCCACGGCATAGCCCTTGACATGGCCGTTGGCGTCGGCCGTCACCGTCATGCCTTTCATGGGGCCGTCCCCTTTCACCTGCAGCGTCAGGAGGTCGTCCTCCCCCTTCAGCATGGTCCCCATCATGGCTCCCGCCGTCAACAGCCTTCCCAGTCCCGCCGTCACCACCGGGCTGGTATTATGAGCCTGTCTGGCCGCTTCCACCGTATCCCTGGTAGCGGCCGCAAACGCCCGGATCTGCGCTCCTGCAGCCGTAGCCCTCACGATATAATCCTTCATCCCTTAAATTCCGTCCTTTCCCCGTTCTTTCGCCACTGCAAAAATCCGTTCGCTCTCCTCCGCAGGACGGCCCCCGGTATCCGCATCCAGGGCGTCCACCCAGATCAGCCCGGCTTCCTCCGCCAGCCTGCGGATCGCATCCAGCGTATATCCCCTCTGCACGTGGGTCTCCGTAAACCGCCGAAACAGCTCCCCCTCTTCCCGCAGGAAAATGGTCAGATCGTATTCGTTGAGCCCGCTTTCCCCGTCGTAATAGTTTTCCCAGATGAAGCTGCAGTCATCCCGGTTTTCCGCGATGGTGCTGTCCCCGATCACGGTTTCGTATTTGTAGACCGTATTGAAGTCGAACAAAAACAGCCCGCCCGGATCCAGGTAGTTATTCACCAGGCGAAAGGTCTCCCTCAGCTCGTCCTCCTCCAGCAAATAGTTGAGGGAATCGCACAGGCAGACCACGGCCCGGACCGTACCGTAGAGCTCGAACTCCCTCATATCCTGCTGCAGGTAGAGGATATCCAGCCCCGATTTCTCCCGTTTCTTCAGGGCGATATCCAGCATCCGGGCGGACAGGTCCACCCCGATCATATCGTATCCGGCCCGGGCCAGCCGCTCCGTCATGTTCCCCGTCCCGCAGCCCAGGTCCAGCACGAGCCCCTCCCGGATCCCGGCCTCCTCCAGGATCTTTTTCACGCGCCCGCACCAGCCGTCGTACGGGGTTTCATCCATAAAGGTATCGTAGACTAGCGCAAAATCTTCGTAAGCTTCCATGGAAGCCTCCTTTCCAGCAAATCCAGCAGGCGGCACAAGAACAGGGGCAGAGCGATGCCCGCCGCCACGTACAGCATCCGGAACGGATCCAGCCCGCCGGGCAGATAAACATAATAGACGTCCGTCAAAAACGCTTCACGGTCGAAATCCGCAAAGATCCCAAACAGCCTTCCCGCCAGGGCGAACGCCCCCTTCACGGCAAAAAACGACAGCACCTGATGCATCATCACCGCAAACGTATGGCTTCCGAAGTAGAGCCAGAAGCGGCTCTTTCCCAGAGCCGGCGCCAGATCCCGGGAGACCCGCAGCCAGAAGGCGATTCCCGTTGCCGCGGTCAGATAGGGCGTCAGAAGGCCGTTGGAAAAGCCGTTGCACCAGGCGGCGCTGACCGCCAGGCCGTTGCAGCAGGACGCCAGGATCAGCTGTACGGCCAGCAGAACGCCGAAATACAGCCATCCCGGCGCGCGGTCCAGCCGCTCCAGCTTCGTCCGGTACAGCCGTCCCATCTGATAGCAGGGCAGCATGTACAGAATCCTTCCGGGGATCCGGTACCAGTCGTACACATAGCCGTTTTGGGACAGCCAGACTGCGGCCATCCCCATGCACAGGTACAGCCCGCCGATCAGCCATTCCCCCCGAAGGCGAAACAGCCCCAGGATCCGGCGCAAAATCAGGTTGGCCGCCTCCGCCAGAAACAGGGCCGGCACGAACCAGGCCGGAGCGTTGTACAAAAACTGATGGCCGGACAAAAACGGATCCAGAAACAGGGTCCGCAGGGACGGTTCGTTCCCGATATAAAAGCCGCAGGCCCGCATCAGGCAGACCAGCAGCCCGTAAAGCAGATTCCAGACCAGATAGGGCAGCAGCAGGGTCTTCGCCTTTCTGACCAGCCAGGCCCCGATATGGCTTTCTTCCTCTTCCCGGTAAAAATATCCCGAGATGAACAAAAACAGGGCGATGTGGAAGGAATAGTAGGGGAACAGCCCCCCTACCGTGAGCATCCCTTCCTCCACGTGCCCCATCACCACCAGGATCATCCCGACGGCGGAAAGAATGCAAAACTGCAGGTTCTTAGCGCTCGCTTTTTCCATTCGCAACTCCCGCGCGGCCCGGGGCCGCGCTCAACTCTTCTTCAGGTAACCGTTCAGAAACGCCGTCAGCCGGTCCGCCTCTTCGTCCGTACCCACGGAAATCCGCAGGTAGTCGTCGATGCGGGGCCGGTCGAAGTGCCGCACGAAAATCCCGGCTTCCCGCAGCGCCGAAAACAGCTGCCTGGCCGGAACGGATTCGTGGCGGACGAAGAGGAAGTTGGCCCCCGAATCGGGGAAGGAAAATCCCAGCGATTTCAGTTCCGCCTTCATCCGCTCCCGGGTGGACACGATCTTTCCCACGGTCTTCAAAAACCAGTCCTCATCCTCCAGGCAAGCCTTGCCGCAGGCGATGGTCAGCCGGTTCATGGTATAGGAATTGAAGGAAAATTTCACGTCGTTCAAATAGCGGATCAGCTTCGGGGATCCGGCCGCAAACCCGATCCGAAGGCCCGCCAGCGCCCTGGATTTGGAGAAAGTCTGCACCACCAGCAGGTTTTCGTACCGATCCACCAGCCCCATGGCGCTGATCCCGCAAAAATCAGCATAGGCTTCGTCCACGATGACCACGGAATCCGGGTTGCCCGCCACGATCTCCTCCACCGTTTCCAGGCTCTCCACGAGGCCGGTGGGCGCGTTGGGATTGGGGAAAACGATCCCCCCGTTCTCCGTCAGGTAGTCCTCCTTTTTCAGGCGAAACCCTTCGTCCAGCGCTGGGCAGCGGTAAGGAATTCCGTACAGCTGCGCCCACACTTCATAAAAGGAATAGGTGATATCCGGAAACAGCACGGGCTTTCCTCCGGAGAAAAAGGCGAGGAACGAAAGGGCCAGCACTTCGTCCGATCCCACGCCCACGAAGACCTGCTCCCGTTTCAGCCCGAAATGCGCCGCCAGCGCCTCCGTCAGCCCGAGGGCCCCGGGATCCGGATACAGCCGCAGATCGGACGCGTCGAATTCCCGCAGGACGCGCTGCACCCTTTCGGAGGGCGGATACGGGCATTCGTTGGTATTTAACTTGATCATATCGCGCAAAAACGGCTGCTCCCCCGGCGTATAGGGGACGACTTTCCTCACGTTGGCTTCCCAGTTCATCTGCTTTCCCTCATCTTTCGGCCGCGGCAAATGCGGCGGCGGTTTTCTTCCGTTACGATTTCCATCTCATTATAATATGGAACGCCCGGAATCACAAGATGACAGTTGGGCCTTTCGCCGGCCCCTTTCGCATGTCGATCCTTTTGCATTGACAGGACGTCCTGCGCACGCTATAGTGAGGGCAAAGGAGGTATTCTTTATGAGGAAAAAATTTTTGTCCCCGGCCCTCTGCGCCCTGGCGGCGGGAATCTGCTGCCTCGTTTTCGGCTCCACCGCGCACGCGGCCAAAACCAGCGATCTCACCGGCCTGCCCGTGTCCGATACGGTATACGCAAGGCGGCCCATCGCGGTCATGTACGACAACAGCTCCGCGGCCCAGCCCCAGTCCGGCCTTTCGTCCGCCGACATCGTCTATGAAGCCTATGCGGAAGGGAGCGTCACACGGCTGATGGCGGTTTTTGAAAATTACGATTTCCTGACCAGGATCGGGCCCCTTCGCAGCTGCCGGGACTATTTCATCCACTGGGCCTGCGAATACGATCCCATCTTCCTCCACTACGGCGGACCGGATCTGTACGTGAAGACCTATTATGAGCTGCCCCAGCTCAACAATTTGAACGGCACGCGGATGGAGGGCACCGCCTCTTACCGGGTCAACGACCGGAAAGCCCCTCACAACGCCTACACCGGCGCTTCCTACATCCAGAAGGGCGTCCGGGCCGCCGGCTACGCTTCCTCCCATACGCAATATTACCAGGGCGCCCATTTCCTGTTCTCCTCCGGCCCGGCCCTGACCCCTTCCCAGGGCGTCTCCGCCACCCGGGTTGCCCCTGGCTTTACCACCACGGCTCCCGAATTCGTCTACAACGCGGAGGACGGGAAATATTATCGCAGCCAGTACAAAAAGGCCCACAGGGACCGCGAAACCGGAACCCAGCTGTGCTATGAGAACCTCATCATCCAGTATACGGACACCATCGTGCGGGATAAACAGGGCTATCTGTATCTGACCACCTTAGACAGCGGCAAACCGGGCTGGTTCATCGCCAACGGCAGGGCGATCCCGGTCACCTGGATCAAGGATTCCCTCACCGGCGTCACCCGGTACTACGACGCCTCCGGCAACCAGATCCGGCTCAACCCGGGCAAGACCTTCATCAGCGTCCTGCCCTCCGACCAGGCGGAAAACACGAAGATTTCCTGACTCCAAAACCGGCGGTACGCGCGTTCGGACGACTCTCCAGCCATGCTGGCCGAAGCCCGAACGCGCGTACCGCCGGTTTGCTCACGCGCTTTTATTTTTCCACCGGCACCCGGCTGTTGAAGCGGTCCAGAAGCAGGGCCGCCACCACGCCCACAACGATGCAGACCAGATTGATCGCGCACTGCGCCGGGGAAGCCAGGAAGCTTCCGAAGGGAACGATCATCACGGTGGCCGCGATCACGATCCCCACGATGGCGTGGAACGCCAGGTTGTAAAAATGATCGAACAGGGCGTTCACCGCTTTGGCCAGGCAGATCACCGTCACCAGCGCCCCGATGCCGCCCGGAATCAGCACGGAAAAATCCAGATGTCCGATTCCGTCCACGAAGGGCGTATACAGCCCCAGAGGCATCAGCAGGGTGGAAAAGCTCATGCCCGGTGCGATGACGCTTAAGGCCAGGCAGAAGCCGCAGAACAGATACCAGCCGAAATTGGGCAGAATCTGCACGGAAGAAGCGTTCAGGCTGCCCAGGAGCAAAAAGATCGCCGCCATGGCGATCGCCATGGAAATCCAGGAGCCTCTGCTGCGCCCCTGTTCTCCCGCTTCGCGGAAGAGGGAAGGCAGCATCCCGCCGATCAGCCCCACGAACAGGCAGACGGACGGATCCGGATATTTCTCCAGGAAAAACGCCAGAAGATTGGCGATGCCCATAAATCCCACGGCGCCCCCGATGATGACCGGGATCAGCCTGGGCACATGGGTTTTGAAGTTCTTAAACGGGTTGGACAAAAGCTCCATCACGGGCTTATAAATCCCGAACACCACGCACAGAACGCCCCCGGAAATTCCCGGAAGAACCGCTCCCAGGCCGATCAGCGCGCCCTGCAGCACGCGCATCACGAAGCCTGCGGCGCTCGTCTTTTGATTCGATTGTTGCGTCATAAAACAGATATCCTCTCTTTTTTCCGCCGTCGGGCGGCTACGATGGCTGCCGGACGGCCTCTTTTTGCGTTACATCCACTATATATAACATATTATGGCCGTTTTTACCAGCCCATTCCCGCCAAAACTTTTCCCTGCTTTTGCTGCTGCATCGCCAGCTCCACGAACTCCTCCAGACAGAGGTTGTTCTCCTTCATGAAAGCGGCCGCATCCACCCCCACGTACCGATAGTGCCAGGATTCGAAAGAAATCATGGTGATCTCCTCCTTGTCCTCCGGGTAGCGCAGAATGAAGCCGTATTCGTGAGCGTGTTCGGAAAGCCATTTCGCCTCTTTCGTATTGGCCTGGGCCCGGTCCAGGCTCTGATGCCCCTTTCCCACGATATCCACCGCCAGCCCCGTATGGTGCTCGCTGGCGCCGGTGAGGGCGATCTGCTCCTTCGTTTCAAAAAACGCCTCCCGGTAGTCCATCCCCTGACGGAGATATTTTGCGATGGACTCGTCCATCAGGCTGTCCTGCTTCTCGTAATCGCGGTAGGAAGAACAGATCAGAAGGTTCAGCCCCTCTTTTGCCGCGTCGTCGATCATCCGCTCCAAAGCCGTTTTGATCCTGCGGTCCACCTGCTGTCCGTTTCTCGTCTTCGCCAGCCTGGGCTCGAAATCCTCCGGCAGCGGATGCGTCTCGTTGACCAGCAGATACTTCCAGTCGTCCAGATCCACCTCGAAGGGAATCTCTTCCGCAGGGACGAAACCCTCCTCCATGGCCATGGCCGTCACGGCGTCCGCCTGCGCCTGGATCTCCTCCTTCTCCCACTCCAGCTCCTGAATCTCTTCCTGCGCGGACGCAAGCTGCTCGCTCAACCGCGCCAGTTCTTCCTTCCGGGTTCCGTCATAAACGGAAAAAAGGCTGGCCAGCGCGCCGAACAGCACAATCAGTCCGCCGGTCAACCCGATCATCCGCCTTTTCCCGGATCGATCCTTTTTCTTTTCCAACATCCTCACTGCCTTCTTCTTTTGATTTCGCATCCATTATATCGTCAAACCGGCCTGCCGCACAAGCCCTGCGGCCCTGTTTTTTCTCCTTTTTTGCCACGAATCCGTCAAATGATAAATGGCATGGCTGAACTGTTACCTTCTTTGAGCCGTTACTTCCTGCGCTGCAGATGCCGCAGGGTCCACAGGGCCAGCACCAGAAGGAAGACGGCCAGCGGCGCCAGCCCCGCAACCAGCACCAGCCGGGCTCCCAGCCGGTCCCATCCCGCATAGAGCACGATTTCTCCCCGCACGGGCTCATCCAGCACATCCGCTTTCGCCGTACAGGCCTCATCCTCATACCATCCCGTAAAATGGCGGTCGTCCATGATCAGCATATCCGGATCCACATATTCCCCTTCCCGGATATAGTACACGGCCGTTTCCGAATCCCCGTCCATCAGCCGGAGCGCATAATAGACGGGATCTTCCCCTCCGCCTTCGATCCCCAGCCATTCCCGGTCCAGCCACCGCAGCCTGTCCTCGATATATTCCCTCAATTCCCCGATCTTCCGGGAAAAATTTTCCTCCTGCTGCCCCCACCGGGCCGCATCCATCCGCATGGAAGCCCCGATCCGCTCCGCCTGTTCCGCGATTCCCTCCCGCGCGAACCCGGTCAGCCAGGGCCGGAAGACGGAAGCGTAAACCTCCCGGACCTCCTCCATAAATTCCGGCTTTTGATACAGCGCAGCATACCAGCGGGTTTCCGCCGCATGGTAGATCCCCTCCGGAAGCTTCAGATTCGAAAACCAGGCGGGCTGATTGCCGAAGGAAAATTCATAATCCCAGGGCGCGCCGAAATACATCTTCCCGTCCCGCCAGAAACAGTAGTTGCTGCCGTTCCAGCCGTCCGGGCACTTGGAAATCTCATCCAGCACGTATTTTTTCACCAGGCTGTCCGCATCCGCCAGCTCCTGCCAGGAGAGCCCCGTTTCCGGATCCGTTCCGTCCCCGCTCAAAACCGCGTTTTCCACCCGCTGAATCTGCGATGCGATCCCGGAAACCTCCGCTTCATCCGCTTTTTGGGGAAATTTGACCGCGATGGCCTCCCCGCCCGAAGTCTCGAAGCCGACGCCGCCCTCTTCCTTCCAGTATCCGTCGAATTCCACCATCCAGCCGTCCGCGGGATCCTCCTGCGGCTTCACCTTCTGGGAGAGCAGATAGTTGCCCGCGTATTCCCCGTTCAGATACAGATCCACCCATGTGCTGTTCTGCACGCCGGCGATCCCGGCTTCCCGCATCAGCTCGAACACCATCCGGTTGATCATATGGGTATCCTCCGCCGCGTTGGCCAGAAGCACCCACCGGCTGTCCTCTCCCAGGGACAGAAGATTTTCCTCCTGCCAAAAATCCAGGGAATAGGATTTCTTGTCCAGCAGCCAGGTGTAATTGCCCCGCCCTCTCAGGCTGGAAAAAGCGCCGGAAAAATCCACGGTTCCGTCAGCGTTCACGATGGCGGCCCATCCTTCCTCCTCGTTCCCCTTTTCCTTCTGAATGTAGTCCATAGCGCCGCTCTGCGTGCTCAGATGGACGGAAGCCAGATGTTCGGACTGCAGGATCCGCAGGCTGTATTCCCTGGTCAGCAGCCCTCCCAGTCCCCGTTCCGTCAGCGTATGGGGCCGTCCGTCCGCAGCGGGCAGCTCCTGTCCGTCCTGCAGCTGCACCCCGTCCAGTTCAAACCGCCGCCATCCTTCCGTTTTCCACCGCGCCGTCTTCGCTCCCGCGGGAAGAAAGACCAGAAGCTCCCCGTCCCCGCTTCCCTCCTGACAGCGCAGCGTCTGCTCCTGCCCCGGATCCGCGAAGGAAATTCCCACTTCCAGAAAATCCCCGGCAGTTTCCCCATAATGCATGGTTCCCGCCAGCGCGGCGGCGATTATCAGCGCGGCCGCCAGAAAGAGCAGGCGCCCCGTCGAACGAGTTCCCCTTTTCGTCATCTTTTCCCTCTTTTAACAGATTTCGTTTCTTATAATGTAGGCAGTTTAGCATAAAATACACGGGCCGTAAAGTTTTTTTGCGAGTGCCCAACATCAGCGGAGCGCCTTTTTGATACGATAAGAAAGGAACTTTCCTGTCGTACAAAAAGGGCCCGGATCCACGCCTTCCGGCATGGATCCGGGCCCTTACGCCCAGGGGAAACGATATGGAATCAGGTCCTCACTCTTCCGATTTGGAAGCCGCATACTTGTTACCCGCCGCAATCAGGCCGACCACATATGCGACCACCAGCACGGCCGCGATCACATAAGAAACCGTCAGGCTCAGCCCGAATCCGATGGACTGGCTCAGAATGAAGGACGAGATGATGAACAGGTAGAAGGATCCGGGAACCAGCGAAATCAGAAACGCCAGCTTCGGAGCGCCCTTCTTGGCCTTTAAGTAAATCGTGATCGCCGCGAACGCGAACACCGCGATGGTCTGGTTCGCCCATGCGAAGTATCTCCACAGGATGTTGAAGCCCTGCGCATTCAGCTTCGCGAACACGAGGATCAGGATCACCGGGATGAAAATGCCCAGCGTCACGAGAATTCTGTTTTTGCTTTCCTTCTGGCTGATGTGCAGATAATCCGCGATCATCAGACGGCAGGAACGAAGAGCCGTATCGCCGGAAGTGATGGGAAGGACGATGACGCCCAGGATGGCGATGATACCGCCCACAGGGCCCAGCAGATCCCTGGCCACCTCGCCCACGACGCCGGTGGTGCCGCTTAAGGAACCCTTGTTGTACAGGCCCATGGCAGCCGCAGCCCAGATCATGGCGATCAGGCCTTCGATGATCATCATCCAGTAGAAGGTGAAGTTGCCTTCCTTTTCGGATTTCACGCTTCTGCCGATCAGCGTGCACTGGGTGGAGTGGAAGCCGGAAGTGATTCCGCAGGCCACGGTCACGAAGAACACGGGGATGAAGGGGGTGCCGGCGCCGGTATTTCCTTCCGCAGCCCACAGGGGATACACGTTGAAAATCCCCGCCAGACCGTTGGAAAGATCCAGGTTGTTCAGCTGATAGCCCTTAAAGAAGATCCCGAAGAACACGCCCACCGCGGAGAGCAGCAGGATCGCGCCGAAAATCGGATAAATCCGGCCGATGATCTTGTCGATGGGGAACAGGGTCGCCAGCAGATAGTAGCCAAGGATCACCGCGTAGATGACCCAGGTCCAGATGCTGATTCCCTTCAGCCCGCAGATCTGGCCCGCGAACAGGTCGCCGGGGGTGTAGGTGAACACCGCGCCTACCAGCAGCATCAGGAAGCAGAGGAAAATGTTGTAAACCTGATAGGTCTTTCCTCCCAGGAACTTCCGGATAATGCCGGGCATCTGCGCGCCGTCCTGGCGCAGCGACATCATGCCGCACAGATAGTCGTGGGTCGCGCCGCTGATCACGCATCCGATGGGAATGGTGATGAAGGCGATGGGCCCGAACAGGATGCCCTGAATGGGTCCGAAGATGGGGCCTGTGCCCGCGATGTTGAGCAGGTTGATCAGGGCGTTCTTAAACTTGTTCATGGGAACGTAGTCCACGCCGTCCTCCAGCCTTACCGCCGGAGTCTTTCTGTCGTCCGGACGGAATACCTTCTCCACAAACTTGCCGTATAAAAATCCGCCGACGATCAGCAGGACAAGTCCGATGATAAATGTTGCCAATGTTGCTCCTCCTCTCGTATGACTGCCTCCCCTGTCTCCGGCAGTCTGCCCTATGCATCTGCATGCATCGACCGCGTCTTGGGCATTTTTTACACGATCTGTTTTGAATTATAAAATTTCTATAAAGAAACCGCAAGTTTTCGCCCGGATTCTTAGCGTATTCTTAGCGCTTTCTTAACGGATCTGTCGAAATCCGGAATGGGTTCTGAATCCTCCCTCCTCCGCATAGAGTGTAGCAAGAATACTGCCGGGAGATTTTATGCCTCACGATTTTTTCCGCCTGCTTCAGAGCAAATTCAGACACTATGCCGTCCTCCCCAGGCTCAGGGACGCCGTACATACCGGAGCGTTTCAGAACTGTCTCTTTCTCCTGGGGATCCTGGCCTTCGCGAAGGCCTGCCTGATGCTGGCTCCCGAATCCCTCTCCGTCTCCGGCTCCAGCGCGGTCAACGGCCGCCAGCTTCCCATCTACTGCGTCCAGACGGACCAGAAAAAAGTGGCCCTGACCTTCGACGCCGCCTGGGGAAACGAGGATACGCAAAAGATCCTGGAAATCCTGAAAAACCGCAATGTCCACGCCACCTTTTTTATGACCGGGGGCTGGGTAAAAAACTATCCCGACGATGTGAAGGCCATCCTCGCGGCAGGGCACGATCTGGGCAATCACAGCGAAAACCACAAAAACATGAGCCAGCTGTCCGCGGACGAACAAAAACAGGAGCTCCTTTCCGTCCACGACCGGGTCAAAGAGCTGACCGGCTACGAAATGTTCCTCTTCCGGCCGCCTTACGGCGACTATGACGACAGCGTCGTGCTCACCTCAAAAGAATGTGGCTACTACCCGATCCAGTGGGACGTAGACAGCCTGGACTGGAAGGATTACGGCGCGGACGCCATCCTCGACAGGGTCCTGAATCACAAACACCTGGGGAACGGTAGCATCATCCTGTGCCACAACGGGGCGAAATATACCGCCCAGGCGCTGGACGGCCTGATCGCAGGGCTGCAGGAAAAGGGATATCAGATCGTGCCGGTGTCCGAGCTGATCCTGAAGGGCAATTACCACATGGACGCCGAGGGCCGTCAGATTCCGGACTGAACGGCCCTCCGGATTCGGTACTGAACGGCCCTCCGGATTCCGGGCCCGGCGGTTTCCCGATTTACCGGCGGGCATTTTCATGCTATACTCTGGAGTATGAAAAAGAAAATTTTAATTCCCATCCTCATCTTTACCCTCCTTCTGGCGGGAGCTGCCGCTGCGATCCTTTTACAGACGGCGCGGCCCGCCCGCCCCGTCTGGTCCGTTTCCCTGGAAACGCCAATCGAAGGCGGGGTCGTCAAAAACGCGCAGACCTCCCTGAGCGTTCCCACCCAGTTCACCAAAATCGGGGACGATTACTTTCTGGTGGACTGCTATCACAATCAGATTCTGACCAGCCCTTCCCCCGATCTCCCTCTGACCGAATGGACGGTCCTCACCGATCAGATCGACCGGGGACACACCATCGCAGGCGACGGTCTCGTCTATCTGGCCGACGATACGGAAAACAACCGGATCCTGGTCTTCGAAAAGAGGGACGGCCGTTTTTATCTGACCCAGGCCTTTTCGGATATCGGCGTGCGCCCTCACTACGTGGTATACGACGAATCCGCTGACCGCTTTTACGCGCTCAGCTCCATGACCGGCGAACTGTACGTTTTCTTTCGTCCCGCGGGCGATTCCCGGGTGGCCCTGGAAAAGGTGATGTCCGTCCCGGAGCTGGCCGGGGCGTACGTGCGCTCCTTCACCATCGACGGCGACGACATCTACTTCGTTTCCGGAAACCGCTCCATCCTGCGGGCCCGCAAAAAGGACCTGAAAATCATGGAAAGCTGGCCCGTGCCCGACGAAATCGCGGGCATGGTCCAGCTCACCAGAATTCAGGATTATTACTATATCACCGTATCCACGGATCTTTTGGGAAATCAGGACGCCGCCACCATCCTTCGCGTTTCCGATCTGTCCCTGCTGGCTTTGGGCCAGTGGGAGGACGTTTACGAAAGCTTCATCGGAGGCGGGACCCCCTACTATATCTCCTCCTTCGACGGCCACTATTACCTGACGGAACACCGCCTGCCCGGGCACAGCGTCTGGCAGTTCGATGTGGAGGACAACCGCCTCGCCAACATCCTCTCCCTATATTAGCTCATATTTTAGTCTGTATCGGCCTGTATCGGCCCGGATCAGTCCACGGCGGGAATGCCCGCGAATCCGGCCGCCAGGTCTTCGTCCGTGGGGATATAGTCGTTCATTTCCCCGTTGTTGTATTTCTCATAGGCCACCATATCGAAATAGCCCGTGCCCGTCAGCCCGAAGACGATGGTCTTTTCCTCGCCCGTCTCCTTACATTTCAGCGCCTCGTCGATGGCGATGCGGATGGCATGGCTGCTCTCCGGAGCGGGCAGGATGCCCTCCACTCTGGCGAATTGTTCCGCCGCCGCGAAGACGGAAGTCTGTTCCACGCTCACCGCTTCCATCATGCCGTCGTGATACAGCTGGGACAGGATGGAGCTCATGCCGTGATAGCGCAGCCCGCCCGCGTGGTTCGCGGAAGGGATAAAGCCGGAGCCCAGCGTATACATCTTCTGCAGCGGGGTCACCATGCCCGTATCGCAGAAGTCGTATGCGAACTTTCCTCTCGTGAAGCTGGGGCAGCTGGCCGGCTCCACCGCGATGAAGCGATAATCCTTTTCCCCGCGAAGCTTTTCTCCCATAAACGGGGAGATCAGCCCGCCCAGGTTGGAACCGCCGCCCGCGCAGCCGATGATGATGTCCGGCGTGATGCCGTATTTATCCAGCGCCGTTTTCGTCTCCAGTCCGATGACGGACTGATGCAGCAGAACCTGGTTGAGCACGCTGCCCAGAACGTAGCGATACCCTTCCGTATGGGTCGCCACTTCCACGGCTTCGGAAATGGCGCAGCCCAGGCTTCCCGTGGTGCCTGGATGCTCCGCCAGAATTTTCCTTCCGATCTCCGTGGTGTCGGAGGGCGAAGGCGTGACGGCGGCGCCGTAGGTGCGCATCACTTCGCGCCGGAAAGGCTTCTGCTCATAGGAGCATTTCACCATATACACCCTGCAGTCCAGCCCAAGATAGGCGCAGGCCATGGAGAGCGCCGTACCCCACTGCCCGGCGCCGGTCTCGGTGGTCACGCCCTTTAAGCCCTGTTTCTTCGCGTAATAGGCCTGGGCGATGGCGGAATTGAGCTTGTGGCTGCCGCTGGTGTTATTCCCTTCAAACTTATAATAGATCTTCGCCGGGGTATCCAGCTGCTTCTCCAGACAATAAGCCCGCACCAGCGGAGAAGGGCGGTACATCTTGTAAAAATCCTGAATTTCCTGCGGGATATCGATGTATCTGCTGTCGTTATCCAGTTCCTGTTTCACCAGATCCTCGCAAAATACGGCGGAAAGCTCCTCCGCGGTCATGGGCTGATGCGTGCCCGGATTCAGCAGCGGGGCGGGCTTGTTTTTCATATCCGCCCTCACGTTATACCACTGCTTCGGCATTTCGCTCTCTTCCAGATAAATTTTGTAAGGGATTTCTCTGCTCTGATTCATTGCTGCTCTCCTCTCTTTTCGGCCGGTATGCGATGGGGCTGTGAACGCGATCCGCCAGCTTTTTGTACGATAGGAAATTTTATTTTCCAATCGTACAAAAAAGACCCCTGTCCCGGCAAAAACAACAGTCTCTGCAGGGACAGGAGCCTTGCAATTCACTCCTGCGGTGCCACCCGGCTTGACGCATCCGAAAAATCTCTTCCGCGCCCTCTCATGCATACAATCATATGCTCTCGTTGATAACGGAGTATCAGCTCCGACTTCCCTACTCCGGCATTCATCCGGTTCGGGTCGCCCTCGGGAGTCCATTCATCGAAAGATCCGGCGCCGCCTCGCACCATACGGCGGCTCTCTGAAGCCTTCAGCGTCCGACTACTCGCTCTCCTTCATCGGTTTATGATAGCGCTATTTTAACGCATGAAAGGATCCTTTGTCAAGCGGATGTTTGAAAAAGCGCCCTTCTTTTATTTCTGCGCTCTCGCTTCCTTAATTTTCTCGGTCAGCATGGGAACGATCTTGTTCAGATCCCCTACTACGCCGTAGTCCGCCACGTCGAAGATCGGAGCGGTCTCATCCTTGTTGATGGCGATGATAATGTCGGACTCTTCCATGCCCGCCAGATGCTGGATCGCGCCGGAAATGCCGATTGCGAAATACACGTGAGGGCGAACGGTCTTACCGGTCTGTCCGACCTGCAGATCCTTCGGCTTCCAGCCGGAATCCACGACCGCGCGGGAGCAGCTCACGGTGCCGCCGATGGCCGCAGCCAGGTCTTCCAGCAGCTTGAAGTTCTCGGGGCTGCCTACGCCGCGGCCGCCGGATACGAGGATCTTCGCATCCATGATGTCTTCCACGTCGGAAACCGCTTTCACGATGTCCAGAATTTCCACATAGTTGTGATCAGGCGTAAAGCCGGGATTGAACTCCTCGATCACGGCCTGAGCGCCTTCCACGCGGGGGGCTTTCTGCATAACGCCGGGGCGCACGGTCGCCATCTGAGGGCGGAAGTCCGGGCACGCGATGGTGGCGATGGTGTTGCCGCCGAACGCGGGACGGGTCATCAGCAGCTGGTTGTGCTTCTGCTCCTTGCCGGGAACGGGGGTGATCGGGAAATCGCCGATCTCCAGCTGCGTGCAGTCCGCGGTCAGACCGGTATGGATTCTCGCGGATACGCGGGGGCCCAGATCGCGGCCGATGGCGGTAGCGCCTACCAGCATCACCTCGGGTTTATACTTCCGGATTACTTCGGCCAGCGCGTGCGCATAGGGCTCGGTCCTGTATTCTTTCAGCTCGGGATCGTCCACAACGATGATCCTGTCCGCGCCGTATTCCGCCAGCTCCGTGCAAAGTCCCTTCACGTCGCTGCCGATCAGCACTGCGGTCACTTCCGTTTCCAGATCTTTTGCCAGTTCTTTTCCCTTGCCCACCAGTTCCAGTGCGATGCCGCTTAAGACATTATCCACCTGCTGAGCAAAGACAAATACACCCTTATATTCTTCTAAGTTCATTTCATTCACCACGCTTTTCTTTTATTTATTAGATTACATGCTTCGTCAGTAACTTGTCCATGATGTAGTCCACGGATTCCGTCGGATCGAGGGCCACTTTCTCGCCCGCGCCCTTACGAACCTTATCGGACGCTTTCGCGATCTGCGTCGGAGAACCCTTCAGCCCCAGGTTGGAATCGTCAACATCCACCAGGTTCGCTCTTCCCCATACGGTGATTTCCGCATCATAAGCGTCGAAAATTCCGCCGGGAGTCATGTAACGGGGCTCGTTGAGCTCTGCCAAAGCGGTGATCAGGCAGGGCATTTTCGCCTTCAGCACGTGATATCTGTCGTCGAACTGGCGCTCCACGATCACGGAGTCCCCTTCGATCTTCAGGTTCTGCGCGTAGCTGATCACGGGGATGTTCAGATGCTCGGAAATCTGAGGGCCTACCTGAGCGGTATCGCCGTCGATGGCCTGACGCCCGGTGATGATCAGATCGTAATCCAGATTGCGCAGCGCGCCCGCGATGGTCTGGCTGGTCGCCCATGTATCAGCGCCGCCCAGCACTCTGTCGGTTACCAGGATGCCCTTATCCGCGCCCATGGCCAGCGCTTCGCGAAGCACTTCTTCCGCTTTGGGAAGTCCCATGGTCAGAACGGTAACTTCCGCTCCGTACTGATCCTTCAGTCTCAGCGCGGCCTCCAGGCCGGCCTTGTCGTCGGGGTTCATGATCGCCAGCATTGCGCTTCTGTCAAGAGTACCGTCGGGGTTGAACTTCACGCCGCCCTTCGTATCGGGTACCTGTTTGATACAAACAACGATTTTCATTGTATGATTCACTCCTTATTTTAATTTGTGTATGATCCTGTCCTTCGCGATTACTTCAGCAGAGCGCCGGAGATAACCATTCTCTGAACTTCGCTGGTGCCTTCGTAGATCTCCGTGATCTTCGCGTCGCGCATCATACGTTCCACATCGTACTCTCTGGTGTAGCCGTAACCGCCGTGCAGCTGAACCGCCTTGGTGGTCACTTCCATCGCCACTTCCGCCGCGTACAGTTTCGCCTTCGCCGCTTCTACGGAATAAACCTTCTGGGTCGCCTTCGCCATGGCAGCCTTATAAACCAGCAGCTGAGCCGCTTCTACCTTGGTCGCCATGTCCGCCAGCTGGAACTGGGTGTTCTGGAATGCAGCGATGGCTCTGCCGAACTGCTTTCTCTCTTTTACGTAGTTGACGGTGCACTCCAGGGCGCCCTCAGCGATACCCAGCGCCTGGGAAGCGATGCCGATACGGCCGCCGTCCAGGGTATGCATCGCGATGTTGAAGCCCTTGCCCCTCTGGCCCAGCAGGTTGTCCTTGGGGATTCTGCAGTCCTGGAAGATCAGCTCGTAGGTGGAGGATCCGCGGATACCCATCTTCTTTTCCTTCGTGCCGAAGGTGAAGCCGGGTGTTCCCTTTTCCACGATGAACGCGGAAATCTCCTTCATCTTTCTGCCGCGCTTTTCCACGATGCCGGTCACCGCGAAGATCACGTAAACGTCCGCTTCCTTACCGTTGGTGATGAAGCACTTGGAGCCGTTTAATACCCATTCCTCTCCGTCCAGAACCGCTTTGGTCTGCTGGCCCTGAGCGTCCGTACCTGCGCCGGGCTCGGTCAGGCCGAATGCGCCCAGCTTCTCGCCCTTCGCGAGGGGAACCAGATATTTCTGCTTCTGCTCTTCCGTACCGAAGGTCAGGATGGGATCGCAGCAGAGGGAGGTATGGGCGGAAACGATAACGCCTGTGGTGCCGCAGACTTTGGAAAGCTCTTCCACGCACATCGCGTAGGTCAGGGGATCGCAGCCCTGTCCGCCGTACTCCTTCGGGATCGGAATGCCCATGAATCCGGCCTTCACCATTTTGTCGACGGTCTCTCTGGGGAACTGTTCGGTCTCGTCCACTTCCTGTGCCAGAGGCTTCACTTCCTTTTCGGCAAACTCTCTGAAGAGCTGTCTTGCCATTTCATGTTTCTTGTCCAACATAAAATCCATGATTCTTTACTCCTCCTTACAGTGCGGGCAGCTTCAAACCCCGCCGCCCGCGCCTGTCTTCGTTTTATGATTTATTTTGTGTAATCGTAGAAGCCCTTGCCGGTCTTCTGGCCTAACTGACCGCCGCGAACCATCTTCTTGAGAAGGGGATGAGGACGGTATTTGGTATCGCCGGTCTCCGCCTGCAGCACTTCCATGATCGCCAGAACGATGTCCAGGCCGACCAGGTCGCCCAGCGCCAGAGGGCCCATGGGATGATTTGCGCCCAGCTTCATCGCGGTATCGATATCCTCGACGGAAGCGACGCCGTCCGCATAGATGCCGATGGCTTCGTTGATCATGGGGATCAGGATTCTGTTGACCACAAAGCCCGCTGCTTCCTGTACCTGTACGGGGGTCTTGCCGATTTCAACGGAGATGGCCTTGATCCTGTCAACGACCTCTGCGGGGGTGTTCAGCCCTGCGATCACTTCTACCAGCTTCATGACCGGTGCGGGGTTAAAGAAGTGCATGCCCACAACGGGTCTGTCCAGACCTGCGCCGATTTCGGTGATGGACAGAGAAGAGGTGTTGGTCGCAAAAATGCAGTCGGCCTTGCAGATGTCCTGCAGCTCTTTAAAGGTCTGCTTCTTGATCTGCATGTTCTCCAGAGCGGCTTCCACAACGAGATCGCAGTCCGTGCAGATGTCCTTCACGCCGGTGGTGATCTTGTTTAAGATCGCGTCGGCCGCTTCCTGCGTCATCTTGCCTTTGGCGATTCTCTTCTCGAAGCCCTTCGCGATCTTCTTCTTTCCGTTTGCCGCGAATTCTTCGTTGATATCGCAGAGAAATACTTCATAGCCTTCCGTCTGGGCAAAAGCCTGTGCGATACCGGAACCCATTGTGCCAGCGCCGATAATACCTACTTTCATGATGAAATCCTCCTGATTCTTTTTATGGTAATTTAATTTGTCGCCTGTTCGTCAGCAGTTTTTAAACGGCTCTTTGACCTTTTCCTTGTTCTTGTCCAGGAAAAACGCCATGCCGTACTTCTGATCCTCGGTCTCGAAGCAGTCGCCAAACAGCTTCTCTTCGATCACGATGGCCTGATCCATGTCCGCATCCAACCCTTCGTTGATGGCTTTCTTGCAGTTGCGCACCGCGATGGGAGCGTTCTTGGCGATGGTCGCGGCCATCTTTTCCGCAGCTGGCATCAGCTCTTCCGCCGCATAAACCGCGTTGACCAGACCGATCCTGTAAGCTTCGTCCGCCTTGATGTTGCGCGCGGTATAGATCATCTGCTTGGCCATGCCCGCGCCCACCAGGCGCGCCAGTCTCTGGGTGCCGCCGAATCCGGGAGTGATGCCCAGGCCCACTTCGGGCTGGCCGAATACGGCGTTTTCGGAGCAGATGCGGATATCGCAGCTCATGGAAATCTCGCAGCCGCCGCCCAGCGCAAAGCCGTTGATCGCGGCGATGACGGGGATCGGGAAGGTCTCCAGCTTGCGGAACACGTCGTTGCCCTTCTTGCCGAAGGCTTCTCCTTCCGCCTTCGTCAGGGTGCTCATCTCGCCGATGTCAGCGCCCGCCACGAAGGATTTCTGGCCGGCTCCGGTCAGAATCAGGCATCTGACCGTATCGAGATCGACGCTGTCCAGGGTCTTGTCCAGCTCGTCCAGAACCGTGGAATTCAGAGCGTTGAGCGCTCTCTCCCGGTTGATGGTGATAATGGCATACTGCCCTTTCTGTTCATATAAGATGTATTCCATATTTCCTACTCGCCTTTCCTGCCGGAATCCGCCCGCTGGGGCGTCCGGCGTATGTGGTTTATACATAGTTAGGAGAATGTCTCAAAAATGAGGCATTCTCCAGGGTTGTCACTGTTTGAAAGGGCTCAGTCCCTTTCCACGATGGTGGCGCATCCCATGCCGCCGCCGATGCACAGAGTCGCCAGGCCCTTCTTTAAGTCCTTCGCTTCCATCTCGTGCAGCAGGGTCACCAGGATACGGCAGCCGGAAGCTCCTACCGGATGGCCCAGCGCGATGGCGCCGCCGTTGGGGTTGAGCTGCTCGTCCTTAAAGCCCAGATCCTTCTGTACCGCGATGGACTGCGCCGCGAAAGCTTCGTTGGCCTCGATCACGTCGAAGTCTTCGATCTTCATGCCGGCTTTTGCCATCACCTTTCTGGTCGCGGCCACGGGGCCGATGCCCATGATGGAAGGATCCACGCCCGCCAGAGCGCCCGCTACCCAGGTCGCCATGGGCTTCACGCCCAGTTCTTTCGCCTTCTCCTCGCTCATCACGACGATCGCGGCCGCGCCGTCATTGATGCCGGAGGCGTTGCCCGCCGTAACCAGGCCGTCCTTCTTGAAGGCGGGGCGAAGCTTCGCAATCCCTTCCGCCGTGGTGCCGGGACGGGGGCCTTCATCCTTCTTGAACTCGATGGTCTCTTTTTTCTTCTTCACGGTAACGGGAACGATTTCCTTATCGAACGCGCCCGCTTCCTGCGCCGCGCAGGCCTTCTGCTGGGAATTCGCAGCGAACGCATCCAGCTCTTCTCTGGTGATGCCCCACTGCTCGCAGATGTTCTCCGCGGTGATGCCCATATGGTAATCGTTGAACGCATCCCACAGCGCGTCGTGAACCATGGTGTCGACCAGCTTGCCATCGTTCATTCTATAACCGTAACGGCCCTGCATTACGGCGTAAGGAGCCATAGACATGTTTTCCATACCGCCCGCGACAACGATGTCCGCGTCGCCTGCAGCGATCATCTGAGCGGCCATGTTCACGCAGTTTAAGCCGGAGCCGCAGACCACGTTCACCGTAACGGCGGGAACTTCGATCGGAAGGCCTGCCTTGATGGAAGACTGGCGCGCTACGTTCTGGCCCTGTCCTGCCTGAATCACGCATCCCATATAAACCTGATCCACCTGATCAGCCGGAACGCCCGCTCTGTTTAAAGCTTCCTTAATCACGATCGCACCCAGATCCGCCGCCGGCGTGGTGCTCAATGTGCCGCCCATCACGCCGATCGCCGTACGGCAGGCACCTGCTAAAACGATTTTCTTAGCCATGTCTCTTCCTCCATTTGATTTGAAAATACCTGATCCCGGGTCCTGTCATAATTGTTAATTTTTTGTCAGTGCCCGCTGTGAATATTATAGCATACCGGCCAGAACAGGGCAAGCAAAATTCGGCCGGAAGCGGAAATTTGGCAACAGTTCGGCCATGCAGGCACATGTGGTCAAATGCCGCGTGGGAGCTTGCTCACGAAGCTGCATTTGACCACATGTGCCTATAGGGCGGACGCCCGACATGAATCATTTGACGGCCAGTGACCTTTTGCGCAGCCAATTCAGTGGAATCCGTCAAATGATGAATGGCAGGGCTGAATTGTTACAAATTTGGCAACAGTTCGGCCATGCAGGCACACGCTGGTTGAGCGCAATATGAGGAAAGAGGACTTGTGTCTTGCCGCCGGTCTTACCACAAATATGATTGCCAACATGGGAAAGGGAAAGAACATCAGCATGGAAACGCTGGTTCGTATCTGCGGAGCCCTGAATTGCGGCATTTTGGATGTGATTGAGTCGGAACAGGACGAAATCAACGAAAAGTAAAGCGTAAAGAAGATAAAGAACAAAGCTATAAAAGCAGAATGGCAAAATTGCTGTTCTGCTTTTTCTTTTCCCTCTTGACGCCTGACTCATAATGTCTTATACTGTACTTGTTTCAATAATACAGTTAATGACGGAAGGCGGTGAGAGTTTGGAGATTGTTGTAAGCAACAAGACAAGTCGGCCACTCTATGAACAGATTGCGACACAGATTAAAACTCAAATTATGAGCGGTGACCTGAAGGCAGGTGAAGCACTTCCCTCTATTCGTGCATTGGCTAAATCGTTGCATATCAGTGTATTGACAGTGCAGAAAGCATACGATCTCCTTCAAACAGACGGTTTCATAGAAACAACGGCAGGAAAGGGATGTTATGTTTCTGTCCAAAATCAAGACTTCTATTTGGAGGAGCAACAGAAAAAAATAGAGGAACATTTCAATGAAGCAATCGAGATTGCCCGTACAAGCGGTATATCGCTTAATAAGTTGGTTGACCTACTAAAATTACTGTACGAGGAGGATTGACAATGAATAGTGCTTTGACGATTTCAGGGCTTACCAAGACATATAAGGACTTTGTTTTAGATGGCATTTCTTTCGATGTTCCAGAAGGTTCCATTGTCGGACTGATTGGCGAAAATGGCGCAGGAAAGAGTACAACAATTAACGCTGCTTTAGGGCTTATCAAAAGAGAAGCAGGCCATATTTCCATCATGGGAAAGGAAGAATTGGATAACGACACGAAAGAACAGATTGGTGTTGTTTTTGACGGTAGTAATTACCCGGAAATTCTATCTCCTAAAAGACTTAATCGAGTAATGAAGAATATCTATCATTCCTGGGACGAACACACCTATATGACCCTTTTGAAAAAATTCTCATTGCCTGCTGACAAGCAAATTAAGCAGTTTTCAAAAGGGATGAAAATGAAGCTGGCAATCTCTGTTGCATTGTCCCACAATTCTAAATTACTGATTTTGGATGAAGCGACCAGCGGCCTTGACCCTGTAATCAGGGATGATATTTTGGATATGCTGTTGGATTTTGTGCAGGATGAAGAACACTCTATACTGGTATCTTCCCATATTACCAGTGATTTAGAAAAAATAGCCGACTACATCGTGTTTATCCATGAAGGGCAAGTGGTCTTTTTCAAGCCGAAAGATGAATTGACAGAGCAATACGGCATAATCAAATGTGGAGCGGCCCAGTTTGACGCCTTAGACAAAAGCGATATTATCGTATATCGAAAAATGGACTATGAGTGGCAGATTTTGGTTTCAGACAGGGAGAAAATGCAGAAGAAGTACCCGAAGGCAATGGTTGTTCCGGCAACGATTGACGAAATTATGCTTCTCTATGTAAAGGGGGAAAGATGATGAAAGGACTTTTATTGAAAGACCTGTATATTGCCAAAAGCAATATCCTTGTAACAATCGTGTGTTTAATCGTTTTGGGATTTGGCCTTTCGGTTTTAATGGAAGCCAGCGCACTTTTAGTTTTGGCACCCCCGTGTGCCACGACCGCAGTTTTCATCAGTATAACAAGTGACGCAGACTCGAAGTGGAGCAAGAACGTAATTACCATGCCGGTGTCAAGAAATCAGATCATCGGGGAAAAATTCATTCTCTACATTATTCTCTCCGTATTAGGGATTATTGCAGCCCTTATTCCCTGCGGTGTACTTGCAATCTTTGGCGCTGAAATGTCATTAAATTCTTTGTATCTCTACGGCTCCATAGGAATAAGTGCCACTTTACTGGCTGGTAGTATTAGCCTTCCGTGTGCATATTTTTTTGACCCCGACAAATCACAAATTGTGTTTATAATGTCGTTTTTAGCTTCAACAGGGATAATTACTGCGCTTGTGCTTCTTGTTAATCTGATTGTCCCTATAAAAGATAATATTCTTTTGCCATTTAACATTGTACTCATTATAGCAGTGATTATCTTTTTCATTTCACACAAAATTGCTGTAATTGCTTATCAGAAAAAAGATATTACTTGACAGTTAAGCAACAAATGTCGGCCAGAAGCTATTTCTGCCATACTTAACAAAACTATACAGCATTTTATGGTGAAAGGGGGAATTTCTATGACCTGTACAGAAGAATCCAAAGAGCATATCGAATATACATTCCATGCTTTTTGTAAAGTTGTTATCCGCAGCGCCACCGGCTACCATATCCGCAAATCCCTACACCAACGACAAACACCCGAAGCAGATTTATTCCTGTAAGACCTACAACGCCTACGGCAACAGTTCGGCCGCGCAGAATTCAGGGGGATCCCGGTCGCCGTCCGCGGGCAGAAAAAGTGGGGCCCCGATTTTTACGGCCGCCCCCGGGGGCTATTCTTCCGTCCCAGCCCCCTTTTCCTTCTCCCATCCCTCCACCGCGGGATCCCTCATCTCCAGCACCCTCCGCCATTCCTTCGTGCCCTCCACCTTCGCCACGGCGCTTCGGTGCTTCCGGAGGAAGCGGCTCAACTGATAGCAGTCGATCCAGATCTCGTTGTCCGATTCCTTCTGGGATTCGTCGAAAATCAGTTCCAGCCCCCAGTGCAGGTGTGTCGTCTTGATGTTGTTCACGTTTTCCGTGGTGCTGTAGCCCGTATGCCCCATATAGCCGATGACCTGACCCGCCGTCACCGCGCCGCCCTCTTTCAGGTCGGACTGGTACGGGTAGTTCTGGCGCAGGTGGGCGTAATAGTAGTAGCGCTTCCCGTCGAAGCTGCGGATTCCGATCCGCCATCCGCCGTACTGGTTCCAGCCCAGCACCTCCACGTATCCGGATTCCACGGCGACGATGGGCGTGCCCACCTGCCCCATCATATCGTGGCCCAGATGCGGCCGGCTGTAGCCGTAGCTGCGCGCCGCGCCGAAGTCGTCGTAGTCCGAATAGTCGAAACCCTTCGCGATGGGAGAATAGGCCTTGAGGCCGTAGACCTTTTCCCAGACCACGGCGCCGTCCTCCTGCTCCTGCTGCCGCTCGTATTCCCCCACCATGCCGGACAGCACGGCGCCGTAAGCTTCTTTGTAATAGGGATAGTATTTCAGATCCTCGCCCGCTTCGTCGATGACGTCCGTCGCCGTTCTGGCTTCGTCCGCCCCCTCCAGGGCTGCCGCCGCCGTCTTTTTCATTTCTTCCATCGCCCGGCTGTCGAACTGGCCGCCCCATTTCGCCGCCGTATGGGCCAGCAGGCAGACCCAGTCCAGGCGGGTGCCCGCCTCATATGCCTTCACGTCCTGCTCATAGGCGAAATCCAGAGCTTCGCAGGGCACCGTAAAATCCACCCATTTGATGTAGTCCTGCCCTTCTCCGGCGGTGTTCTGCCGTCCGTTTAAAACGGTGCCGGACACGGTTTCCGACTGTTCCCTGTCCAGAAAAAGTCCGCTGACCAGGATCAGAATCAGCAAAAGTTCGATCAGAATCGCCGCCTGATATTTTCCAAACCGCATGGCTGCCCCCGGGCTTTTTCCCTATTTTATGAGAAAACGTTCCCCTTTTAGAACCGCATCCGGGCAGGCGCTTCCCTCATTCCGCGTCGTCCTGCTCCGCTTCCTCCCTGCGGATCTGGTTCTTCCAGGAATCATACCCTTTCTCCTGTCTGCGGTCCGGAATCTCGTAGTTTTCCCTGAGCCAGTCCCCCAGGAATCCGGTGAATTTCGCGCTTCCGCCCTCGTTGAGATGGGCGTGGTCCGCATAGTCCAGCGAAAAATCCAGGCCCATCCGCCGGTAGTTTTCCGTCGTGTTGCTGTCCAGGAACAAGAGCCCTTCCTCCTCCGCCAGCTCCTTCAGGAAATTATAGACTTCCTGATCCTCTTCCTCCAGCAGATAGGGGGCGCTCACCAGGGCCAGGTCGATTCCTTCCTTTCTCGTCAGCTCCACGATTTTATCGAAATACAGCCGGGATTTTTCCGTCATGGGCCTGCTCTGCGTCACATGGCTCATATCCGGCTCCGTCAGTTCCGCATGATTCGTCAGAGGGGTATATCCCTTCCAGCGGGCCATTTCCCCCCGGTTCCAGAAAAAGTTCCGAAAATCTTCCCCGGTCAGTTTGTCATACCGGTCGTGATACCTGGGGTAGCCCAGGAAAAACTCCGTCCGTTCCGAGGGCGCGCTGGCCCACACCGCTTCCAGCTTATTCAGAGAGCGTTTCATTCCGTCCAGATTTTCGCCCAGCCACTTTTCCTGATAATCGTCGTAAAACCGGGCCGGGGCGAACACATCCAGCACCACCAGCCTGGGCTTCTGGGTTTTGAGCGCCTCCTTCAGCCCATAATAGCTGTTCCACATGGGCTGCTCCGCCCCGGTGCACAGATAGGCCGCCATTCCGTATTCGTCCCACAGAATCTGCGTGTCCACGTTGCAGTGTATGTGGCTGGTTCCCAAAAACAGCACGTCGATTTTATTCCGGGGCTGGGCGTAGAGATAGCGCATCTGGTCCACTCCATGGGGCGATTTGACGCACAGCACGCAGTCCGCCAGATACAGGACGAACGCCGCAAGGCCCAGAAAGCACAGCAGGCGGATCCCTTTTTTCAAACTTCGAACCTTCATATCTCCTCCGTTCAGAAATTCAGGTAGATGAAACCGGCAGCGTCATATCCCGTTCCGTATCTCCCGAAGACGAAAACCGCCAGCAGTAAAATCAGGCACAGCCCCCATCGGACCGGAAGGGGCGCGCATACCATCCAGGCGGCCGTCCCCTTTCCCGTCCGCTCGGAAACCAGGTCCATGACAAAGAGCAGCAAAATCGCTCCGATTGCGATCCAGAACTCCGTCCGGTCCAGCCCCATGGCGTACAAAAACTCCCCGGCCAGGGCGAAGCCCTGCCAGCGGGTGAACAGATTTTTCAGACAGATCCAGGCCATGGACAGCGTTTCGCTACGGAAGGGGATCCAAAGACAGGTCACGGTCAAAAAGGTCAGACAGCTTCCCAACAGCCGCCGCGTTCTCCGAAAGGGCAGCCGCCTCCCCTTTCCCCACTTTTTTAAGGGCAGGGAAAGGGCATCCTCCGCCACCAGAAAGAGCCCGTGCAAAAGCCCCCACGCCAGGAAGGTGGGCGCGCCGCCGTGCCACAGGCCGCTGACCAGAAATACCGCCAGCAGGTTGGCGTATTTGCGCAGCCTGCCCTTCCGGTTGCCGCCCAGCGGGATATAGATGTAGTCCCGCAGCCAGCTGCTCAGGGAAATATGCCAGCGCCGCCAGAAATCCGAGATCCCCGCCGCGAAATAGGGCTGCCGGAAATTCTCCAGCAGAGAAAAGCCGAACAGCGCGGCCGCGCCCGCGGCGATGCAGGAATAGCTGGCGAAATCGCAGTACAGCTGGACGGAATAGAACAGGGCCGCCATCAGCATGGTAAAGCTGTTGCCGTCCGCATACATGCCGAACAGGTGATCCACCAGGACCGCCGCCCGGTCCGCGATCACCAGCTTCATAAAAAAGCCCAGCAGGATGCCGGTCGCCCCGCGCACGATCCGGTCGTAGTCCAGCAGTTCCCGCCGCGTTCTGGTCAGCGCGGACTCCAGCTGGGGCAGAAAGTGCCCGCCCCTTTCGATGGGGCCGCTGGAGATGTTCGGGAAAAAGGAGACGAAGGCCGCATACCGCCCCAGATTCCTCTGCGCCCCGTATTTCCCGGAGGCCGTATCCAGCAGATAGCCCGCTGCCTGCAGGGTGTAGAAGGAAATTCCGATGGGAGCCGCCAGGTTCATCCGTCCGGCCACGTCCAGCCGCACCACCGCCAGCCCGTGCCCGAAGTTCGCGTTGATCAGCGATTCCCATACGGGAAAGTAGCGGAACGCCGCCAGCAGTCCGAAGTTGAGAAGCAGGCACGCCGCCACAAGCAGGCGCCTGGCCCCTCCGGAGGTCAGCCGTTGGACCAGCAGGGCGCATCCCCAGGTGGAAACGATGGAAAACAGCAGCCAGACGCCCGAAACCGCGTCCGCCCACAGAAAGAACGCCGCGTTTGCCGCCAGCAGAACCCACAGCCGCAGCCGGGAAGGGACCGCGTAATACAGGCAGAGGGATACCGCCAGAAAAGACATGAAAAGATTCGATTGAAGACCCATCTTTATCTCTCCTTTCCCGGTTTACCGGTAGACCGCTTCGCGCTGAATCCAGAAGCTGACGAAGAACAGCAGCACGTCCACCGGAATTTTGACCGCGATTTCCCATCCTCCCGTCAGGGAATGGATCAGGCTCACCAGAAACGCGCTGCACCCCATCTGAACCGCGGCCAGGAGGAAATATTTCCCGGCCGATTTCCACACCGCCTGGCCGCTTTTGAACACCACCCGGTAGTTGACGCCGAAATTGTAGACCGCGGACAGCACCCGCGCCGCCACGGTGGACAGGACGATATAATCGGCGTACAGAAGCGTCCTGTCCCGCAGCAGGGCGCAGAAGAGGGAAAACAAAATCAGATCCAGCACGCTGGACGAAAGGGACGAGAATAAAAATTTTCCGAACATCCCGTAAATCCGGGCGGAATCCCGGATGGGGCGAAAATGGCTGCTCCTGTTCTTCTCGAGATAGATCGTGGAGATCGGCACCTCCAGAATGGGGACCTGAGCCGCCTTCGTCTCCAGCAGCATGTTGGTTTCGAACTCAAACCGCTCGCCGGATACGTTCATCAGCCGGGCCATCAGCCCCCGGGGAATCCCCCGCAGCCCGGTCTGGGTGTCGGACACCGCCACCCCCGCCAGATATCGCATCACCAGGCGGGTGGCCTTGTTCCCAAAGGCGGACCGGGATGGAACATCCTTCCCGTCGAAGTCCCGACATCCCATCACCAGTGCCATGGGGTGTTCCGCCATGGCCTCCATGCATTTTCGGATGCAGGCTGCGGTATGCTGGCCGTCGCTGTCCGCCGTGACGCATCCGATGGCGTCGGGATCGCTCTGCAGGCACTCGTTGAAAGCCGTTTTCAGCGCCCGGCCCTTTCCCAGGTTCACCGCGTGATGGAGCACCTTCGCCCCGTATTCCGACCGCGCCCGGCCGAACAGCTCCCGGTATTCGGGCCCGCTGCCGTCGTCCACCACCAGCACGGGCCCGATCCCCTCTTCCTTCAGGTCCTTCAGCAGGCCGAGAAGTTTTTCGTCCGGCTCATAGGCCGGGATCACCACCCAGATTCTCTTGTTTTCCGTCATTTCAATCTCCATTCGCCTCCTCCAGCTTCACCCCGCCGCCTTCCCACAGGATCCGGTACAGAGTCCCCGTCTCAAATTCCTCCGAAAATTCCGAAAACAGCTGCCCCGCGTCCCCCTGCAGCGGATCGCAGTACAGATAGCCCGCATGGGAGGATTCCGCCGCGTCCAGCACCTGCGCGGCGCCCATGGTCTCCGGATCCAGCGCGGCGAACATGAGGGAGACCGGAGACGCTTCAAAGGCCACGTACGTGTTTTTCACCCACTGATTTTCCGCCGCGTCCCTGCAATAGAGCACCCGCATTCCGTCCCCGAAGTCCAGTTCGCCCACGGTTTCCAGGAAAGCCCGGGATTCGTCCGAGATCATCTCTTCCCGGGCAGCCAGATCCTCCTCCCGGGTCTGCCGGTACCCCCAGAAGCCCTGCCACACCTGGGGCCAGTGGGCGCTGACGGCCACGAAGGCCAGGCAGATCAGCCACGGCCCATATCCGCGCGCGGCCTTTTGCTCCCGGGACAGATACAGGGAAGCCAGCAGATACAGCGATCCGACGGTAAAGGGAGCCCCGTAGCGCTCGATGGAGGATACCATGCCGAACGGCTCCAGATACTGGGTCTCCGCCGCGAAAATGGTCAGATGGCTCACCAGATTGATCCCGTAGAAAACAAGCCCGCTGACCGGCAGAAAGACGCCCAGCAGCCTGGCGTCCGCCCCGGAAACCGCCTTCTTTTTGGAGAGGATGAATAAAATCAGGCAGATGGCTGCGAAGAGCCCCAGCGGGGAAAAATCCACTCCCCACGTAGAGCCCCGGTGCAGCGGCCAGAAGGCGAAGGCTTCCGCGAAGGAAGACAGCAGCGTCCGTCTGGTCTCCGGCAGGAGCACGGGCAGATTCCCCGCGGCCATGGATACCGCCGCTCCGGTGAGCTTGGCCACCCGGCGCATCAGCAGGCAAAACAGCATCCAGCTGCCCCCGGACAAAAGCGGCGCCGCCGTGACCGCAAACAGCGGGCGCAGCTCCATTTTCCCCCCTCTTCTGGCCCGTCCCCAAAAACGGATCCACAAAAAGGCCAGCCCGAAGGCCGCCCACAGAAATCCCACGGATTTGATCAGCACCAGCGCCCCCAGATAGAGGCCCAGCCGGAGCCAGTAGAAGGATCTCCGATGCCCCGTTTCATCGAATACCGCTGCCAGGAACGCGCCGTAGACCGTCGCCATGGCCAGATCCGCGCACATCCCCTGGCAGTAAAAAACTTCCGCCACGCTGGGAAACGCCCAGAGGCACAGGACCGCCGCCCCGGCGAGAACGGGATTTCTCCCCTTCAGCCTGCCCAAAACGGGCGTCAGAAAGGCAAAGACTCCGAATCCGTATCCCGCAAACATCAGGCCTTCCGAAAACTGCTCCCGGTTCCAGTGCGCGAACCACCACTTCAGCAGCTGCAGCCCCGGCGGGTAATCCCCGAATTCCGGCGCCGCATTGGCATAGCGGGCCGCGAAGCCGTCCAGCCCGTACAGCGCCTTCACGTCCGTGGCCCAGAAATTCAGATCGTCCCACCACACGGCCACGCGGCCGCTCATCAAAAACGCCGCTCCCACCACGGCTGCGGCCGCCGCGGGCGCGGAAATATGCCGCAGGGCCCCGGACGCGGCCGAAACGAACGCCCGCCGCTTCCCGCTGCCCGCCAGGAGAAACCAGCCCAGCCAGAAAAGCAAAAAGGCGGCGCTGATTCCGTCGATCCAGGAAAGCCGGTTCCAAAAGGCCAGCCCGTAGAGCGCGAACATCAGCAGGCAGACGCCCACGGGCAGGACGTCCGCCAGCTTCTCTTCAAATCGGACGCACAAACACAGGATCAGCAGGCAGAACGCCGCGATATCGATTATCATTATCATCAGATTGATCTCCCCGGTTTCACTTTCACAGGCATCCCGTCGCATGCCTGTTCCCATTATGCCCTGTTTCGCACATAAAAGCAAGGGGCCTGTGGCCGAAACAAACGTCCCGGCCGCAGGCCCCTCTTTCAGGCTGCCGCATGGCTGTCCATAGCCGCGTGCGGCCATGCCCGCCCTTTCCCTCAACGATCATTCTTCCGGTTCGATGAGTCCGTAGGTGTTGCCCTTTCTCTTATAAACCACGTTCACCTGATCCGTCTCCGCATTGTAAAATACGAAGAAGCTGTGCCCCAGAAGCTCCATCTGCACGCATGCGTCCTCCGGATACATGGGCTTGATATCGAACCGTTTGGTCCTGACGATCTTCACTTCCTCGTCCTCATCGAAATCCTGCTCCATATAGGAGGGCTGGAAGCTGCCTCCGGACTGATGCTGTGCGATCAGCTTGTTCTTATATTTCTTCAGCTGCCTTTCGATGATCTCCTCCACCAGGTCGATGGAGACATACATGTCATTGCTCGTCTGCTCCGAGCGGATGATACTCCCCTTCACCGGGATCGTGACCTCAATCTTCTGACGCTCCTTCTCCACGCTCAGAGTCACGATCACTTCCGTGTCTGCAGTGAAGTATTTCTCCAGCTTCCCCAGCTTGGTCTCAATGGCGTTGCGCAGTCCTGTGGTTACATCGATGTTCTTTCCGCTGATAACAATCTTCATACAATCATCATCCCTTCCGGTCCATAATTCGGAAATTCCGATCCGGTTCGTTCCCATCGGATTTCCTGAATAAATTATAGCATACCACGGTGCCCGAAGCAATGTTTTCCGAATCTTTCCGAAAGTAATCAAAATTTTCTAATAATTATTTTTTATCGTTATACCATATTATTTTCCGGATTTTGGTACAACCTCACAAAACAGGCGTTTGTTTTTGATTGTCTCCTGCGGTCAATGCTTTCCCCCACTTCCCTGTGGATAATGTGGATAAATGAGTGTATAAGTTCAAAACCCGGAAAAATCTGCATTTTTCGCTGTGGATAACTCTGGTGATAAAAAATCCCCTTTTTTGGCTTCCTTCGACGGTTTTTGTGCATTTTTACAGAGAACTTACAGAATCCGCCTTCCCGGGAAGCCCCCGCTTTCTGACAACGGGCTCATGCCTGGCCGTAGTACGCGTCCTTTCCGTGTTTTCTGAAATAATGCTTCTCCTGCAGGGGCTGCGGCGCCGGCGAAATCCGGGGATTGATGATCTCAGAACGATAGGCCATTTTCGCCACCTCTTCCAGCACCGCCGCGTTGTGCACCGCCTCCACAGCGTCCTTTCCCCAGGCGAAGGGGCCGTGGTTTTTGCACAGTACCGCGGGCACGGCCATGGGATCCTTCCCCAGCCGCAAAAATTCGCCGGCGATCAGCAGGCCCGTATTTTTCTCATAGGCGCTCTCGATCTCCTCCCGGGTCAGGGCCCTCAGGCAGGGGATTTCCCCGTAGAAATAGTCCGCATGGGTGGTTCCGTAGCAGGGGATATCCCGCCCCGCCTGGGCCCAGCTGACCGCGTAGGACGAATGGGTATGGACGATGCCTCCTACGCTTTCAAAAGCCCTGTACAGTTCGACGTGGGTGGCCGCGTCGGAGGAGGGCCTCAAATCCCCCTCCACCTGATTTCCGTCCAGATCCATCACCACCATATCCTCCGGCCTCAGCCTGTCATATTCCACCCCGCTGGGCTTGATCACCAGCAGGCCGCTCTCCCGGTCGATCTGGCTGACGTTTCCCCAGGTGAAGGTCACCAGCCCGTACGCGGGGAGCATGCGGTTCGCGTCGCACACCGCTTCTTTCAATGATTCCAGCATATTTTCCCTCCTGTTACGTTTTGTTTCCGTCCTCTTTTCGTTCGCCCGTCACAGTGCGTCCACCGCCGCCCGTTCCACGGGCAGGCACCGCAGATATGCTTCGAGAAACCGGTCGAACCCGGCTACGTCCCGCGCATCCGGTTCTGCGCAGACCGCCGTCCTCCCGGCGAATACCCGCTCTTTCAGATATTCGTCCAGCGTCTCCCCCTCCTTTTTGCAGCGCATGTAGGCCGCCAGCAGCGCGATCCCCCAGGCGCCGCCTTCCCCCGCCGTCTCCATGACGGATACGGGCGCGTTTAAGGCCGCCGCCAGAATCCTCTGCCCTGCCTGCGGGGTCTTGAACAGGCCGCCGTGGCCGGTGATCCGGTCCACCCCGATCCTTTCTTCCTTTTGGAGGATGTCCATTCCCGCCTTCAGGGTGCTCAGGGCCGAATACAGGTGGGCGCGCATGAAGTTGGCCAGATCGAAGCGGCTGTCCGGGCGGCGCACGAACAGCGGCCTTCCTTCCTCAAATCCCGTGATATGTTCCCCGGAAAAGTAGTTGAAGGCCATCAGCCCGCCGCAATCGGGTTCCCCTTCCAGCGCCTTTCGGTAGAGCAGGGAAAAGAGTTCCCCCGCATCCCGCTTTTCTCCCAGAAGGGTGGCGAACTGGGAAAAGAGTCCCACCCAGGCGTTTAAGTCCGAGGTGCAGTTGTTGCAGTGCACCATGGCTACCGGATCCCCGCAGGGCGTGGTCACCAGATCGATTTCCGGATGCAGGGCCGACAGCGGTTTTTCCAGGACCACCATGGAAAATACGCTGGTTCCGGCGGAAACGTTGCCCGTCCGCTTCGCCACGCTGTCCGTGGCCGTCATGCCCGTGCCGGCATCCCCCTCCGGAGGGCAGACGGCGATCCCCGCCTCCAGCGCTCCCGTCTCATCCAAAAGGGCGGCCCCTTCCTCCGTCAGAACGCCCCCTTCTTCTCCCGCCACCCGCACCTGGGGCAGGATTTCCCGGATCTTCCAGGGATATCCCTTCTGCGCCGTCAGCGCGTCGAACTTATCCAGCATGGCCGCATCGTAATCCTTTTTCTCCGGATCGATGGGGAACATCCCGGAGGCCTCCCCGATGCCCAGAACCTTTTCTCCGGTCAGTTTCCAGTGGATATATCCCGCCAGCGTGGTCAGATACGCGATCCGTCCCACATGCTCCTCCCCGTTTAAGACGGCCTGATACAGATGGGCGATGCTCCATCGCTGGGGAATCTGGAATCCGAACTCCCGGGTCAGGCGCGCCGCCGCGTCCTGCGTCATGGTATTTCTCCAGGTGCGGAACGGGACCAGCAGTTGTCCCGCCTCATCGAAAGCCATGTAGCCGTGCATCATGCCGGAAAATCCCATGGCTCCGATCCGGGTAAGGGCCACCCCGTACTGCTGCCGGACCGATTCGGCCATCTTCCGGTAGCTGTCCTGCAGCCCGCTCCAGATATCCTCCAGGCTGTACGTCCAGATCTGATTTTCCAGGCGATTTTCCCAGTCATGGCTCCCCGCCGCCAGGGGCGTATGGGTGTCGTCGATCAGGACCGCCTTGATCCGGGTGGATCCAAACTCGATCCCCAGCGCCGTCCTCCCTTCCGTCAGGCTGTCTATCCTCTCACTCAAAATCGTTCCCGCTTCCATCATCGTCTCTCCTTTCCCGTCATTTCCTGCGGTTGCCGTTTTTCATGTTTCAGTATAGCATAGCCGGCCGCGAAACAAAAGCGGCATAAAAATCCCTCTTTCAGGATTTTTATGCCGCAAGGATAACTCAGAATATCGCTCCGCCGGTATGCCCGCTTTTCGATCAGAAAATTCTGCGGATGGCTACGGGATTTCTGTAATCCGCGTTGGAAATCTTGATGCCCGTGGCCGCCGTGCTGGCGTGGACGATCTGCCCGCCGCCGATGTAAATGCCCACATGTCCGGAGTAGCAGACCAGATCCCCGGGCTGCGCTTCCGCAAGGCTTCCCACCGCATATCCCACGTGCCGGTCCGCCGAGGAGGAGTGGGGCAGGGATACGCCGAAGTTCTTATAGACGCTCATGACGAATCCGGAACAATCCGCGCCGTTGGTCAGGCTCGTCCCGCCGTAAACGTAAGGGTTGCCGACGAACTGCGTGGCATAGCTGGCCACCGCGGAGCCCAAGCTTCCGTCGGAGGAAACCTTCGGGGCGCTCACCGTCTCCTTCTTCTGTTCTTCTTCCTGTTCCGGAGCCGCTTCCTCCTGCTGCGCGCCGGAATCCTCCTGCGCCGCCGCTTCCTGCTCCTGTCTCTTCTGCTCTTCCTGTCTCAGCTTTTCTTCCGCAGCCTTCGCCGCTTTTCTCGCTTCTTCTCTGGCCTGTTCTTCCTCTTCCAGGCGGGCCCGTTCCTCTTCGATGGATTCTGCGGTCACATACTCGATCTCCACGTCCACGTAATCTTTGGAAACCCAGCCGTCGCCTTCTTCGATGCTCACCTTGACGAAGCCGTTCTTCTCTTCCAGCACCGTCAGCTCTTCGCCCATGGGGATCAGCCCCAGCACGGAAGCGTCCAGGCTCGCGTCCGTCCGCACCTTCAGCGTCTGGGTATTGACCACCGCAATCTTGTTGCCGACCTCATCCGCGATCCGCTTCGCCTCGTCCCCGGTCTTGAAATATTCCGCCTTCACGTAGCCTTCCACGCTGCCGGATTTCACCCTGTACCAGCCGTCCGCCGCTTCTTCGATCAGCGTGCCCACGGAATCGTCATAGAGCTTTCCGACGATTTCCCCGTCCGTCCCGGGGGTATTACGGATGTTCACGTAATCGTTGACCTGCGCGATGATCAGCGTCTCTTCTTCCTTCTTTTCTTCCTGCTCCTCTTCGGAAACCTTCGTCTCCGGCTCGCGGATCACAGGCTCTATCGCTTCGACGATCTCCGTCTCGTTTTCCGTTTCGGTTTCTTTTTCGGAAGATTCCCCGGTCCGGCTTTCGCTCTCCGTTTCCTTCTGAGTCTCCGATCCGGTTTCCGCTTCGGACTCCTTCGGGGATTCGGTCTCCGCCGGGGACTCGGACGGGCTTTCGGTCTCCGATTCGCTCTCCGTCTCCTTCCGGCTCTCCGTCTCGCCCGCTGCCTCAGTCTCCGTCTCCTTCACGGGCCCGCCGGTCTCCGTGCCGCCGGACTCCGCGGTTTCCGTAGATTCCTTCGTATCCGCAGTTTCTTCAGAAGATTCCGTTCCGCTTTCGGAAACGGTCTCCTCTTCCGTGGTCTCTTCCGTTTCTTCTATAGAAAAAGCGGTTTCCGTTTCGGAGGATTTCGTCTCTTCCTTCTCCTTCAGCGCCGCCTTCCGCTTCTTCACGTCCTCGCGGATCACCGCGATGGAAGTCCCCTCTCCGAGAGTAAGTCCCAATCCAGCCGCCGGAAGGAACGAAGCCACAGTCGACGTTGCGTCCGTATGAAACGAACTTCCAGTCAGCATCATCGCTGCCGCGACCGCGCATACCGTTACTTTCGTCAATTTCCGATTTCGATTCATAGACTCCTCCGAACAGATCGTTCCTCATTTGTTACATTTATTACAAAAATATTAACTACAGGGACTACTATAACACCGACATGATCTTTTGTCAATTGACATACTTTGCCAAATCCATACATTTTTTGTGAATAAATTGTGACATTTCCATGACTTTTCGTCACTTTTTACATCGAAAGCCGCGGCGCGCCCGGCTGCCGCGCCCAAAGCGCTCCGAAGAACACAAAATCTCCTCATTTTCAGCACAGAATCATCACAATCTCAAAATAATTCCGTCACAAATTCTTTCTATACTACAGGCATGGAAACAGGAAAACAAAAAAAAGATTCATTGAGCGAAGTTGAGAAAGGGGATTTCAACGATGTCAGAATATACGAACTTCAATCAGGGAAGCGAAAACAGCTTCGAAAATACCAGCCAGGCTTATCATTATGAAAATCACCGCGAAAACGGCGATGCGCGGGCTCCACAGGGCGGAGGGCGGCGCGGCGGGCGCCGGAAGGCCGGCCGGATCGCCAGAAAGGCGGGCGCCATCGCGCTCAGCGCCGTTTTGTTCGGCGGCGTGGCCTCCGGAACTTTTCTGGGAATCAACTACGCCGCGGGCTATACGCCCGACAGCTTCCAGACGCAGCCGGAGAGCGTTCCGGACGCGGGCCCGGAAAGCGCTTCGGCTTCTTCCAGCAGCCTGGTGACCGCCACCTCCACGGCGCAGTCCGAAAACAGGGGCAGCATGGACGTGTCGGACATCGCGTCCGCGGTGATGCCCTCCATCGTATCCATCACCAACCGTTCCGTCCAGGAAGTGCAGAATTACTTCAGCATGTTCGGATACGGCGGTCAGATACAGACCCAGGAAACCGAGAGCTGCGGTTCCGGTATCGTCATCGGGGAAAATGACAGCGAGCTCCTGATCGTGACCAACTATCACGTGGTGGAGAACGCGGATACGCTTTCCGCCTGCTTCATCGACAATCAGGCCTATGAAGCGAATCTGAAGGGCGCGGATCCTGACAACGATCTGGCGGTCATCGCCATCCCGCTGGAGAATCTTTCGGAGGATACCCTGTCCCAGATCCAGATCGCGACCATCGGCGATTCCGATGCCCTGAAGGTGGGCGAACAGGTGGTGGCCATCGGCAACGCCCTGGGCTACGGGCAGTCCGTCACCACCGGCATCGTCAGCGCCACGGACCGCACCCTGCAGACGGAGGTCAGCGCGGTCAGCACCTCTTCCGAAGAGCTTCCCACCTATATTCAGACCGACGCCGCCATCAATCCCGGCAACAGCGGCGGAGCCCTGGTCAATATGAACGGAGAAGTGGTCGGAATCAACTCCGCGAAGCTGGCCAGCACCGAGGTGGAAGGAATGGGATACGCGATCCCCGTTTCCAGAGTTTCCGATATCATCGAAACGCTGATGAACGAGACCACCCGCACCAAAGTATCCGACGCCGAGAAATCCAGCATCGGCATCACCGGCATCACGGTGAACGAGGCCATCAATCAGGCCTATGATATCCCTGCGGGCGTCTACGTGGCGGAAGTCACGGAGGGCAGCGGCGCCGCTGAGGCCGGAATCCGGCAGGGCGACGTGATCACGGCCTTCGACGGCAGGGAGATCACCGACATCCAGCAGCTGCAGGAACTGCTGCAGTATTACTCCGCCGGTGAAACCGTGGAGGTGGCCTTAAAGACCATGGGGGACGGCGGCTACGTGGATAAAACAGTGTCCCTGACCTTAAGCCATGCGGCGGATTCTTCGCAGGCGGAAGGCAGCTCTGAGGAGAGCGGGAGCCGGAGCGATGTCCTGAAGGGATATAACGGCCGATAACGGGCCAAAGGGGATGCCGCACAGACCGGAAACCCTGTAGATCGCTACAGAGTACCGGTTGTGCGGCATCCCCTTTGTACTTTCAGTTCCGGGCGCATTCCCATCAGGCAAAACCACTCCGGCAATCCCGGGGAATCCTTTTCCTCACACATCTCTTCCAGATGGCAGAGCCGGATTCCCGCATCCATCACGGCATTGAAGATATCCTGCATCCTCCAGTGAAAATTCACCGAATATTCGTCCTCAAAGGGGCCGATGGAATCGTAGGATTTCACCGGATTCCCCCCTTCATCGAAAGGACGTGTAAAAGGATGCTTCTCAAAAATCACGTCCCATCCGCCCGGTTTTAAAATCCGGTACACATTTTGATACATGGCGTTCAGATCATCCAACCACACATGAACGCCATTGGACGTGTAGACCAGATCATATGCTCCGTCCGCTACGCCGTCCAGCTTCATGCTATCCGTCCGGATCCATTCGATGGAATGTCCGATCCCTTCCCGGTCCGCAATCTTTTTGGCATTGGAAAGCTGATTTTCCGAGATATCGCACGAAGTCACACTCGCTCCCAGGAGGGCGAAGGCGAATACCGCAAGGTTGTCCCCGCTGGACGGCACGCAGATCCGTTTTGTACTCCAGTCCGAAAAGTTCTTTCTCAGCAAACCCCAGACCGCAGGATGAAAGGCTTTTGCCGGATCCCGCAAAACAGGAGAGAGCATTTCGTCGGAATGATTCCGCTTCGCCCATTCCCCTGCATAGCTGTTCCAGTCCCGCCGGTTCTTTTCCGCAATTCTGCCGTCTCCCATGATGAAACCGGAATTACTCTTCGTAAGGGACGACGGATCCCTGATAGGTGTCGTTGATGAAGGCCTTCATCTCATCGGACTTGAGCACTTCCACCAGCGCCTGAACCCCCTCGTTGGTCTCATTGCCTTCCCTGACGGCGATGACGTTCACATACTGCTGGATCGCTTCGGAATCCGCGGTTTCCAGCGCCACCGCATCAGCGGTGGACAGTCCGGCCTGCAGGGCGTAGTTGCCGTTGATCACGCCGAAGGCCACGTCGGGAAGGGTGCGGGCCACCTGCTCCGCCTGCAGTTCCACGATCTTTAAGTTATGCGGGTTCTCCGTGATGTCCATGGCCGTGGCGGTGATTCCCGCTTCCGGATCCAGGGTGATCAGGCCGTTTTCCTGCAGGAGCAGCAGCGCTCTGCCCTCGTTGGTGGTATCGTTGGGCACCGCGATTTCCGCTCCGTCGGAAATGTTGTTCAAATCCGTTTCCTTGCCGGGATAGATCCCCAGGGGTTCATAATGGATTTCCCCCGCGCTGATCAGGTGGGTACCCTTTTCTTCGTTGTAGCTTTCCATGTAGTTGATGTGCTGGAAATAGTTGGCGTCGATGTCGCCGCTCTCCACCACTTCATTGGGCTGCACATAGTCCGTAAATTCCACCACTTCCAGGGTCCAGCCCTTTTCTTCCATCATCGGTTTGGCCGCTTCCAGGATTTCCGCGTGGGGAACGGGGGTCGCCGCAACCGTGACAGTGCCCTTTTCTTCCGTCCCGTCAGCCTCCGCCGCGGTCTGTCCCGCTTCCGTTTCCGCGTTCTCCGCCGGCCCGGCCTCTGCGGCTGCGCCCTCCGCCGCGGTCTGAGTTTCCGCCGGCGCGGCAGCCGGCGTCTCTGCCGAACCGCCGCATGCGGTCAGTGTCAGCGCGCCGAAGGTCAGCGCGCATACCAGTGCCAGTGCTCTCTTTTTCATAATGTTCCTCCTCTTCCCGCCGCGCAGGGCGGCGGCTCCTGTTTTGATAAAAATCTATGCCAGACAGGCGCCGCCGTTCATCCGGTCAGGCGCCTGTCCAGTTTTCTGGATAATTTTGTGCCCGCGAACTGGATCAGCTGCATCAGGATGACCAGCAGCACCACCGTAGCCAGCAGGATTCTGGTATCCCACCTGGAATAGCCGTAGCGGATCGCCACGTCGCCCAGGCCTCCGCCTCCGATGGCGCCGGACATGGCCGTATATCCCAGCACGGTCCCCAGGGCGATGGTGGAACCCACGATCAGGGAAACCCTGGCTTCTCCGATGAGCACCTTTCTCACGATGGCAAAGGTGCCTGCGCCCATGCTCTGCGCGGCTTCGATCACCCCCCGGTCCACCTCCAGCAGGGAAGATTCCACCAGCCTGGCGATGAACGGCGCCGCCGCCAGGGTCAGGGAAATGATCGTGGCGTTGGCTCCGTAGGATTTCCCGGTGATGAGACGGGCCAGCGGGGTGGCCAGCAGCATCAGGATCAGAAACGGGATGGAACGGGTGATGTTCACCACGATATCCAGCACCTTATGCAAAACCGCCTTCGGCTTTAAGCCCCCGGGCGCGCAGACCACCAGCAAAATGCCCACCGGCAGCCCGATCACATAGGCCATCAGGGTGGATGCCAGCGTCATATAGACGGAAACCCCCGTGGCCTCCAGCAGCATGGAAATTTCAGCGCTATTCAACATAATCCGTCAACTCCTCCACCGCAAGATTTCTTTCCTTCAGATAGGCGATCATCTTCTCCGCCGTCTGTTCCTCCTCGGGCAGCTGCAGGACCATCTGCCCTCTGGCGATCCCTCCGATATCCTTCGTGTCCGCCAGCAGGATGTTGACGCTGGCCCTGCACTCCAGGACCATATTGGCGATGACCGGTTCGAAGGAAGAATTTTCCGTAAAGACGATGCGGATGCAGCGCCTGCTCTTCATCAGCGCAACCTTCCGCTCCCCCTGGAAGACCAGCCGTTTGGCCGCCTTCGATTTGGGAGAAGCGAAAACTTCTTCCACGGTCCCGCTCTCGGCCAGGACGCCGGCGTCGATGATGGCCACCCGGGTGCAGATTTCCTGCACCACTTCCATGGAGTGCGTGATGATCACGATGGTGATGCCGTATTCCCGGTTGATTTCCTTCAACAGGGCCAGAATCGAGCGGGTGGTGGTGGGATCCAGGGCGCTGGTCGCCTCGTCGCACAGAAGGATTTTGGGATCCATGGCCAGAGCCCTGGCGATGGCCACCCGCTGCCTCTGTCCGCCGGACAGCTGGGCCGGATAGGCCTTTTCCTTATCCGAAAGCTCCACGATCTCCAGATATTTCCTCGCCTTTTCCCTGGCCTCTTTTTTGGAGACGCCCGCGATTTCCAGGGGGAAGCAGACGTTGTCCAGAACGGTCCTCTGCATCAGCAGGTTAAAATGCTGGAAAATCATGGCCACCCGGGAGCGCATCCCGCGCAGCTGCCGTTCGCTCATGGCGGAGAGGTCCTTCCCCTCCACATACACCGTCCCCTCCGTGGGCCGCTCCAGGAAATTCAGGCAGCGCACCAGGGTGCTCTTGCCCGCTCCGGACATGCCGATGATGCCGTAAATGTCCCCGGCCCCGATCTCCAGGGAGATCCCCTTCAGCGCCTCCACCGAATTTTCTTTTCCCCGGAAGGTCTTACTCACGTTCTCAATTTTTATCATTGGTTCCATCTGGGCTCTCACTCCGTTCGGATGTCCGCAGCAGGCGGACAACGTTCCATTTGTCGATCGTTCTAATCATAGCACAGTCAGTTCTGATCTGTAAATAACGAAGTGGACAGATATCGGTCCCCGGAATCCGGCAGGAGGACGACGATGTTCTTTCCCTCATTTTCCGCCCGCCCGGCCAGCAGGGCGGCTGCGTACAGGGCCGCGCCGGAGCTGATGCCGTTTAAAATCCCCTCCGTATGGGCGAAGAGCCGCCCTTCCCGGAAGGCGTCCTCTTCCTTTACCCGGATCACCTCGTCATAGACGGAGGTATCCAGCAGATCCGGGACGAACCCGGCGCCGATTCCCTGAAGTCCGTGGGGGCCCGCCTGTCCGCCGGAGAGCACGGGGGAGCCGAAGGGTTCCACGGCCGCGATCCGGATCCCCGGATTTTTCTCCCGGAGATAGCGCCCGACTCCCGTGATGGTTCCGCCGGATCCCACGCCGGCCACGAACAGATCCACCTTCCCGTCCGCGTCCTCCCAGATTTCGGGCCCTGTGGTCCTGTAATGCGCGTCGGCGTTGGCGGCGTTTTCAAACTGTCCCGGAAGGAAGGAGCCCTCCATCTCCTCCCCCAGTTCCCTGGCCCTGCGGATGGCTCCGCCCATGCCCTCCGCTCCTGGAGTGAGCACCACCTGCGCCCCATAGGCCTTCAGCATCGCCCTGCGCTCCTCGCTCATGGTTTCCGGCATCACGAAAATCGCCCGATAGCCCCGGGCCGCAGCCACGCAGGCCAGGCCGATGCCCGTGTTCCCGCTGGTGGGCTCGATGATGGCCCCGCCGGGCGCCAGCAGCCCCCGCCGCTCCGCGTCCTCGATCATCCCCAGCGCCGCCCGGTCCTTTACGCTGCCCGCGGGATTCAGATATTCCATCTTTGCAAGAATTCTTGCATTTTTAATTCCTTTTGCAGCCATATAATTCACCGGCTCCAGCAGCGGGGTATGCCCGATCAGTTCCGTCACGCTTCTTTTGATCCGTTCCATAAAGTTTGCCTCCCTGTTATCGCAGAACTTCTATCCGGCAGCTGTGCTTTTTCGTCTTTCTGTCATATCCGATTCCCACCGCCAGAATCCGTCCCGTATATTTTTGTTCTTCTCCCAGTTTTCCCAAAAAACGCAGGGCATATTTTTTCTTCTTGATCTGGGCGATCGCTTCCTCCGGCCCATGATCCACTTTCAGTTCGAGAATAATTCCGTCCGCGCCCCTGATCTCCGGATAGAAGATGAAATCCACATAGCCGGTCCCGGCCTTGTCTTCCCGTTCTACCCGGTATGTGTCCCGGGCCGACAGGTAAACCAGATTCACCACCGCCGTCAGCTCGGTCTCATCGTTAAGCTCAACAGCGGCACTTCCGAATCATGCGCATATTCCAGAATTTCGAGCATCGTCTCCGTATCGCCGGACAACGTAGCCTTCAGCATCCGTTCCGATTCCCTGGCCAGGCGGTTCACATACCCCAGCGAAGGTTCCTTGCGCAGCATATCGTCAAATTTGTTCATCAATTCCCGGTTTGGGATCGAAACGAGCCCGTTGTTATAGCTCAAAAATCCGTAGACTACCATGGCGGAAAAGATCTCGTCTCTGGTCCGGAGTTTCATGGAAGTTGCCGCGTACTCCCGGATTTTGGCGCCGACCGGAATTCCCGCTGCCATCAGCGCCAGATCGTCCCTCACATCGCCCACATTCTTTTCAATATAATAATAGATCTCATCATACGGTCCGGAACTCGTCCAGTAATCTCCCAGATTGTTATTCACGAGAGCCGCCACTACGGAGCGGGGATTGTACACCCGCTCCCCTGCCTTCGTATGATAGCCGTCATACCAGTTTCTCAATTCCTCCCTGGCAATCTGCGGTTTCTTCTCAATCTTCAAATACCGTTCATAAAAGAGCTGATCCACTTCCGATTCCGTAAAGCCGAAATACCCGCCAAAGCGCTCTTCCGATGCCATCGTATATTCCAGAAACATATTCAGTTCGGAGCCGCTGGAGTATTTCGCTATCGGCAGGATCCCTGTCATATACGCCATGGACACATAGGGTTTATCCTTGAGCAAATTGCGCAAAAACGCAAGATATTCCCGCTTGTCCTGTCCGCTCATATAATCGCGGTGGAAAATGTAATCCCATTCATCCAAAACGAAAACAAATTTTTCCCCTCCGCAAAATTCATAAATCTCCTTCAGAACATCCCATACCGCATCATCCGGCCCATACTCGATCTGCGGATAGGCGCGTTTCAGATCCCGCAGCAGCCTGTCGCAGATCCTGGAAATATAGCGCTTCCAGGAACGGCAGTCAGCCGGCGTTTCGTTCAGCTGAATATGGATCACATTGTGTTGATTGATGCCGGAGCCATAGCCTTCAAACTCCGAGATCTTAAGCCCGTCAAAAAGCGCGCGGCTGTCCTCCCCTTTCGAGAAAAAGGAGGCGATCATATTGGCCGTAACCGTCTTTCCAAACCGCCGCGGCCTCGTAATGCAAATGTAGCTGCTCCCCGCCTGCACCATGGGAATGAGTTCTTTCAAAATCAAAGACTTATCCACAAAATAAGGCTTTGCAGTTTCATTTTGAAAGAGCGTGAACGCGCCGGAGCTGTTCAGATAAATGCCTATATCAACCGCCTCCTTCTCTCCTGTCGCTTCAAAACTATCCTGATTATATCACACCCCGCCGCTTTTTGTGCATCGTTCTCCGGTTTTCCTTCCTCAAATTTTTTGATAAAAACCGGAAATATCTTCCCGTTCTTTCAAAATAGTGTGCTCTAAGGCGCATATATACGCCTGTGCACACTCGCGCCGAGCGCGGTTGCCTTCGGGCAACAATATTCCCTGCGCGCGAGTGCGCATCCTCAGCGGAGCGTCTCTTTTATACGCCAGGAAAGGAACTTTCCTGGCGTATAAAAGAGCAGCCCTGCGCCGCCGTTATCCACGGCGCGCGCAGGCTGCCCGTCATTTTTCCACTGTTTCGATGGCCTTTTTCCCCCGCCTCACCATCTCTGGCAGGGCATCCCCGGATCCCCTTCCGCGCCCGGGAGCGCCTTTTCGCCCCGGATCCACGCTTCGTCCACGCAGACGTATTTCACGCAGCGGCGGTTTCCCCAGCTGTAGGCGGCGTGGATCTTTCCGTCCTTCGACTGCATCATCACCGGATACTCGTACCGGCGGTTGTTGATGTCGTTGTATTCCCCCGTAAACCCTTCGCCCGGCTCGATGACCCGCCTGTAGGGCCAGGTCTTCCCGCCGTCGTCGGAAATGGCGAAGGTCACCGGACAGCGCTGATGGGGCCAGACCGTCCGCGACGTATTGTCGTTAAACCGGACCGGGTTGTAAATCAGCGCCAGGCTGCCGCTCTGCAGGCGGATGGCGGAGATGGAGGAATTGTTGTTGGGCAGGCAGGTGCGCTCCGGTCTCGTCCATGTCTCCCCGTCGTCCTCGCTGTAAGCGATGTAAATGTTGTCCGCGAAACGGCTCCGAAAGAGGGCCGTCAGCTTCCCCGGGGCCGTTTCGATCAGATTGGCGTGGACTCTCCCCGCGCTGTCGGGCACTTCCACACCCCGCCAGGTTTTCCCCTGATCGTCGGAAATCTGCACCACCGTCACGTCGCTGCCGTTCCTCGTTTCGTCCGGGAAACAGATCCAGTTTCCGAACACCCATCTCCCGCTGGAAAGCACCTGGATCTTCTGCCGGCAGAAGGAGCCCGGGCGGGAAAACACGGTTTCCGTGGGCCCCCACGTATAACCGTTATCCCGGGAGATCTTGCGGCGGATTTCCGCCGTATACTGCAGGTTGAAATTCGGCCGGTCCTCCGGCGTCCGGGAGGTCTGGGCCGTGTACATCAGCCAGATTTCCCCGTCGGGCGCCAGGAACAGGGACGGGTTCTGCTCGGAACGGGAGGGGTCGTCCGAAACGATCTCCCCCGCGCTCCACCGGCTTTCCCCCGCCCTGAGCCTGGAAACCGCGATGCTGATGTCCGCGTTTCCCTCGTCGCTGCCGGCAAACCAGCAGGCCAGAAGGTCCCCGTCAGGCAGCTCCAGCAGGTCGGCCGCGTGCACGCTGTCGAACTGATTGGGGATCAGCGCCTCCACGGTGTCCAGCAAATTGTTATGGTACAGCCTGCCGTCTTCCTGCAGGGTATTCAGTTCGATGTATTCTCTCATGTCGCAACATCCTTTCCTCTTATGAAATGCGCCTTTGAAATGCGCCTTGCAAAACGCCGGGCGGGTTCAGCCCTTCACGGCCCCGATCATGATCCCCTTCTTGAAATACTTCTGCACGAAAGGATAGACCAGCACGATGGGAAGCATGGCGATGAAGATGGCCGCCGACTTCAGGTTCTGCTGGTTTAAGGTGACCCCGTTGACGATTACGTTCTGAAAGGCGGTGCTGGTCTGCTCGCCGCCGATGACCACGTCCTTGAGCACCTGCTGGATGACCTTCAGATTTTCCGATTTCAGATAGATCTGGGGGATCAGATACTGATTCCAGATCGAAACCGCGTAAAACGTGCCGATGGTGGCCAGGATCGTTTTGGAAAGCGGCACAAAGACCCGCGTCAGGATCGTCAAATCGTTGGCCCCGTCCACGAAGGCGGCTTCCTCCAGTTCCCTGGGGATGCCCTCGATAAAGGTCTTCGTGATGATCAGAAACTGGGTGTTGATGGCTCCCGGGATGATCATGACCAGCGGATTGTCGATGAATCCGAACTGATTATACACGATATACTGCGGGATGATGCCCGCGTCGAACACCCAGGTGATGATGAACGCGCCCATCAGGAAATACCTGCCCTTCAGGCGCTCCCTGGAGAGCACGTACGCGGTGACGTAGGTGATCGCCATGGACACCGCCGTCCCCGCCGCCGTGTAAAGGAAGGAGTTGCGCAGGCCCGTCCATACGTGGAACTTCGTATTGCCCATGATGTAGCCAAACGCCTCCAGGTGGAAGCCTTTGGGCAGGAAGGTCACTTCCCCCCTCTGCAGGAATGTGCCGTCGCTGCAGGCGATAAAAAATACATAGAGGAAGGGATAGATGCAGATCAGGGCGACCAGAAGCAGGATCGCGTTGTTGACGATTTCAAACAGCTGCAGTTTCTTTTTTCCCGTTTTCATGTTCGTTCCCTCCCTTCTAAAACAGCCTGGCTTCCGCGAATTTATCCGCCAGCCTGTTGACCGCCGTCACCAGGATAAAGGCGATCACGGATTTGAGGATATTGACGGCCGTGCCGTAGCTGTAATCCGGAAATCCCTTCGACTCGAACGCGATCCTGTATACGTAGGTCTGGATCACATCCGCGGTATCGTACACGCTGGGGTTGTACATCAGCAGGATCCTGTCCAGATTCACCGTAAAGATATTTCCCACGCTGATGATCAGCATGACGATAATCGATGTGGAAATGCACGGGAGCGTGATCCGGAACATCTTGTCCCACCGGTTCGCCCCGTCCACTTCCGCCGCCTCATACAGGGAGGGGTCGATGTTCATCATCGCGGCGATATAGATGATCGCGGAGTATCCGAACGTCTGCCACACCTCCAGAAGGACGTAGAGCGGCCGGAACCATCCCGGTTTCGCCATAAAATTCACCGCGTCCCCTCCGAACGCGCGGATGATGTTGTTCACGATCCCCGACGTGGGGGACAGCATGGTGTAGAGCACGCTGACCATGACCGCCGCCGAAATGAAGTATGGGAGGAAGCTCAGCGACTGCACGGTGCTCCTGACCCATTTCTGCCTGACCTCGTTCAAAAACAGGGCGAAGATGATGGGGATCGGAAACACCACCACGATGGACAGCACCGCCAGAATGATCGTATTGACCACCACCTTCGGAATATAGGGATCCTGAAAAATCCGGACGAAATTCTCCAGCCCCACCCAGGGGCTGCCGAATATGCCCTGAAACGCGCTGAAATCCTCAAACGCGATCACCATTCCTCCCACCGGCCCGATTTTGAACAGGACCAGGCTCAGCAGGCCGGGGAGCAACAGCAAATATATGATCCAGTTTCTCCTGATGTCTTTCACAAAGCGCTGCGGCAGACTTCCGCTCTTCTTCGGAAACGCAGGCGCTTTTTTTCTCATTGCGGACATGATTGTTCTCTCCTTTCCCCGACGCCAGAAATTTTGATTCCCGTTCTTCGAAAGGCCGCCGCCTGACTGACAGGCAGCGGCCTTTGGGACACGGCCGGCGGGCCGGTTCAACTCATTCCCCGTAAGTGTTTCTGTACGCTTCCGCCTGCAGCTCTTCGATTCTGGACAGCCCCAGGGCGTTCATCTCATCCTGGAACGCCTTCCAGGTGTCGGGCGTCAGCTCCTTATTCCCGGTCACGAAGGAAACGATTCCCGCGATTTCCGCGTCGAATACGGTCGCCACCAGGCTGGCCAGCTCTTCCGACTCCTCCGACGTATACTTCAGGTTCATGCCGGTGCGCACGTGCTCTTCGTCCATATATTTCGCGCACGCGTTGGCGATCAGCTCGCCGTTCCACTGAAAGAACGCATCGTTGTCAACGGGTTTGCACACCGTAAATCTGTCGCTTAAGAAGGACCATCTCTTCTCGCCCGCGGGAGTGGATTCCTCCGTCGCATAGTCCACGATGAACTCTTTGGAGCCGTCTTCCGCCACTTCGAAGCTCTCCCCTTCCACGCCGTAGTTGGCCAGGGTGATCCCCTCTTCGCTGTAGAAATAGTCGATGAAGGTCAGGATCGTCCTGATTTTTTCTTCGCTGCAGTTGGCGTTGATGGCGGTCACGCATTCCTCGTTGTATTTGCAGGTGCCCGCCGCCTGCAGCAGCTTGCCGTCCGCGTCCACGAAGTTCCCGAGAACGTCCATCTGGTAGTCCGGATCCGCGTCGGGGCCGCCGTTGGTCATGAACCACTCCGCGCGGTTGTAGTAATCATAGAAGAACGTGCCGTTGCCGTTGATCATGTCGGCTTCCCAGTCGCCCTCCGTGAACGTTCCCGCAGCGAACTGGGGCTGGATCAGCCCTTCGTCGAACCAGGTCTTCATGGTTTCCACCATGGTATAGCAGTTGTCGTTCATGATGTCGAAGGAAAAATCCTTGAAGTGGGGAGCGTAATAGATGCCGTGGGATTCCGTGGCGGAAACCGTGCTCAGGCAGTCGAACCACGCCCCGAAACGGACCGCCCATTCCCGTCCGGTCAGGGGATAATAGTTCGGGTTGTCCGCTCCATAGTACGCTTTCAGCGTGCGCATCGCCTCGGTGAAGTCGTCCACGGTCCGGATGGATTCGGCGTCCACTCCGGCCTTTTCCAGATGGTCCACCCGGTATCCCAGGAAATCGCCGAAGATCGGGGATTCCTTCACGAGCCCGTAGATGGCCCCGTTTTCATCGGTCACCAGCGCTTTGTAGTCGGGGTTGTCGTCGATGTACTTCTGCAGGTTGGGCGCATACTTTTCGATATAGGGCGCCAGGTCCACGAAAGCGCCCTGCGGGCCGTATACGTTGGTCTGGGCCAGCTTCGTCATCACCGCGTCGGGCAGGGTGTTGGAAATGATCCTCTGGTCCACCTCCGCGTAGACGTCGTTGAAGTCGTCGGGCCCCTCCACGTATTCCACATGGATCCCCGTGGCCTCTTCGGCCGCATCGTACCATTTCAGCTCTTCGATCCAGTCCACGTAAGTGTTTCTCATGAACATGGTGTAGCTGTTGTCCCCGGAAACGGCCGCTTCTTCGCCGCTTCCCTCTTCCGCTTCCGTCTGCGCCGCGCTTTCCCCTTCGTTCGTCGCCGCGGCCTGCCCGCCGGTCCCGGAATTTCCGCAGCCGGCCAGCGCGCTGCTCACCAGCGCCGCCGCCAGAATGACGGATACTACTCTCTTTTTCATTCTCTTACCTCCTTTGTGTTCGGTTCCTGTTTCCTGGTGTCATTATGGTTACAGTTTTCGCCCAGAGCGAAACTGATCGCATAATCGATGGCATTGATCAGGCTCAGCTCGCTGGCTTCCCCCGTGCCCGCCTGGTCGAAGGCGGTTCCGTGATCCACGCTGGTCCGGATCACCGGCAGCCCCAGGGTGATGTTGACCCCTTCCACCGCGCCCCATTTTCCCAGCGCTTCGTCGTATACAAACCCCACAACCTTCAGCGGGATATGCCCCTGGTCGTGGTACATGGCCACCACGCAGTCGTACCAGCCGCCCCTGGCTTTGGAAAAAACGGTGTCCGCCGGGACCGGCCCTTCGGCCCGGATCCCTTCCTTCCGGGCGGCCCGCACCGCCGGAGCGATCTCCTCGATCTCCTCTTTTCCGAACAGGCCCCCTTCCCCGCAGTGGGGGTTTAAGCCCGCCACGCCGATGGACGGCGTTTCGATCCCCATCCTGCGGCAGGCCTGGTCCGCGATCCGGATCACCTCCAGGATCCGCTCCTTTTTGACCCGGTCGCAGGCTTCCCGCAGGGATACGTGGGTGGAAACGTGCACCACCCGAAGATCGTGGTGAGCCAGCATCATCGTATATCGTTTCGTGCCCGTAAAGTGCGCATAGATTTCCGTATGCCCGGAATAATGGTGTCCCGCCAGATTCATGGCCTCTTTGTTCAGAGGATTGGTCACCGTGGCGTCCACTTCCTTTTCCATCGCCAGCCGGATCACCTCTTTCACGCAGGCGAACGCCGCGTTCCCCGCTGCTGCGGACACTTTCCCGGTCTCGATTTCCTCCGGATCCGCCACGGGCAGATCCAGCACGTCGATGGTCCCCGGCGCATATCCGCCTTCCGAAGGCCTTTTTACGGGCCGGATCTTCAGGTCCGTCCTCCCCGTAAATTCCAGCGCCCTCCGCAGGATCCTGGCGTCGCCCACCACCAGAGGGCGGCATTTTTCATACAGCTCCGGGCGGCCCAGCGCCTTCACCGCGATCTCCGGCCCGATGCCCGCCGGATCCCCCATGGTGATTCCGATCAGCGGCCGGAAGCCCTCTTTTTTGCCTTCCATCTATTCGATCCCCTCCTTCCGATACCAGTCCAGCGTCTTTTTCAGCGCCTCCATCCCTTCTTCCCCGATGCGGCAGAACGGCTTTCTGCATTTTCCCACCGGATATCCCAGAAGGGAGACGGCTTCCTTGACGATGGTATTGGGATTCCCGTACCGGAAACAGTTCCGGAAGGGACGGATGTTATCCTGATATTTCCTGGCCCGTTCCAGGTCGCCGGAAACGAAGGCGTCGTAAATGCCCGCCATATTTTTGGGGAACACGTTGGCGCAGCCCGCGATTCCTCCCGCTCCCCCTGCCAGAAGGTTCCAGAGGATCAGCGAGTCGTTCCCCGAGAGCACCGAGAAATCCATCCCTCTGGTGCCTTCGATGTATTGCAGCATGTTGTCGAAATTTCCGCTGGAGTCCTTCGCTCCCACGATGTTGTCCACCCGGGCCAGCGTCGCCACCGAGGCCGGCGTCAGGGCGTTTCCCGTCCGGGCCGGAATGTTGTACAGGACGATTGGCAGATCCACCGCTTTGGCCACGGCCGTATAGTGTTCGATCAGCTCTTCCTGGGAGGCCGCCGCGAACCAGGGGGTGATGACGGACAGCACGTCCGCCCCCATATCCTTCGCCCTTTTCGAAAGGCGGATGGTATCCCGGGTGCTCACCGCTCCGGTCCCCGCGTAAACCAGAACCCTGCCCGCCGTCTCCTCGATGACGATCTCCAGCACCCGCTCCTTTTCCTCCTCCGACAGGATATAGCCTTCCCCGTTGGTGCCGAAGGCGAAAATGCCGTGTACGCCGGCGTCGATCAGCCGGTTGACCTGATTGCGCAGCTCCGCTTCGTCAATATTTTCTTCCTCGTCCATCGGCGTCAGGATGGGCGGGATCACACCTCTGATTTCCTTCATATCCGATCCTCTCCTTCAAAATCCGCCCGCGCTCACAGGATTTCCCGGTAAATCCTTTCGGCATCCGCCGGGGTCACCTGCCGCCGGTTGTTCACCAGCAGCCGCTGCACCTGCATCCCCGCTTCCACCAGGGCTCCCAGATCCTCTTCCCCTACGCCGAACTCCTTCAGCGAGGCGGGAACGTTTAAGGTTTTTAAAATCCCTTCCATCCGCCCCAGCAGCCAGTCCGCCTTCTCCTCTTTCGTCCCGGCAGCCCCTCCGGTCAGCCCGATCCCGGTCAGGGCGTCGTAGATTTCCCCGAACTCCCCGAGGCAGGCTTCCCGGTTAAACCGCATGACGGGGAGTAGCAGGATCGCGTTGGATACGCCGTGGGCGATGTGGTATTTCCCGCCCAGCGGATAGGACAGGGCGTGCACCGCCGTGGTGCCGGAGGACGTGATGGCCACCCCGCCGTAAAACGCGGCCAGCAGCATCCCGTTTTTCGCATCCAGCGCATCCGGATCCAGGCAGGCCCGTTCCAGATTCGCAAAAATCAGCTTCAGAGCCTCCATGGCGAACAGGTTCGAAAACGGGTTGGCCTTTTTGGACGTGTAGCATTCGATGGCGTGGGCCAGGGCGTCCAGGCCGGTGGCAGCCGCGATCTTCGCGGGAAGGCTGCGGATCATTTCCCCGTCCAGGATCACGTAGTCCGCCAGCATGGCCGGGTTGACGATCCCCACCTTCAGCTCCTCTTCCGGCACCGCGACGATGCTGTTGGGCGTGGCTTCCGATCCCGTGCCCGCCGTGGTGGGGATCAGCAGGGTTGGCGTCCGCTTTTTCCCGATGAGCGGGTCTTTGAGCATGTCGCGCACGCCGTATTCCTCCGGGGCGGAGACGGAGGCCAGCTTGGCGATGTCCATGACGCTTCCGCCGCCCACGGCCACGATCAGATCCGCCCCCGTCCCGCAAAACCGTTCCACGATCTCCTGCGCCTGATCGCAGGTGGGTTCGGCCGGCAGGTCATCCAGCACCGCCACGGCGAGCCCCGCCTGCCGCAGCAGGCTTTCCGGCTTTTCCAAAAGCCCTGCGGCCCGGATCCCCCGGTCCGTAAACAGGGCGGCCTTTTTGTAGTTCGCTCCGATTTCCGCAATCTTTTCCAGGGAATTTTTCCCGGCAAATACGTTTTTTGGCATTCGCAGCTCATATCGTTCCAACATCGTCGCGCCTCCTGTCACAATCTCTTTCCGATTCCTTCGCGGCGGCCTATGCCTCCACCTTTTGCGCCACCATCTGCAGCAGCTCTTCCTTTCCGAACCCTCCGGATTTGGTGATCACCCAGATCTGTTTCCCGTCGATTCGCATGGAGGAGAGCACGGTTCCCGGCTCCACCTCGCACACCGGCTCGATTTCCCTGCAGTTTGCCTGACTGACGAAGCTCATCAGCGTATCTCCTCCGATAATCATCAGCGTCCGATGGCTGTTCTGTTCCAGCAGCTCCCGCAGGATAATGCCGATCCGGTCCGCGATGCGCACCCTGGCCTCCTCCAGCGGAATGCAGTGGCGTTTTCTGTAGCCTTCAACCGCCCCCGGATTGGAAATCCCGGTATCGATCATCACCACGTTGCTCCGTTTGAAATATTCCTCGAATCCGGCCAGCCACTTCTGCCCATCTTCGGTGATCAGATAGTTTTCTTCCAGCTGCTGTTCCGGCGTCATCACCACGCGGGTATATCCCAGGGACTCCCCGTATTCGATCTGCCGCCTGGTGATGGGGTTGACGCTTCCGCAGGCGATCAGAAGCGGCTGGTTCAGCTTCGGGAAACTCATCTCGCGCCTGCTGATTTCCAGATAGGAGGGCAGGACGGACGCGAACCCCGCGCAGCCGGCCATACACCGAAGCTGGCACTTCTGTTTCAGGTGCTCCGCGATCCGGCAGATATCCTCCTGCGTCTGCGCGTCGAAAATCCCGATGGTCCCCCTGGAAAAATCCGTCCGATAGTTATCCGATTTGTGAAACAGCTTCACCGGGATATCCTCTTTGGCGAAGAGATCCCTGACGTACGGGGATTTCACCGGTTCGAAGGGATCCCTGCCGAACGCGCTCTCGTGGATGGGAACTCCGTCGATATAGTGGACTCCGCCTTCCGTGATCCGGTTCATGGCCGGGAGGGCCGGAATAAACGGCAGGAAGTGCTCTCCCGAAGCTTCCAGCACCGCCCGCAGCTCGCTGCCGATGTTCCCGCGCAGGGCGGAGTCCGTCTTCTTATAAATGTGGGGAACTCCGGCCTCCACCGCCTTCCGCACCAGATAATACACCCTGCGGTAGGCGTCGTCCCCGGAGAGATGACGCGTCTCCGCGTCCACGACCAGCACTTCGATCCGATCGTTCTTCCACAGGTCGTCTTCAATTTCTGAAGAGGTGAGCATTTTTGTTGCGGCTCCATATTCGGCGAACTGGATTCCCGTATCCAGCGCCCCGGTGAAGTCATCCGCAATCAGCAGCAGCTTGACCATAGGTGCTTCCTCTCGTTTGTTTCAATTAGAAACATTTTCCATGTATTTTTCTAATTGTTTCAGTTCTTTTCTTTTATATGTTACATGTTACCATAAATTTTGCATATTGCAACAGTTTTTTGCGCATTTTTCCCGCTTTCTTGTTTTGTTTTGAAACATATCTGTTCATAATTGAAATATATGCTGTTTTATGATATGATTATTTCAAATTAAACCATACAAAAATGCCATGGCATCTCGCCATGGCCAGGAGGGGATCTTGTGAGAAAAATCCGCATACTCGGAATCGCTCCCTATGAAGGGATCAAAAATCTGATGGAGCAGGCTGCGGCGCAAAGGGAGGATATCGAACTGGATGTGCTGATCGGGGATATGGAGGCCGGGGCGGCCATCGCCTCCCGCTATTCGGAGAGCGACCTGGACGTGATCATTTCCCGGGGAGGCACCGCGGAGCTGATCCGGGCCAGGACAGCCTTTCCCGTGGTGGACATCCCGCTGTCCGTTTACGATATTTTCCGTTCCATCAAGCTGGCGGAAAACTACACCGACAAATACGCGCTGGTGGGTTTCCCCGCCATCACGAAAAACGCCCATTTCCTGTGCGACATGCTGCAGTACAACATCGATATCCACACCATCCACAACGAGAGGGAGGCCGCGGACACCCTGAAGAAGCTGCTTGCAGAAGGCTGCCACATGGTCCTGTGCGACATGATCACCAATTCCCTGGCCCAGCAGTACGGGCTGACCTCCATCCTGATCGCTTCCGGGGCGGAGAGCATCGAATCGGCCTTCGACGCCGCCGTGCAGATCGCCCAGTCCCACGAGCGCCTGAAGTCCGACCTCCTCTTTTCCCGGATGGTTCTGGAGGATCATCCATGGCCGGCGGTGGCGTTCGACGTTTCCGGCAGCGCCGTCTTTTTTTCCAAAACCTCCTCCTTCCCCGCGCCCGTCATGGAACAGATGCGCGCCAACATCTCCTCCGTGGCGGGATGCGGGGAAAAGAAAATCTATTACGAATCCTCCGGCCTGCTCTACGTCCTCAACGGCCTGCACAAAGTCTTCGAACAGAGGGACTGGGTGGTCTATTACGTCAACTGCCGCAAGGTCCCCCTGGCCCTGACCAAAAACGGGATCCGCTATATTTCCCGGGAAGAGGCCTTCGATATTTTCTTCAACAGCTTCTACGGCATCACCCATTCCACCGCGACCCTGGGCATGTCCCTGGATCAGTACGCCCAGAGCGCCGCCCCCCTGGTCATCCTCGGCGAAACGGGAACCGGCAAGGAGCCCCTGGCCAGGCTCGTCTACGCCAAGAGCAGGCTGCAGAACAAGCCGCTGGCCATCATCGACTGCGCCCGCATCGGCCCCAGGGGCTGGAGCTTTTTGACCGAACACAACAACTCCCCCTTTTCCGATACCGGCACCACCATCTACATCAAAAATACGAGCGCCCTTTCGGACGCTCAGTTCGCGGAACTCATCAGCATCATCACGGACCTGAACCTGACGGTGAAAAACCGGATGCTCTTCACCTTCCGTTACGAAGCTGACGGCAGCATCCCTGCCAGGTGCCGCCGCGTGCTGGATTCCTTTTCCTGCCTTCTTCTGGAGATCGAACCCCTGCGCTCCCATCTGGACGATATGCCAAATCTGGCCAGCCTTTATATCAGCAATCTCAACATGCGGCTGGCCAAAGAGGTGGTGGGAATCGAGCCCGAGGGCATCCGGCAGCTGCAGTCCTATTCCTGGCCGGGAAACTACGATCAGTTCCAGCGGATCATGAACGAGCTGGTCTTCACCGCGGATTCCCCTTACATCAGGGCGCCGGAGGTCTCCCGGCTGCTGCGCAGGGAGCTTCCCGCCGCCATGCCCCTGTCCACATCCCTGGACCTGCACCGCTCCCTGGAAGAAATCAATCTGGATATCCTGCGCCAGGTCCTGGCGGAGGAGGGAGGCAATCAGAGCGCCACGGCCAAACGCCTGGGCATCAGCCGCACAACCCTCTGGCGGATGCTGCAGAAGACCTGACGGGCCGTCCCCGCGCGCCCGCTCACGCCCCCAGGGCGGTGAGCAGAGAACCCAGAAAGACGGCGAAATCCGCCAGATTGAACACCACCCTGTCCACCGCCGGAATCCCGGTGCGCAGCCTGATGTAGTCCACCACATATCCCCTTTTGATCCGGTCGTACGTGTTGGAAACCGCCCCTCCCAGCAGGAGGGCCAGCCCCGCCTTTTTCAGCCGGCTCCCCTTCCGAAACGGAGTGCGCAAAAACAGGGCCGATACCAGGGCGGTGAGCCCTGCCGAAAGGGCTCGCACCAGCTCCGGGCGCTCCTGTCCCAGATTCAAAAATGCGCCCCGGTTGCGGCTGCTCTCCTTTCGGCGCTCCGCCCTTTTTTTCAGCCAGAGATCCGCGGCCGCAACCCCTGCCGCGATCCAGGCGCATCCCATGGATTTACAAAGTTCTTCCCGCAATTTCATCGAACGTTTTCCTCATATCCAGGCGTCCGTATCCCCACTGGCGGGAGGGGTATTCGTCCGCCCTTTCCTCTCTGGCGCCCCTGCTCAAAAACCCCCGGATTTGCCTTCCGGAAACGAAGGGCGCGTTGTCTTCCACCACGCACCACTGCATCAGCTGGGCCACCGCGCCCGCCGTCAGAGCCGCGGACAGGGCGCTCCCGCTGTAAGGGCCCTGCGCCGTGCTGATCGAGACCCCGGGCGCCGCCAGATCGGGTTTGATCTCCCCGGTCCTGGAAAAGCCCTGGCCGGACTGGTAAAAAAAGCTCCCGTTTTCGCTGTTATAGGAAGTGACCGTCACGGCATCCTTCACATAGGCCGGCATCGTCAGGGTGATCTCCGGCGTCGGCATGAGAAAATAGATCTCGTCGCCGATGAACTGCCTGGGGGACAGCCAGATATCGAACACCGCTCCCGGCACGGTTCTGGCCCCGGCCACAAACACGCTCCAGACGCCCGGAGAAGGCTGCTCAAACCGCATGACGATCAGCTCATCCCCCGTATTTCTCTCGTTTCGGATATAGTTCAGCGTCACCCTGGTCTTTTCGTACACGAAGGTATAGTCCACTTCCCTCCCGGTCCGAAAATCCACCTCCGGAATCACTTCCCCGCCCGGAGAACGGATGCCGATGCGGAAGGAAGCCGGCCGTGTCCCCCACAGCTCCGCCAGAAATCCCCTGGAATTTTCCCCTACCCGGATTTCCGCGCGCTGGGCCTCTTCGGTCAGGGCCGCCCGGAAATGCCCCGCCGCATTGCCCTGATTTCCCCCGCCCACCACCAGCGTCCTGCTCACCTGCTCCGTCACCGACTGCAGATAATCCGTAAAGATGGAGCCTCCGTTATGGCTGCCCAGACTGGTCCCCATCCCCAGGCACAGGACCACCGGCCTCAGAAAGGGGAAGGCGAACCCCTGAGCGTAGCGGACGGCAAACAGAAGATCGTCCGTTCCGTAAGCCGGCACATCCTCCGCCACCATATAGTAGTCCCGAAGGTAGCGCTTCGCCGGTTTCAGCTTCACCACCACCAGGGATACGTCCGGCGCCGCCCCCACGAATCCGGCGCCGCCTTCGATCCGGCTTCCCGCGGCCGCGCTGGCCAGAGCCGTCCCGTGTCCGATCTCATCCCGCTGGGGCACGATGGCGTGCGGGTCCGGCGAGGAGAGCGCTTCGTTGATTCGCTCCTGCCTGTACTCCGTCCCGTAGGCATATCCTTCCGGCGGTTCTCCGCTCTGATCTGTCTGGTCCCAGATCGCCAGGATTCTGCTGCTGCCGTCCGAATAACGAAACACCGGGTTTTCATACGAAATCCCGGTGTCGATGACGGCGAGAATCACCCCTCTGCCGGTCAGCTCCAGCGGGGGCTGCTGCTGCGCCAGAATCCCCGACGCCTCCAGCGGTCCCGGATCGAAGTCCCTGCTCCCTCCGGCCGGAAATCCTTCCAGCCCGTAGAGCTGCGGAATATAGCGATACATGATCCGGGAGGCGGACAGCGGCGGAAGGACGCTTTTGTCCACGTACAGCACCCCGATGGGATCCTCCACCTCCCGGTAGCAGAACAGCTCCCCTTCCTCCGGAAAAACCTCTCCTTCCAGCCGGAAATCCAGGATCAGGCTCCGATAGTCCTCCGAAACGATTTTGTCCCTGCAATCCATGAAAAATATCCTTTTTTCTTCACTATATGCCTTTCTCTTCGATGGCATTCAGCTTTTCCATGTCCCCCAGGGCGTACTGGTTGCTCCGGATATCGATCACGGGTCCCCCCGTCCCTTCCACATAGGCGCGGGTGATGGTCACCCTGCCGATGTTGTCGTCTTTGGGGATCTCATACATGATATCCAGCATGAAGTCCTCGATGATGGAGCGGAGGGCCCTGGCGCCGGTGTCCTTTTTCATGGCTTTTTCCGCGATGGCCTCCAGGGCGCCCTCCTCGAAATCCAGCTTCACCTCGTCCAGCTCCAGAAGCTTCTGATACTGTTTGAGAATGGCGTTCCTGGGCTCCTTTAAGATGCGGACCATCATATCCCGGCTCAGCCCTTCCAGCGTGCAGATCACGGGAAGCCTTCCGATGAATTCCGGAATCATTCCGAAATTGCGCAGGTCCTCCACCGTCACTTTGGAGAGGATGTTCTTCTCCTTGTCCCATTTGTCCTTCAGCTCGGCGTTGAAGCCGATGGAGGTCTGTTTGCGCAGCCTCTGCCGGATGATCTCTTCCAGATCCGGGAACGCGCCCCCGCAGATGAAGAGGATGTTCCTGGTGTTCACCGTGGCCAGAGGGACCATGGCGTTCTTGCTGTTGGCGCCCACCGGGACCTCCACTTCCGCCCCTTCCAGCAGCTTGAGCATCCCCTGCTGTACGGATTCCCCGGACACGTCCCGGGAGGTGGTGTTCTTCTTTTTGGCGATCTTGTCGATCTCGTCGATGAAGATGATCCCCTGCTCCGCCCGTTCCACATCGTTGTCCGCGGCGGCCAGCAGCTTGCTCACCACGCTCTCGATGTCGTCCCCGATATATCCCGCTTCCGTCAGGGAAGTGGCGTCCGCGATAGCCAGCGGCACGTCCAGCAGCCTGGCCAGAGTCTTCACCAGATAGGTCTTGCCGCACCCGGTGGGGCCGATCATGAGGATGTTGGATTTTTCGATTTCAATCTCGTCCATGGTCCCCGTGGCCACCCGCTTGTAATGGTTGTACACGGCCACGGAAATCACCTTTTTCGCGTATTCCTGCCCGATCACGTACTGATCCAGCCGCTCCTTGATCCTGTGCGGGGCGGGGATGGATTTCAGATCCAGGGCGGGCTTTTCCTTCTGCTCCCCGCTCTTTTTGCGGATCTTCTGCTTTCTGGGAATGCCGTCGTTGGTCAGGTCCGCCAGATTGATGAAGCTGATATTGGGAAAGCCCTTTTTCTCCCCGGAGCCGCCTTCCTCCTGACCGCCCTCCTTCGCATCCTTCCCGCGGCCGTCGAACTGGCTGTTGAGCATCTGATACAGGGCCGGATTGTTGAGCATCCCCTGATAATCGTACTGGCTCACGGCGTCCATGGTCTTGTGCATGCAGTCATCGCAGACGCAGATGTGGTTGGGCAGATGAAACATCTTCCCAGCCTTGCTCTCCGGCCTTCTGCAGATAAAACACACGTCCTCATATTCCTTCTTCTCTTCCGATCCCTTCGGATCTTCCGTATGTTCCAAACTGTTTTCCGGATCCTTACGATCCCGATCGTCTCTGTCGCTCATTTCTCCTCCATTCCGAAGTGCCTTTGCGCCGGGGAACGCGCGTCAGATTTCGAATCTGGCGGCTGCACAGGGATACGTTGTACCCCGGAATCTGTTCCGAAGCCGGGAATCCCGGCCTCCTTCCCCGTCACACGTCCGTTTTCATTATAAAGCATCCCTGTATGCCAAACAAGTAAACTTTCAATAAAGTCGCGGACAGGGTCGCCGGAGCGGATCTATCGCGGATTGCCATCCGTATGGATCTGCATATTCTATCAATAAAAAGGACTTTTTATGAGAGAAAATACTCCCGGTCTCACGTTCCTTCGCACCATGGAGAAAGACGCGCCCGGCGCAGCGGCCTGGGTGACGGGAAACAGCGCCAATCCTGGGCTGTCCGGACTGGTAAAATTTTATGCCACCCCCTACGGGGGAATTCTCGTGGAAGCGGAATTTTTCGGGCTTCCCAACAGTTCCGTCCCCGGCAGCACCGGCTTTTACGCCATGCACATCCACGAAAACGGGGACTGCGCCCTCCCCTTCGACCGGACGGGAAATCACTACAGCCGGACCCCGGCGATGCACCCCGACCATACCGGCGACATGATTCCCCTGTTCGCCAATCAGGGATACGCCTGGTGCGCTTTCTACGACAAACGCATCGCCCTGCCCGAAATCATGGGCCGTTCCGTGGTGGTTCACGCGATGCCGGACGACTTCGTCACCCAGCCATCCGGAAATTCCGGAGAAAAGATCGGCTGCGGCGTCATCCGCTGACCGCCCTCCGGGCGTATCGCGCAGAACGGGACGGGGCCGGCGCATCCTTGCCC
>DWXE01000045.1 GCA_019119355.1 Candidatus Eisenbergiella merdigallinarum
AGTGGCCAATGCCGGGGACTGATACGTCTAAAGCCTTTTCAGGATGTCTCCAAAAACAAAGACATAAAATTTGTGATGATTTTTGTGATTTACCTATTGACAAATGTCATTACATATCAGTTCAGCCATGCAGGCACATGTGGCAAAATGCCGCATGGGAGCTTGCTCACTAAGCTGCATTTTGCCACATGTGCCTATAGGGCGGACGCCCGACATGAATCATTTGACGGCCAGTGGCCTTCTGCGCAGCCAATTCAGTGGAATCCGTCAAATGATGAATGGCATGGCTGAACTGTTACAGCTTGTCAGCGGTGTGGCGGACTGCTAAAATAAAGGGGAAGCAATTTACAACAGACTCAGCGAGGAGGACTTTGACGATGGCATTGCTGCATGTGGATTTTTTCTCGGATGTACTTGGAATGTGCATGGATATGGACGTGATCCTGCCGCAACAGACCAGCGGGCAGATCGGAATGGAAGGGAAGGCCGGGGACGGGCGGTATAAGACCATGTATCTGCTCCACGGGATGAGCGACGATCAGACCATCTGGCAGAGGAGGACGTCCATCGAACGTTATGTGAGCCAGCTGGGGATCGCGGTGGTGATGCCTACCACGCATCTGGCATTTTATACGGATACGACCTATGGGATGAAATACTGGACCTATATTTCGCAGGAGCTGCCGAAGATCTGCCGGGAGTTTTTCCCGCGGATGTCCGACCGGAAGGAGGACACTCTGGCGGCCGGGCTTTCCATGGGCGGATACGGGGCCTGGAAGCTGGCGCTGAGGGCGCCGGAGACCTTCGGGGCCGGGGCCTCTCTTTCCGGAGCGCTGGATATCGTGGAAGATTACCGGAGGCAGACGGAGACGCCGGAAGGGAGGAAAGCTCTGTTCGAGGGCATTTTCGGAAGCGTGGAACAGCTGCGCGGATCGGATGACGAGATCCTCGCCCTGGCGGACGGGCTGGCCGCCGTCAGGCCGAAGGAAGAGCTGCCGCCGCTGTATGCCTGGTGCGGCACGGAGGATTTCCTGTACGAAGGGAACCTGAAGGTATGGGATCATGTGAAGAAGCTGGGATATGACCTGACCTGCATGGATTCGGAAGGCGATCATCAGTGGAAATACTGGGATGCGAAAATCCAGGATGTGCTGCGCTGGTGGCTGAAGACGGACCTGGATCTGCAGTGAAGGAGGCCGAAATGGAGGGATTTGAACTGATCTGCAGCGGCTACGGCGCGGAGACGGGGAACGATATCCTGACGGTGCGCCTGAGCCCGGAGGGAAAAGCGGAGGTGACGGGAGGGATCCGGCAGGGGGACGGCCCTTCCTGGATCCTGGAGAAAGGCGAATTTCTGTACGCGGTTTCCGAGCAGAGCGGGAGGGCCGCCGTCGACCGTTTCCGCATCCGGGAGGACGGTTCCCTGTCGGAGGAACAGGGCCGCATCGCCCTTCCCGGCGGGGAGCTGTGCCACCTCTGGGCGGGAGAGAACGCCCTGTACGGGAGCTGCTACGGCACCGGGGATTTTTTTGCGGTGGATGATGGGCTGCGGGAAATCCTCTGGCACCGTAGCCCACAGGCCGGGGGCGGCGTTGAGGAAGGAAGCGGAGCTGCGGAAGGCGGGAGCGGCGCGGGCCGTCCGGAAGGAACCGGCGGCGCGGGCTGCCAGGAAGAGTGGGCGGCGCCGCACGCCCATTGGGTCTCCCGGCAGGACAGCGTCCTGTATCTGTCCGATCTGGGGCGCGACCGGATCTATCGTTACCGGATCGGGGGCGGCCTGCCGGAAGCGGAGCTGGAGCCGGTTTGCCTGCCGAAAGGAGCGGGCCCCCGCCAGGTGCTGCCGTTGGGAGGAAAACTGCTGCTGTCCGTTCAGGAGCTGGACGGCACGCTTCGTCTCTGGCGCGATGAAGGGAAGCAGGCCCCTCCGATCTGCCTGCAGACCGTCAGGAGCACGTCCATTCAGGGAACCAACTATCCCGGGACGGCGTGCCTGGCCGGTCCGGATACGGCGCTGGTCTGCAACCGGGGCGCCAACACGGTGGCCGCGTTTTCCATCCGGGGAGAACGGCTGACGCGGATCGGAGAATGGGAAACGGGGAACTGGCCCCGTCACCTGCTCTTTGTCCCGGGACCGGATCTGGTGATCAACGCCTGCAACAAAGAGGGCGTGCTCAACGTATTTTCCTGGGACGGGAAGCGGCTGCAGAAGCGGGATGCGATCGCCTTATGCGGCGCGTCCTGCGCGCTGGCGCTCTGATCGCGGATCGTTTTGGAAGAGGGAACGGCGATTTGTGCCGGAGCGTCACAAATCGTTTTGACGGGAGGAGAGAAATCGCGCTGCGATTTTTCTTCGCCCCGCCGCTTACGCTCCGGAAAGGAGAATGTCATGACGCTGAAGGAAAAGGAGATTCTGGATTGTATCGAAAGCAGGAGGAGCGTGCGCAGGTATAAGCCCGACGCGATCCCGCAGGAGACGCTGGAAAAGATCGTGGAGGCGGGCCTTTACGCCCCCACTGGGATGAACCGCCAGTCACCCATCATCGTGGCGGTGACGGACCGGGATCTGCGCGACCGGCTTTCCCGCATGAACGCATCCGTCATGGGCACGGACGGGGATCCGTTCTACGGAGCTCCCGCGGTGCTGATCGTGCTGGCGGATAAAAACTGCGGGACCTACCTCTACGACGGCAGCCTGGTCATGGGGAACCTGATGTTGGCCGCCCATGCGCTGGGCGTGGGCAGCTGCTGGATCCATCGGGCGAAAGAGGAATTCGAGAGCGAAGAGGGAAAGAAAATCCTGAAATCCCTCGGCATCGAGGGGGATTATGAGGGAATCGGCCACTGCATTCTGGGCTACTCCGAGGGGGAAGAGCCGGAAGCGCCGCCGAGAAAGGAAAACAGGGCATATTACATTTGAGCGTTGCGGGGAAAGGGGTGTGCGCGATGAAGAGTCTGATCATTAACCCGATTCACAATTTTGAAATGGTGGAAAAGGAGAAGCCGAAAGCGTCGGAAGGAAGGGTCATTTTAAAAACGAAATACGTTGCCATCTGCGGCAGCGACAACATGCTCTGGAACGCCTACCAGGGGATGTCCATCGGACACGAGTTCAGCGGATATATCGAAGATCCGGGCGACTTCCCGTTCAAAAAGGGGGCCAGGGTGTGCGCGGCGGAGTTCAATCCCTGCGGGCAGTGCCAATTCTGTAAAAACGGGCAGGAGCATCTCTGCAGGCAGATGATGGTGGACAATCCGGGCGTGTCCATGGACGGTGCGTTCTCCGAGTATTTCAGCGTCCGGGGCGATTTCGTCTGCGAGCTGCCGGACGACGTGCCGCTGGAGCTGGGCGCCATCGCGGAGCCCGTGGCCGTATCCCTGCACGGCGTGAAATACTGCAACATCCAGCCCGGCGACGCGGTACTGATCTGGGGCAACGGGCCCATCGGCATTTACGCCGCGGCCTGCGCCAAGCTCCTGGGAGCGGGAAAGGTCTACATGGTGGGCCGCAACCAGGGCCGCGTGAATTTCTGCAGGAACTATGAATTCGTGGACGACTGCTTCAGCGTCAAGGATGAGAACTTCAACGAACAGCTCCGCGCGGTTACGCCGGAGGAAGGGTTCTCGCATGTGATCGACTGCCTGGGGCTGGACGACTACGACGCGCTGGTGGAGCTCATGGCTTCGGGAGCCACCCTGGTGCTGCTGGGCATGCACGCGCAGCGGACGTCTGCGGCCACGATGCCAATGTTTTTGAAGGAGATCTCCATCCGGACGGGGCTGTATTTCACGGCGGCGGATTACCGGGAAGCCTTTGAGCTGATCTGCGCGAACAAAGAGCTGTTTTTAAAGACGATCACCAGCCGCATCCCTCACGATGCGAAGGCGGTGCAGGACATGTTCGTCAAGCTGTTCGAATCCGGAAGCAACGACGAGTGCAAGGTCGTGATCGAATATGAAGATTAGCGTTTTCCGGCGTTTTGGGATGGAGCTTCGAACGGCGGTTTGGATATGAAGGGAAAACTGCAGTCAACGATATCGAAAGGGCGGCTCACAGATTTGTGCAGCCGCCCTTTCGATATCATGACTGTGGTTTTGCAAACTCAGGCGAGATTATTTTCTATTACGGATGGGAGGAATGTGGGAGCAGCGTTTTTCAGCGTACGTTGACGGTTTGGGGCCTGAACCCGTGAATCAGTACACTTCCGCCGCCACGGACAGCCACCGCCCTGCGGACGTGGTCCACACTTCCTTATAGGTGGCGTTGTTCTCCATGGGCCAGAAGGGCACGTCGCCGTTGCCCCGGGTTTCGATGCCCACGGGAAGGCTTCCGGCCATTTCGCCGTTGAGGGCTCCGTACTGCTGGGCGAACCGGCGTCCGACCCCGTAGATCAGGGACTGGCCGAAGGGATTTTTCCCGAAGGTCCAGTAGATCTGATCCCTGGCGATCTGCATCAGCTCCTCATCCCCCAGCGCACGCCCCAAAACGGCGGCCGCTTTGCCGGCGGACAGGTGGACGGCGCAGTTCCCGCGGAAGGAAAACCAGACCGGGAACTGCCTCAGGCAGTAGTCGCCGTTCAGCCGGATCCCCTGTTCAAGCTGCTCTCTGTAGTTGGAAGAATCTTCCTCAAAGGAAGTCATCAGATGCAGCAGGGAGAAGGTTTTATCGTCCAGATATTCGTCCATTTTGTGGATACCGGCGGGCAGCATGCCGTAGGGCTGTGCATAACGATGGATTTCTTTTAAATAGTCCGCGTACAGCTCCATGGCCTTTTGCCAGAAGGGGAAGCGGGGGTGGAGGGGCAGCGCCTTGCAGACCGCGTCCAGCGCCTGTGCGTACAGATGTTCCCGCGCCTGGTGGTTGAAATGCACGATGGCCCTGTGATCCGGTTCCCGATAGAAAAAGCCGGACATGGGACAGCCGGGCGCGCCGGTTTCCTGACAGGTCAGCATTTCCTCCAGGTGGTCTGCAGCGAACCCGGCGAATTCGGGATCCCGGGTACACAGATGGATCCGGGCGGCCGCCCATGCGGCAGCGGCGTGGTACAGAGAAAGGCTGCTGTTGTAGGAATGTTCGTAAAAGCTGGGCAGTTCCATCCCCTTTTGGATGAAGCGCTCCCGGGCGAAGCGGTAGTCCTGGCAGGCCGCGTCCAGGCACTTTTCCGCCAGTTGGGGATCCGTCTCCCGGAAGCTTTCGGACGCGAATGCCTCGATCCCGGACATCAGGAAGTTTTCAAAGGCGTGGTTGTGCACCCGCGCCTCGCAGTCGTCCATGTTGCCGATGAGGCCGTCGCTCCACCGGCGGATGCCGGCGCTGGTGGCCCGGTATCCGTCTCCGAAGCGCATGCGCAGGACGAAATCCAGACCCCAGGCGGCTTCTTCCAGAATGCGAAAATACAGGGGAGGCTCCGATGCGCGCACCGTTTGAGCCGTTTCCAGCAGGGAGCACACCACTTCCGCGGTCTGCAGGGTCTGCTGGCTCACGTCCCCGGCGTCGTGCCAGCCGCCGCAGTACGCCAGCTTCACGCCGTCGTGTTCCGCAAGGATATCCCCGTGGCAGGAACCGTGCCCCCGTCCCACCGGAAAGCCGCAGCGCTCGCAGTACAGAAAGTGCACCGCCTTCCACAACGACTGATAGAGGGGGTGGGAGGAAATGGGAAAGGAAGGGGAGATCAGGGAGCCGGAGCGGAGGTAAAAATCCCCCTCCTCTTCGAAGCCGGAAAAGTCCCAGACGAAAAAGTCCCCTTTTTCGTTGTGCACCGCGCGGGGCGTTCCGGTATAAACGGCCCGGTCGTCACCGGATCTGCACAGGCAGAAGGATTCCGTCTCCTGACAGGTCACGGCCGTTTTTTCTCCCTTTGTCCAGTACCCTTCCGTGGAATAGGCCAGCGCGCCGGGATCCGTCTCCCAGCCCAGGGTGTGGCTGACCTGCGGGGTGTGCTCCAGGCGGATCTCCCGGATAAAAAAGCGGGTGAAGTCCCCCATGGAGAGTTCCCGGCCATAGCGATGGGACTCGAAGGCCAGCGCCGTGACCCGGTCCCGGGGAAGGGAGGGAAACTCCCAGACGCAGTCGTTCCACTCCCGGTTTTTCAAATGGATGGTATGATACCCTTCCCGGCAGTATTTGTCGGGAATTTTTTCTTCCCCATCGTTATAGAGCTGCAGGGCGATCATGGGGGAGTGCATGCCCGGGCAGTCCGGCCGGATCTGAAAGCGCAGCCGGTTATAGGGGCGCCAGTCGGCGCCCCCTGCGTCCAGCACGGCCTGCAGGGAGCCGAAGGCGCAGTAATCCCCGTCCTCCGGAGATCCTTCCGGCCAGCGGTCCGAACGGGCGGGCGTTTCCATGGAAAGGCTGCCGTCCGGACGGACTTCCAGCTTTCCTTCGCCCCTTTGGAAAAAAGAAGGGGAGATCCCGTCCCACAGGGGGAGGATCAGGTCCGCGGGCTTTGACAGGAGGGAAAATTCCAGGGAATCCTCCCGCTGTACTTCCATGCGCCAGTGGGCGAAGCCGGTTTGAAGGAGCAGTTGGTCGAATTCTGCGCGGCTTTTCATGGGCGATCCTCCGGCATGGCGGCGTCGGGCGCCACATCCTGAATCAGCTCTACGACTTCTCCCCCGGGAGCTTCCAGAAAGCAGAACATCATGTGCACGATCTGTCCGGAACGGGTGGGGATATGGGAGATGGCCGGCCGCGAGGAAACCCTGGCGCCGTTTTGTACAGCCCTTTCACAGGCCGCCTCCATATCGTCCGTCCAGATGGCGACATGCTGCCATTTCCCCAGGGAGAAGGGCTCGTTGGAACCGAAAATTTCCAGATAATCCCCTGTACCAAGATCCAGGATGAAAGCGTGGTCGTCCGCGCCCTCCGTCCCCCATTCCGCCACCAGTTCGGCGTCGAAGGCATTTCTGTAAAAGTCCGCGGTCCGGTGCAGGTCGGGCACCCGGAGACAGACGTGATGGATCCCTTTTTGTTTCAAACGCTGATACATACGAACCTCCTTTTATTCCCGCGGGCGACGAGCCGGGCGGACATGCTCGCATGTCCATCCGGCGACTGCCGCGGGGTTTTTACTTCCTGTGATCCAGATTTTCCATCGGATCCCCGTTCAGATGCTCCGTCCCTTCAGGAGGAAGTCCCATGGCGGGATCCGGCGCCATCCACCGGGCGGCGTTGCGCAGCACCTGATGGATTTCTTTCTGATGAAGAACCGGAAAGGTCTCGTGGCCGGGCGTGAACTGAAACAGCTTCCCCCTGCCCCGGTAAAAGACGTTGCCGCTGCGGCAGACGTCCCCTCCTTCCCACCAGGCCAGGAAAACGATCTGGTCGGGATCCGGGATGAGCTGCGGTTCCCCATACATCTCGTCCGCGGGAATTTCGATGCAGTCCGGCAGGCCGTAGGCGAGAGGATGGCCGGGATTGATGATCCAGAGCTTTTCCTTCTCTCCCTTCGGCATGGTGCGGAAACGCCCCCACAGCCCTGCATCGTAATAGATGCCCAGCATTTTCTGCCAGGGCTTTGAAAAGATGGACGCGTGCAGGGCCACGAATCCCATCCCGCGGTTGACCACGTGATAACAGACCCGTTCCGCGATCGTCTCGTCGAAGTCCGCGTTGTCGATATGGCTCCACCAGATCAGCACGTCCGTGGCGGCCAGCACCTCTTCGGTGAGACCGTGGGAAGGCATATCCTGGGTGGCGACGGTCACTTCAAATTCGTCATAGCCCGCAAAAGCTTCGGCGATGGCCGCATGGATCCCTTCGGGATAGATGGATTTCACCGGCTCTTCCCGATCCTGATTGTGCTCGTTGAAAACGGTGACGCGAATGGTGCGGTTCATCCCTCTGCCACCTCCCCTTCGCTTCCCGCAGCGGGGGAGATGCCTTCGTGGAAAGGCCTCCAGTCGAAGATCGCGCAGGGTTTATCCAGTTCGCGGGCCGCGATGGCAGGGTAGAGGGCGGAACAGTCCTTCGGCGAAAACAGCCGGTAGATCCCGTCCGTGACGATGGATCCGTCCGCGATCCATTCCAGCGCCTTCTGCATGCTGCGCAGGTTGCTGTTGGGATCGAAATCGCCGGAGCGCCTGGGCAACGACCATTCCCATCCGGAATATACGCGCAGATAGGAATAGAAGATCTGCCGCAGCAGCTCGTGGGCGGAAAGGTCGGAAGTCTGCCGCCAGGGAACGCCTACCAGAGCCAGCTGGCCCAGCTGGCGGATATAGGGAATCAGGGATAGGATGGCCTGATCGTTGCCGGAGCAGTCGATCCCCAGCCCGGCGCTCTTCTCCGGCAGGCCGAAGCTTTCGACGGAAGGGCCAACATGTTTCAGGCCGCAGCTGCGGGCGGTCTCCTGCCGCTTTTGGTCGGGATCCGAGGCGTACACGGCAAAGCCGCACCGCTGCATCACCTGGGCGCACATGAGCCCCACGATGCCCAGGCCGGAAACCAGGACCGCCTCCGTGGGACGGATGTCGCTGTACAGGAAGGCGGTCATGGAAACCGCGGGAAAGCGGCAGAGGGCGGCCTTCTCTGGCGGGATGTCCCCGGGCACTAAAAAGACGTCCCGTGCGGACGCGCGGTTATAAAGCTTGTGAGGGGTCAGGGAAAAGACCAGATCGCCGGGCGAAATCCCTTCCACCCGGCTTCCCGTTTCCGTCACCTTCAAAATGTTGGCGTATCCGGTTTCGCAGGGATAGAGCCCTTCGCTGCCGCCGTAGCCCATAAAGCCTCCGGTCTCCGAACCGTTGGAGATAACGGAAACCACGGTTTTGCCCACGATTTCATCCGGGCCCGGTTTTTCGCAGAAGGGGGAGGCGATAAGCTCCGCCTTCTGCCGCTGTGTAAAAATGACGCTGTAATTGACAGACATGAAATACCTCGTATCTTTCCGCGCGGCCCGTCCCTGCGGACGGATGACGGGTTTGACCGGGGGAAGGGGAAACGCGCGGGCCGCGCCGCCGCACATTTCGCATACATCCCCTATTCTTCGAACCGATAGCCGAGACGGGCGCCGCAGGATTCCCGGATGATCAAACGGGGCTCATGGGAAATGGTGATGCATTCGGAATCGCTGTGGATGGCGCTGATCAGGGTCATGATGGACATGCGCCCCAGATAGCTGTTCTGCTGGTCCAGCGTGGTCAGGCGGGGGCAGGAATATTCGCCGGACGGAAACTGATCGCAGCTGACGACGGAAATATCTTCGGGAACGCGCAGTCCTTTGTCCGCGATGGCCCGGATCGCGCCCTGTGCCACGGCGTCGTTGATGCAGATCACCGCGGTAGGGGCAGGAACGGAGCCGTCCAGCAGACGGGACATGGCCTGATAGCCGTCCGGCGCGTAGTAATTGCTCAAAGAGACGAGGGCGGGGTCATAGGGGATGGACAGGGATTTCAGGGTCTGGACGTAGGCGCCCAGCCTGGCCGTTGTGGTGCGGATCCCTTCTTCGCCGCCCACGAAGCCGATTCTGCGGCGGCCCAGCGCCAGCAGGTGATGGATCAGGGCGGAAACCCCTCCGCTGAAATTGCGGTTGATGAACGTGCAGCAGCAGTCCGGGATGGTCTGGCCCAGAATCACCACGGGAATCTGCCGGCCGAGGCGGTTGAGCGCTTCCTGGTAAGAAGCCGACACCTGATCCCGGTCGATTTCCCCGCCTAGGATCAGGACGCCGTCCACCTTTTTGTCCAACATCATCTGAAAATAGGTATCTTCCGGGATGGCGTCGGAAACGCCGTGGGAAGAACCTCCGTAAAACGTATTGCACAGAATCAGGGAATAGCCGAAATCCACGGCATATCGCTGGATCTCCAGATAGAGCTCGCTGAAGTATGGGTTCGTGATATCGGAGATGATCACGCCCAGCGTCTGGGTCTGGTTGCTGATCATGGCCCGGGCTACCGTGCTGGGAGAAAAATGATACTGATTGATGATATCCGTCACGCGCGCCTTCGTCCTGGCGGAAACGTACGGGCTGTCGTTCAGAACTCTGGACACGGTGGAAACGGATACGCCGCTGAGTTTTGCGATTTCGTAGATCGTCAGCTTTTTCGGTGTGGTCTGAGTCTCTATCGTCATAAGAAATATCCCCTTTCGATTGTGGAACCGATACCAAAATATGAAAAATTCCGCATTTTTTCAAAGTGTAGCACGCAAAATGTGAAAAGTCAATGATCGGATAAAAAATATGGAATCGATTACAAAAAAGCAGCGGATTTTCGAAAAATAGAAATGTTAAGAAAATAATTGTTGACAAATACGACAGAATAATTTATGATTCAAATCAGAAGATGAACAAAACATACAATTTTGAAATCTGACAGAGGAAGGAACAGGGCAGAAAACTGGTACCGGTATCAAAGACTAAAAAGGAGTCCGCGGACGAAAGGAAGCGGAATTTTTAAAACAAAAAATTGGTACCGGTACCAAAACGAAGGAGGAGGACGACGGAATGAGCGGCAAAAAGGGAGGACAAAACGGGAAGAAGGGGGAACCGGGCGGGATGAAAAGCACGTTCCGGGAGCTGTTTCGGCATAGGACGCTTTACCTGATGACGGTGCCGGCGCTCATTTTTTTCCTGATTTTCAGCTATATTCCCATGGTCGGAATTTACTATGCGTTTGTGGATTACGATTTTGGGAAGGGGATTTTCGGAAGCCCTTTCGTGGGACTGAAGAACTTCCGGTATTTCATCGAAGGGGGATGGAAGGCGCCCATCGTATACCTGACGCGGAATACGATCCTGTACAATCTGGTTTTCATCTTTCTTGGAAACGTTTTGCAGTGCGCCTTCGCCATCATGATCACCACCATTACGGGGAAGATATTCAAGCGGGTAACCCAGTCCATGATGCTGCTTCCCTATTTCGTCTCCTATGTTATCGTGGGAACCATCGCCTACAATATTTTCAACAGCAATTACGGCGTCCTCAATTCCGCCCTGGAAGCCATGGGGAAGGAAGGGGTCAACGTCTATATGACCGAATGGATCTGGCCGCTGATCATCACGGCGTTTTATTTGTGGAAGGGGACCGGTTACGGGATGGTGGTCTATCTGGCGGCCATCACCGGGTTCGACCGGGAGATCTACGAGGCCGGAAAAATCGACGGCTGCAACATTTTCAAGGAAATCCGCTACATCACCCTTCCGCTTCTGAAGCCAACCTTCATCATGCTGGTACTCTTTGCGCTGGGCGGCATCATGCGGGGCCAGTTCGACCTGTTCTATAACCTGGTTCAGAGGAACGGGCAGCTGTTCCGGGTGACGGACGTGCTGGATACCTATATTTACCGGGCCATGACCGTGAACTTTAATCTGGGAACGTCCACGGCGGCCGGGGTCTATCAGTCCGTGTTCGGCTTTCTGCTGGTGGTGACCGTCAACCGTATTATCCGGAAAAAGAGTCCGGAAAACGCGCTGTTTTGACAGAGGATGGAGGAATACAGATGAGACAACAAAAAGTAAAAATTTCAGCGGGGGAAAAGGCGTTTCGTTTTCTGCTCTACCTGCTGCTGACCGCGGTGGCGGCGCTTTGTATCCTGCCGTTTATCCTGATCGTTTCGGGATCCTTTTCCGACAGCGCTGAGATCATGAAGCACGGCTATTCCATTTTGCCCAGGGGGTTCTCCCTGGACGGATACAGGAGCATCTTCCTGTTTCCCAAACAGATCGCCAGATCTTATGGCATCAGCATCTTCGTAACGGTGTGCGGGACGCTTCTGGGGCTTGTGGTGATGACCCTGTGCGGCTACGCCCTGTCCAGGAGCGAGCTGAAGTATCGGAATGCGATCGCGTTTCTCGTTTATTTTACCACCCTGTTTTCCGGAGGGCTGGTGCCCTGGTATATCGTGATCACCCGGCTGGGAATGAAGAATACGGTATGGGCACTGATTATCCCTTCCTGCTGCAGCTCCTTTTACATCCTTCTGATCCGGAATTTCATGAAGACGATTCCGGACTCCCTGGTGGAATCGGCGAAGCTGGACGGCGCCGGGGAACTGCGGATTCTGATCCGCATCGTGATGCCGCTGTCCACGCCGATCCTGGCCACCATCGCCCTGTTTCTGGCGCTGTCCTACTGGAACGACTGGTATCTGGCGTCCCTGTACGTGACGGACGCGGATATGTGGCCGCTGCAGTACCGGCTGTACAACATTTTGAATGCGGCGTCCAAAATCGCGCAGGCCGGGGTGGAGAATTTCACCAGCAAAATACTGCCCACGGAAACCCAGAAGCTGGCGAACGCCGTGGTGGCCACAGGGCCGATCATCTTTTTGTATCCGTTTCTGCAGAAATATTTCGTGCAGGGGATTTCCATCGGCGCGGTGAAAGGATAACTGTTTCCGGTAGTAATGAAAGTTGCTATAGAGTGCGGCCGTTCTTTTGAAAATGGGGCAAGGGACAAAGGGGCGGCGCGAAATTTCAAAAAAGAGGAGGAAAAGACAATGAAGCGAAAGAGCATGATGAAGCGGATGGCCGCGTTTCTGACGGCGGCCATGGTTTTGAGCCTCACAGCCTGCGGAGGGCAGGAAGCGGCGGACGGCGCGCAGAGCGCGGGCGCTTCGGAACAGGGGAGCGCGGTCAGTGCGGAAGAGACCGAATATCAGGGCGATCAGGATCTGGAATATGTGGAGTTAAAGCTCTATGCCATCGCGGACGCGCCCAACAACACGGATCTGGCGGCGCAGTACTGGGAGGAGCTGAACAAACAGCTGAAGGAAGATTTAAACTGCACCATCGATTATACTTACGCGGCGGGCAACGACTATAAGAACAACTACGCGCTCGCCATCGCTTCCGGGGAATCCTATGATCTGATTCAGGCCGCTCCCGGCTGGCTGGACTATCAGACCTACGCGGCCAAAAACGCCTTTCTGCCGCTGGACGATCTGCTTCCGGAATACGCGCCCTACCTGTGGGAAACCATTCCGGAAGAAACCTGGAAAGCGGCTTCCGTCAACGGGAATATCTATGCGGTTCCCAACCTGGAAACAGGCGTGACCGCCACGGCTTTCGTCTATCGGGAAGACCTGAGGAAGAAATACGATCTGCCGGAAATCGATTCCATGGAGGATATCGAAACCTATCTGCAGGCCATTGTGGACAATGAGCCCGGTCTGCTCCCCGTGGACGACTACCAGTGCCAGGTGTACGGCACGTCTTGGATCTACAACACGCCGTATATCGGGATCGATGAAATTCACGACGAGCTGTTTAACTTCGTTTACGATCCCAGAAACGGAGAAGTGCTCAGCGTGATTGAAACCCCGGAATATAAGGAGTATATGTATAAGATGAAGGACTGGGCGGACAGGGGCTTCTGGTCTTCCAGCGTCCTGGCAAGCACCAACTGGGGCGTGATGCAGGTGTTAAACGGCGCGGCGGCCGCTTCCTTCAACGAACAGCTTCCGGCGTACAACTGGCACAAGACCCAGGTGGAGGAGGAGCATGGAAGCGAGGGCTGGGAGCTGGGCTTCTATATGTACTTTGAGGGCAATCCGGACAGCGTGCTCTCCGGCTCCACCATCGCCAATATGACGGCGGTCACCGCCAACGCCGAAAATCCCGAAAGGGCCCTGATGTTCCTGGATTACGCGCAGCAGCACGAGGAGCTCTGGGATTTTCTGACCTACGGCATGGAAGGGATCAACTACGAGCTGGCGGAAGACGGCAGCATCGATACCACCAATATCGAGGAAGGAGCGTCTTTCAATTACTTCCCGTCCTCCATTATCGGAAACGACGATTTCAAAAAGCGTCAGTCCAACTACTGCGACGATTACGATGAGATCATGCAGAAAATCGACGAAAAGGTAGTTCCCGATATTTTCGAGGGATTCGCTCTGGATCAGAGCGGGTTTGAGACGGAGTATACGGCGCTTTACAACGTGCAGACGGAATACGGATATCCCCTGCAGGCGGGCCTGGTCAATGATGTGGATGCAGCCTACGAGGAATATCTGGCTGCGGCGAAGGCGGCCGGTCTGGATATGGTAAGGGAAGAAGTGGAGAAACAGGTGAACGCATGGCTTGAATCCAGAGAATGACCGGAACCGGCGAGGAGAAGCGTATGGATGATCTGTTACGGTACGGAAGGCAAAAAACGGTGGTCGTCACCGGAGCGGACAGAGGGCTGGGATACGAGCTGGTTCGCCAGTATCTGGAGAGAGGGGACCGGGTTTTTGCCGGAAAATACAGAACCAACTGGCATCTGCTGGAAGGCCTGAAAGAACGGTGGCCGGAAACGCTGGATATCGTGCCGCTGGATGTGCGCAGCCAGGAGAGCGTGCGCCGGGCGGCGGAGCTGATCCTTCAGAAGACGGACGCCGTGGACGTCCTGATCAACAACGCGGGCGTCTGGCTGGATCACGATACGGGAACCATTCTGGAAGACCGGATCGACTATGAAGCGATTCTGGAACAGATCGACGTCAACGCCCTGGGCGCCCTCCGGGTGACCCAGGCGCTGATCGGCGCGGTCTTAAACAGCTTCGACCAGCTGGTGGTCAACGTCTCTTCGGAGGCGGCCAGCATGACGGAATGCGCGAAGGACAGCCAGTTCGGCTACTGCATGTCGAAAGCGGCGCTGAACATGGCCTCCTGCATCGTCTTAAACGGGATCCGCAAAAGGGGCGGAGCGGTGATCAACCTGCACCCGGGCTGGATGCAGTCCGTGATCGGGGAGAGCGCAAAGCCGGACGCGCCTTACTGCGAACCCGCCCGCCCCGGAGAGGTGAAATTTTATACGACTCCGGAAGTCACCGCCAGGGGATTTTTGAAAATCCTGGATGAGCCGGAGCGATTCAGCGGCCATATGCCCGGATTCGTGAACTATCGGGGAGACCGCATGAACTGGTGAAAGGAGATACGATGGAGAAAAAAACGGTGCTCATCGTCTGGGACGACTGGTATCATCCCGAGGCGAACTATCGGGAAGCCGTGCGCAAGAGCTTTGAGGAGAACGAACGGTGGAATGCGATCAAAACCCACCGGGTCAGGGATCTTTTGGAAATGGAAGAAAAGCCCGATCTGTGCATTCACTTCACCGTGGGCTGTCCGGAAGGGGAGGAGGGGCTGAGCCTCGAAGAACAGCGGGCGGTCAAAAAGCTGGCGGAGGATGGAATGGGAATGATGTTCATCCACGCGGGCATGGCGTGCATCCAGGACGATACGCCGCTCTATGAGCTGGCCGGAGGCCGGTTCGCCAGCCATCCGGAGCCGCACTACGACGTGTACTGCACCAGGATCCCCGGCTGTACGCATCCGGTGATGGAAGGGATCCGGCCCTTCGTGACCGCGGACGAACACTATTTTTGCAAGGTGGATATCGAGCGGGTGACGCCTTTGCTGGCGGCCCGGTCGGAGGCGGGCACGGAGATCGCGGGATGGGCTCATACCGTGGGAAAAGGAAGAATATGCAGCTTTACCCCGGGGCATAACCATCCCATGCTGATCAAAATGCGCCCCCTGATGGAAAGCGCGGCGGAATGGTGTGCAGGGCTGAAAGGATGAGACGGAAAATGCTGGAAAAATGCGGACTGGCGATGTATACTGTACATCGAAACGCACAAAAGGATCTGTACCGGACGCTGTGCGGCGCGGCGGAACTGGGATACCGGGGCATCGAGTTTTACGGAGAGCAGACGTACGACCTGCGCCTGCTGGAAACTTCCCTGAAGGATTCCGGGCTGGTTCTGACGGGCTGGCATGTGGAATGGCGCGATCTGCAGGATGACCGCTTTCCGCAGACGGTGGGATATCTGCAGGCGGCTGGCTGCCCCGTAGCCGTCATTCCCTGTCTGGGCGGCAGATGGAACGTGGGGCACGGGCCAAAAGAGGAATGCCGGGAGATCTGGCTGCGCTACATCGAGGAGATCAACCGGATCGCCCGAAAGCTGAAAGCGGAAGGGATCCGCGCCGGCTATCATAATCACGAGCATGAGTTCGCGCTGTCTTACGATGGGAAAACGGTATTCGACCTTCTTTTCGAAGGGCTCTCCGGGGATGTGATGATGGAGCTGGATACCGGGAACTGCATTGAAGGGGGAGGCGACCCCGTCCGGGTGCTGAAGCGATATCGTGACAGGGACGTGCTGCTGCACTTAAAACCCTGGTCTTACGAACGGGGATTCGACGTGGTGCTGGGAGACGGGGACGATGCCAATGACTGGGGCGGCATTCTGGATCCGGACGCGCAGAACTGCCGGTGGCTTCTGGTGGAAAGCGAAAACGCCTCTCTGCCGGAAATGAAAAACGCCGGGCTCTGCATGCGTGGGCTGAAACAGTATTTCAACGGTTGAGAAAACAGGAGACAGCCGCTTTTGGCGGCGGAATGAGAGGGAGAAATGGCAATTCTGGCGTTGGACCAGGGACAGACGAAGACGGTGGCGCTGCTTTTGTCGAAAGACGGCGGTATTCTGGGGACCGGATGGGCGGGCGGAGCCAGCCACTTTAAGGACGGTCTTGCGAAGGCGTCGGAAAAAATGCAGGAGGCCGCAGAGAAAGCGCTGGCGGACGCGGGATTGGCGCAAAAGGAGATCGAACAGGTATGCGGTGGCATCGCCGCCGCCAACTGGCCGGAGGAAGTGGAAATGCTGCGGGCGGAGCTGAAACGGGTTTTCTACGTGGAAAAGGCGGACGTGGTCAACGACTGCGTCATCGCTCTGCGCGCCGGTACGGACAGCGACAACGCCATCGTCCTGTGCACCGGCTCCGGCATGAACAGCGCCGTGTTCGTAAACGGAAAGCCGGAACTGGTCTACAACAATTACATCGATCTGTACGATCAGGGTTCCGAGGGGCTGGGAGCGAGGGCCTTTCAGACGGTCTTCGAAAGCCATATGGGATGCAGGCCGTCCACCTCTTTGACCGGTCGGCTGATGGATCATTTCAGGATTCACGAGATGGATCGCCTGATGCTGGCCTTTTACCGCAACCGGCTTCCGAAACCGCTGAAGGATGTGGCGCAGATCGTTTTCGAAGAGGCGGCGCATAACGAGCCGGCCGCGCTGGAAATTATTTATCGCTTCGGGAAGTCCATCAGCCGCTACGTCACCGGTGCGGTGGAGAGGTTCGGCGTGGATCCGGCCGAGTTCAGGGTCATTTTGACCGGCGGCGTATTCAAAAATGAGAATCCCCTGCTCTGCGAGACCGTGTGCTCCCAGATCCATCGGGTTTACGCGAACATCCGCATCGAGCAGGCATTTTACGAGCCCATCATCGGGGCGGCTTTCATGGCGTTGGACGAGCTGGGGCCGAAAAATGACGATGCCCATCGGCGCTGCAAGGAGGAAGCCCGGAAACGGGGGCTGGTGCGCTACTGAGAACGGGAAATTCATTGTGAAAAGGCGGGGGCCCGTTTATCCGGGCCCCCGCGAATGGGGAGAAGACGATGAAAATTACGATCGTATGCGGGGAACAGGAATTTTACAGCGCCGGGGCGGAGCGAATCGCCGCGGCCATCCGCACAAATCCGGAGGCGAAAATCGGCCTGTCCACGGGAAGGACGACAAAAGGCGTGCACGCAGCGCTGGTAAAGCTGTGTGAGGAGCGGGAAATCGACTGTTCCCGGATTACGGTGTTCGGAATCGATGAAATTACCAATATGCCCCGGAGCTGCCCGGCCAGCTGCTATGATCTCCTTCTGAACCAGGTGGTCCGGCCGTTGAGAATTTCGGAAGACCGGTTCCTCATGCCGGATCCGGAAGCGGAGGATCCGCTGAAAGAGTGCCAGGAATTCGAACGGAGGGTGATGGAAAACGGAGGGCCTGATTTTATTTTTCTGGGACTCGGGGAAAACGGGCATTTGGGCTTCAACCAGCCGGGCACTCCCTTCGGAAGGACGGCATGGCTCTCCTGGATGGACGACTCGCTGGATGAAAGGCTGCGGCGGGAGAACGGAATTCCGGCGGACGTGAAGATGGGAGGCCTGACGCTGGGGATTAAGAATCTGATGCAGTGCCCGCATCTGGTGCTGGCGGCGAACGGTTCGAACAAGGCTGACTCCGCGGCGGGGATGATTGAAGGCCCTGTGACGGAAGCGCTGCCGGCCAGCGTCCTGCAACTGCATCCGGACTGCGAAGTGATTCTGGACGCGGACGCGGCCCAAAACCTGTCCCGGGGAATTACTGGCTGATTAAAAACGGGGAATGAAAAGATTGCGTGAAAGGGGCTGATCTCCAGCCCCTTTCCGCGCGAATTCAATCGTCCCATCCATCATCGTCGTCAAATCGATCGTCGTCCCATCTGTCATCGTCGTCAAACCGGTCGTCGTCCCATTCATCATCGCCGTCATCCCAATCGTCGTCGAAATGTCCCCAGTCGTCGTTATGCTCCCGATCCGCTTCCATTACCTTGCCGTTGAAGGCATTGACTTCGTATTCATATTCCACGCCATTTGCAGTAAACTCCAACTCGTAGATACCATCGTCCAGCTCGTATTCCCGCTCTGTGAAATCGGCTTCTGAGAGATCCAGCTGAGCCAGGACGATTTCCATGGCTTTTTCAAGCCCGATCATGCCGTTAGAGTCCATGTCCTTTTCGCTGATGGAAATAGAAGAAGAACCGATATCACAGTCCCTGGCCGCCTTTCGGACGCTGTCTTCCATGTCCTCCAGAAAATCGTCATCCAAAGGCATTGATCCCTGGGTCAACTTCATGACGATATTCTTTTCATGTCCCCCTACTTTCTGTTCGAAATAGCCGGATTCGTAAATCTTTCGCACCAGGTCGTTGATGACCGCCTGGATGTCCTTTCCCTGATAGTCGTCATAATTGACGATTACGTCCCGGCCGTCTTCGTTCATTCCTTCCAGAGTTAAGACTCTTCCCTGGAAATCGTAATCGATTTCGATTTCCGGGTTGACGCTCAGAAGAACTGAGCCTGCAGCATCAGGAGGCATTGCGGCGGGGGACTCAGAAGAGGCGGGAGATGACTGCAGAGAGGCGGCGAATACTTCAGTCCCCGCTGTTGCCGGGGAGGATGCGCCGGCAGCCTGCGGGCTGCAACCGAGAAGGAACGCGGATGCCGCAACGGGAAGTAACGTGGTCAACAGGGTCTGTTTCAGATTCTTTTTCATCATATTCTTTCTCCTTCCTGGGGTTTCAAGATTTGTTTTCCTGTATATACAGAATACGGTGCGGCATGCAGCAAAGCGGGGTCGGCGAAAAAATTTTTTTATTTCTATTCTCTTTTCGGCAGAGGAGAACGGAATAGGAGCAAATCGCCGGGGTGAAAAGCGGAATAACCTGCCGCTTTTCGCCCCGGCGCGCCATGTTTGGAGAAGGAGCTCGCTGTTCAATCGTCGTCATCGCTGTCGGAATCATCATCTTCCGGTTCATTGCCGACGCCGTCCTCATCCTCATCATCATCGTCATCGTCGTCCTCATCGTCATCGTTATCGCGATCACCATCCTCTGATGGGGTGCTGATCTCCGGAAGAAACCGGGCGCTGGTCTCCGGCTCTGCAGTCTCCTTTGGAGGAGGCGATGTGGGGAGTGCGGTGGAATCCTGAGAAGCTGCGGACTCCGGCTGCGGCGGAGTTTCGTCTTTCTCATCGCCTTCCGGAACGCCCGCGGCAATGTGAATTTTTCCACCCAGATGAGCGTTCAGGGAGAGAAGAAGCTGCTCCTGTGTTTCCTGTTTCCACCTTTCGTGAGAGGAACGAACATCAATCCAGATGGTTTCGTCGTCCGACAGATAAGCCATTTCAACAGCCAGATCGGCGAGTTCATCCGCTGTGTTTTCCAGTTTTTTAAAGCGGTATTCGTAATCGGTGATCAGAGCCATTCCATCCTGATTGAGCCCTTCGATGCCTGTCACATAGTTGAGCCGATTGACGGAAATCAGCACGTCGGGGTTGATCTGCAGGCGGACGGAGCCATAGGGAACGAGCAGGAACTGCCATGCGCCGAAGATGAGGACGAATAAACTGGATGCGAGAGAGGCGGCAGCGACGATCCATCTTCCAAAGCGCCGAATCGAGCCGGACGGCTTCAATTCAATGACGGAGGAAACGGTCTGTCCCGGTCCATAGTTTAAATTTGCCACTTTTAAAAAACGGCCTTCTTCATCGAGTACCACTGCATAAGCGGGATGACACTCCATGACCAGATATTTCATGTAGACAGCCCTCCTTTCCGACTGAGCTGACGCAGATGCCCCCGGATAATTTCGAACCCGTTGGTATAGGCCAACAGGATGGCGATCACGTATTTTCGATGCCGTTCAAGGGTTTTGCGCTCAACGCCGGCGCCTGCGCAGAGTTGAACGATGGGGAGCTTTTTCGTCTGTACCAGTTGATCCAACAGCTCGGGATATTCGACGGCGAAAGCCAGAGCTTTCTGACAGGCTGCCAGCGTCCGTCCCTGACGTGGACAACTGTCCGCGATATCGCTGAGAGAAAGGCCGAAGGAGGCTAATTGAGCGGAAAAATGAAGGATTTCTTCCTTTGCAGCGTTTCGGTCTGCCAGTTCGGCGGCGTCATCCCGGCCGGTATCGATGTGGTCCAGAAGGGTACGTTCATCATCTCCTTCGGAATCCACCGGCTGTTCCAGCGAAATGAGCCCGCGATGACGTTTTTCCTTCCGATAATAATCGATCAGACGATTGCGGATTCCTGTGGAAGCAAAACCCAGAAAGGCCCCTTTTTCCTGACGGTAGGACAAAATGGATTCATAAAAAGCGAACATGGCAATGCTCAGCTCATCGTCGTGTCCTTCGAGAGGGGGCCGTTTTATGAATTTGGCTGTTTCTGATTTTACATAAGGCATATACTGTCGGATCAGTCCATCCGCGGCATCCGGGTTTTGCTGCGCTGCGCGGATCTGCTCCAAAAGGTCATGGTCTTCTTTCATGGCACGATCTCCTGTAAAAATAGATTACGGCTCCAAATTCTGAAAACCGGGGCAGGGACGCAAAAAGGTCAGGAAAGTTTGTGACGATATTATGACATAAGAGCGGGAAAAGCGCTGTTTCGTTGAGGTAAAGTTTTGGAAAATATTATGTAAAATCTTTTGGCGACGGCATGACCTCTCTCCCGCAGAGCCGGATCGATTTTTGCACCGCGGATGTCGCTTCGGTAGCGGCGGGAAAAACAAAACGGCGCCAGGAAACGCATATCACGCTGCGTTCCTGCCGCCGTTTTGTTCGCTATAGCGGAGAAGGAGGGATTTGAACCCTCGCGCCTGTTACAGCCTACCGGTGTTCGAAGCCGGACCCTTCAGCCACTTGGGTACTTCTCCGGATTGCGGTTCCCGGATCCGAATGCGATCCGAACCGTTCTTCCCTATTTTATCCGAAAACGTCCGGTTATGCAAGCACAAGTTTGCAGGAGGACCTGCGGCGATGTAAAAGCATGAAAAATCAGGGATGGACGATAGCTGATGTCTTGTGTTATATTTATCGTAACAGAAGAGTTAGCTTGATTTATATAAGGGTTAGAATCGTATGATATTAGTTGATAAAAACATAAAGAAGTATTCAGAAAAAAAGCTGTTAATCAAAGAAGGATATGATGTCAGTCATGTTAACAGTATTTCTTACGACTTGACGATAGGGGAATTTGTTGGGTCCACTACGAAAGATTATGATATTATGCCTGGTAGTACGGTGATGATTAAAACCAAAGAAGAGTTGGCGCTTCCGAATGATATTACTGGGCGTATAGGTGGAAAAAACTCTCTGATTCGTTTGGGCTTGCAGGTTGATGGACCGCAGTATCAGCCCGGACACACAACTTTTGCGTTTTTGCGTGTGCTTAATTTGAGCGATAAAATTATATCCCTCAAGGTAGGGGATGCAATTGCGCAGATTTACTTTGAAGAGTTGAAAGAGGTACCTGAAAAAACTTATGATAGACAGGCGGAAGCTTCTTTTAACAACGAAACGACGTATAGGGGATACGGGAAATACGATAAAAGGTATAAAAAGCGGATTCAATCTATTCAAGAGGTAAAAGATGATATTGAAGGAATGGCTAATAAAATATATGGAAATGTATTGGTTTTAATGGGTATTATTGTAGCCATTTTTTCTCTGATCAGTATCAATAGTAAGTCTTTTTCGGAAGAAAAGTTAACTCCATCTTACATTGTTGCAATGAATTTATCGATGACATTTTGTATTATGGTCATGTTGGGCGCTATCTTGGTCTTAATCAACGGATGGAAAAAAAGATGTTTTGGTCTGATATATGGATTGATTATGTTGTTGCTGGCCGCAGCTACAATTGCATTTTGTATTTTCTTTATTTAACTGGTTGTGGGTTATCATAGGACAGTCATTTTAAAAGCATTCGATTGGGATAATATCGGATGCTTTTAAAATGACAGGAAAGTTCAATTTGTAATATGCAGGTCGGGTGCAATATCTGGGCCTAAAACGCGTGAGCATCGGCTTTCCAGACTTGTACATCCCTCCAAAATATTATATAATTTGAAACAAAAGGGGCGGTCGGATTGGGGATCCGAATCGCCGGATCAAGGAGGGTTACTGTTATGAAAAGGATTGGTATGCTGACCAGCGGCGGCGATTGCCAGGCGTTGAACGCGGCCATGCGCGGCGTGGCGAAGGCGCTCTACAACGGGAAGGAGCAGGTGGAGATCTACGGCTTCCTGAACGGCTATCAGGGGCTGATCTACGGAAAGTACCGCCTGCTGACCTACGCGGATTTCACGGGCATCCTGACCAAGGGCGGCACGTTTCTGGGGAGCAGCCGCACGCCGTATAAGACGATCCGGGAGCCCGATAAGGACGGGATCGACAAGGTTGCGGCGATGAAGCAGAATTACTACAAACTGCAGCTGGACTGCCTGGTCATTCTGGGCGGCAACGGCACGCACAAGACCGCGAACCTGCTGCGGGAAGAAGGGCTCAATGTGGTGACCCTGCCCAAGACCATCGACAACGACCTGTGGGGCACGGATATGACCTTCGGCTTCCAGAGCGCGGTGGACATCGCCACGGATGCCATCGACTGCATCCATACCACGGCCGCGTCCCACGGAAGGGTCTTCATCGTGGAAGTGATGGGGCACAAGGTGGGCTATCTGACGCTGAATGCGGGGATTGCGGGGGGCGCGGACATCATTCTGATTCCCGAGATCCCCTACGACATCGACAAGGTGGTGGAGAAGATCCGCCAGAGGCACGAGATGGGGAGCCGCTTCACCATCCTGGCCGTGGCGGAAGGCGCGATTTCCAAGGAGGACGCGAAGCTTTCCAAGAAAGAATATAAGAAAAAGATGGAAAACTACAAATATCCGTCGGTTTCCTACGAGATCGCGGAGCAGATTCTCAAAAAGAGCGGCTATGAGGTGCGCGTCACCGTGCCCGGACATACGCAGAGAGGCGGCAGCCCCTGCGCGTACGACAGGGTATTCGCCAGCAGGCTCGGGACGGAAGCGGGCAAGCTGATCCTGAAAGGGGAATACGGCTTCATGGTAGGATATAAGAACCGGGAGATCGTCAAGGTGCCGCTGGAGGATGTGGCCGGCAAGCTGAAAATGGTGGATCCCAACGCTTCCATCGTGAAGGAAGCCAAACTTCTGGGCATCAGCTTCGGCGACTGACGAAAGAGGAAAAGAGGACTGCCGTACCGGAAAAGGGATTTCGGACCGCCCGGTACGGCGGTCCCCGTTTTTTGTCGCATAAGCCCGGCAGAAATATTTTTTGACAGACAGAATGGAGAGACGGTATGTCATATACGGCGATGTACAGAAGGTTTCGTCCGTCCCGCTTCGAAGAGGTGAAGGGGCAGGACGCCATCGTGACAACTTTGAAAAATCAGATCAGGGCGGACCGGATCGGGCACGCGTATCTGTTCTGCGGCACCCGCGGAACCGGAAAGACGACCATCGCCAAGCTTTTTGCCAGAAGCGTCAACTGCGAACATCCTGTGGACGGCGATCCCTGCGGACAGTGCAGAAGCTGCCGGGCCATCGCTTCGGGGGCCAGCATGAACGTCATCGAGATCGATGCGGCGTCCAACAACGGCGTGGACAACATCCGGGAGATCGTGGAGGAGGTTTCCTATTCCCCGGCGGAGGGAAAATATAAGGTGTACATCATCGACGAGGTGCATATGCTCTCCACGGGGGCGTTCAACGCGCTCTTAAAAACGCTGGAAGAACCGCCCTCCTATGTGATTTTTATCCTGGCCACCACGGAAGCCAACCGGATCCCGGTGACCATCCTCTCCCGGTGCCAGCGCTATGATTTCAAGCGGCTGACCGTGGACCAGATCGAGGATCGGATGCGGGAAGCGCTGCAGGAGGCGGGGGAAGAGCTGCGGATCGAGGATCGGGCGCTGCGCTATCTGGCGAAGGCGGCGGACGGCGCCATGCGCGACGCCTGGAGCCTTCTGGATCAGTGCATGGCGTTCCACTTCGGCCAGGAGCTGACCTACGATATGGTGCTGGACGTTCTGGGAGCCGTGGATACCGCCGTGTTCAGCCGTCTGCTGCGGCGCATCCTGGAACGGGACGTGGCCGGCTGCATCGGGCTTCTGGAAGAAATCGTCCTGCAGGGCAGGGACATGGGCCAGTTCGTGGCCGACTTTGCCTGGTATCTGCGCAACCTGCTCCTGGTCAAAACTTCCGGAGAGGACAGCGAAGAAGTGATTGACATCTCCAGTGAAAATCTGGCAAGATTGAAGGAAGAGGCCTGCATGGCCGAAGCGGACGCCATCATGCGTTATATCCGCTGCTTTTCGGAGCTGTCCGGGAGGATCCGTTTTGCGGGGCAGAAGCGGATCCTGATCGAAATGGAGCTCATCCGGCTGTGCAGGCCCCAGATGGAAACGCAGGAGGACGCGCTTTTAGACCGGATCCGGAGCCTGGAGCGGGATCTGGAGGAATTGAAAAGGGGAGGGTTCGCGCCGGCGCCGGGATCGGGCGCTGCGACGACGGAGCCCGCGCCGGAAAGCGCGGCTGCGCCCGCCGCTCCGAGGCGGGAGGAGCTTCCCCTGGCGGTGCCGGAGGAAATCCGGACGCTGGTGGGCCGCTGGAGGGAGATCGCGGGCAGCGCCCCCCAGCCCATGAAATCATATCTGAAGGGAGCGCGTTTGAGCCTGGGCGGGGAAAACCGCCTGCAGCTCGTTCTGGAGGACGGCGTGGCTTCCGACTATTTCCTGAAAGGGGAAGGCAACCGCGACGCGCTGGAGGCCCTTCTGGAGAACTTCCTGCAAAAAAAGGTGGAAGTGGAATACCGGGCGGTGAAGAGCAGCGCAGAATTTGAAAGTTCTTATGTGGACCTGGGCCAGGTCATTCATATGGACATAGAAGAAGAGTAAAGGCAAACGGAGGACATTATGGCAAAACGAGGCGGATTTCCGGGCGGGATGCCCGGCAACATGAGCAATCTGATGAAACAGGCGCAGCGTATGCAGCGCCAGATGGAAGAAGGGCAGAAGGAGCTGGAGACGAAGGAGTTTTCGGCGAAGGCGGGCGGCGGCGCCGTGGAAGCTACGGTCAACGGGAAGAAGGAGCTGGTGAAGATCGCCCTTTCCCAGGAAGCGGTGGATCCGGACGACGTGGAGATGCTTCAGGACCTGATCGTGGCCGCGGTCAACGAGGCGATGAAGCAGGCGGATGAGGCCAGCCAGGAGCTGATGGGCAGGATGACCGGCGGACTGGGCGGAGGCTTCCCCTTCTGATGGATCTTTACAGCGGATATATCAACACCCTCATCGACGAACTGGCGGCATTGCCGGGGATCGGGAGCAAGTCGGCCCAGCGCCTGGCCTTTCACCTGATCAATCTCCCGGAGGGGAGGGTGAAGCGGCTGTCCGAGGCCATTCTGCAGGCAAAACAGAACGTTCGCTACTGCCGGGAGTGCTTTACTCTGACAGACAGCGAAATCTGCCCCATCTGCAAAAATGAACAGCGGGATCACGGCACCATCATGGTGGTGGAGAATACCAGGGATCTGGCGGCCTATGAAAAGACCGGGAAATACCGGGGCGTGTACCATGTGCTGCACGGGGCGATTTCCCCCATGCTGGGCATCGGCCCCCACGACATCCGGCTCAGGGAGCTGATGGAACGGCTTTCCCGGGAACCGGAGGTAAAGGAAGTGATCATCGCCACCAACTCCAGTCTGGAGGGCGAGACCACGGCCATGTACATCAGCAAGCTGATCAAGCCCACGGGCATCCGCGTCACCAGGATCGCCAGCGGCGTTCCGGTGGGAGGGGATCTGGAATACATCGATGAAGTCACTCTGCTGCGCGCTCTGGAGGGGCGCGTGGACATGTGAAGAAAGGAAAGCCCTATGAAAAAGGAAGTGTTCGGAACCGTCGAAGGGCGGGAGGTCCATCTCTATACGCTGGAAAACAGCCATGGGATGAAAGCGGTGATCAGCGATTTCGGCGCGCTGATTGTGAGGCTCTATGCGCCGGATCACGATGGAAAGGCGGAGGACGTGGCGCTGGGCTACGACGCGCTGGATCCGTATCTGGTCAACGGCTGCTTTTTCGGCGCGGTGATCGCGCCCAATGCGAACCGGATCGGAGGGGCCCGGTTTACCCTGGATGGGGAAACGTATGTGCTGGACTCCGATGACGGCCCCAACAACCTGCACAGCCACAAGGACCTGGGGGCTCATAAGAGGATCTGGGATGCAGAGGAGCGCGACGGCGGGCTTTCCCTGACGCTCTCCATGAAGGACGGGGAGCTGGGCTTTGGAGGAAACCGCACGTTTTGCGTCTTCTATGAAGTGACGGAAGACAACGGGCTGCGCATCACCTATGATGCGGACAGCGACCGCCGGACCGTGATCAATATGACCAATCACTGCTATTTCAATCTGAACGGACAGGGACAGGGTGATATCATGGGCCATCGCCTGCAGCTTATGGCGGACAGCTACACCCCTGCGGACGCAGGCTCGATTCCCACGGGGGAGATTGCGCCCGTGGAAGGAACTCCCATGGATTTCCGGACGCCCTGCAGGATCGGGGACCGGATCGACGCGGATTTCGATCAGCTCAAAATGGCGGGGGGATATGACCACAACTGGGTCTGCAACGGCTGCGACGGCACCGTGCGCAAAATCGCTTCCCTGGAGAACGAGTCGGGCAGCAGGATCATGGAAGTTTACACGGACCTGCCCGGCGTACAGTTCTATGCCGGCAATTTCCTGAAGCCGGAAACGGGCAAAGAGGGAAAAACCTATGATTTCCGGAGCGGGCTGGCGCTGGAAACGCAGTTCTACCCGGATACGCCCAACAAGCCGCAGTTCCCTTCCTCGGTCTTCGGCCCCGAAAGGCACTACCATTCCGTCACGGAATACCGGTTCGTATAAATAGAAGAAACTTTCCCCGGCGCGGATTCTGACAGAATCCGCGCCTTTTTCATGCTACGATAATCCCAAAGAAGCGACGGGAGGACGGGCTATGATTCAGATTCCGAAAAATGTGATGCAGATCGGCGAGATCAATCCGCATACCAAGATTTACATGGAAGATTATGTACATACGTTTCTGGAACGCAGGAAAACCGCGGAAGTTTATCTGGCGTTCGGGAAAAAGGAAGAGCAAAACGGCATCCTTTATTATATGATCTACGGCGTGGAAAAGAAAACGGACTGGGATCGGGGGAGCCTTCCTTATTTCAAAAAGTACGACAGGCTGGGAACCGTCGAAGGGCCGGCGGACGCCAGAGTGCTGAAACCGGTCCGCGGCTCCGGAATCCTGCTGGACGGGTATTTTGTCTTTTACGAGCAGAACGAGGACATGCAGAACTATATGATCGCGGTGCGGGAAACGGAAGAACTCCGGGGAAACGAGGAAAAGGAAGCGGTCATGGAAGCGGTCCGGACGCGAAGGGGGATGCGCCAGCAGAGCCGGCAGGACGAGGCGGAGGCTGCCGGGGAGACGAAAGGGCCCGGCGTTTCGCCGGCCGGGATCAGGGCGGAAGAAACGGGGGACGTGGAGGAAAAGAGCGCCGGGACGGTTCCGGCGGGCCGGTTTCGACAGGCCCTGCGGGAACAGCGCGCGCCGCTGTTCGAAAAGATACGGATGGGAAGGCGGCGGGAACAAAACCGGGAACAGGCCCGGCGATCTGGCCGGGAGCAGCGTCAGAGCCGCCTTCCCGGGCGGGTCAGCCTGAAGGGCAATCCGCAAAAGGAGAGGAGCGGCTGGACGATTCCGGATCTGTGCCGGGCAGGAAGCCTGTTTCTCCTGCTGATCCTCGTGCTTCTGGGGCTGACTTCCATCAACCGTTACCCGGACATGAAGGAGATCGCCGGCCTGTTTGCGAACGCCGCAAAATCCCTCTGGGGAGACGGCGGGGAGCAGGCCGTCCTGGCGGAGCGGGACGGACAGAGCGCCCTGGTGGTGGAGGAAGGCTCCCTGCAGGAGGAAGCGCTGGTGGAAGAAGCGGTGCCTGACGAAGGAACGGGAGAAGAGGAGGAACTGCTGGTAGCCGAAGACGGACAGGTGGTATGGAGGATCGGCGGGGAAGAAGCTTCTTCCGCGGAAACACCTTCCGTTTCTGCGGCTGATGCAAAAGAGACGGTTTCCGGCGAAACGATTCAGGAAGATCCGCCGCAGGGTCAGGGGGGATCGGAGGAAGTGAAGGTTCGGGAAGGGAATTCCCAACAGCAGGAGAGCGAACCCTCATCCGATGAAGAGGCGTCCTTTTTGGAAACGGAGGAGGGGCAGGAAGGCGCCCGGGAGGAAACCGCGCAGCAGGCCATTTCGAGGCCGGTTACCTACGTGGTGAAAAAAGGGGACAGCCTGGCCCAGATCGCCAGGAAGTTCTACGGGAACACGTCCAGACTTCAGGAGATCTGTACGCTGAACGAGATCGAGGATCCGGATCAGATCCGCCCGGGACAAAATATTTTGCTACCGTAGGCAAAAAGAGTATGCTATAATGGACAGCAGCGATCCGCGCCGCCGTGCGCGGATTTCCGGAAAAAGTACGATACCGATGGAGAATGGAATGGCGGATATCAGAGAATACTTTCAGAAAAAGCAAAAGAGGCCGGACAGGGAAACCGATGACTTCAAAAAGCAGATTCGAAAACATCGGATCAAAGTGTTTCTGAGGCTGACGGGCATCGCCGCCGTGCTGGGGATTCTGACGATCGTCGTCGTCATACAGCTTAAAAATCAGACGTACTCCGGCTTTGTGGTGGTTTCCGCCGTCGAAAAGGAAGTTTACAGCAATTCTACCGTGAAGGCGTATCAGAACGGATTTCTGACTTACAGCAAGGACGGCATCAGCTATACGGATTCCAAAGGAAACGCGGTCTGGAACCAGACCTACCAGATGCAGTCCCCCATCGTCTCCGTTCGGGGACAGTGGGTGGCGGCAGGGGACTACAACGGGCACATCATTTACGACATCGACCAGAACGGCACGGTGCAGGAGATCGATACCAATTTGCCGATCCGCAGCCTGACAGTTTCCGCCAACGGCGTCGTGGCCGCGGTTCTGGAAGACGGAAGCGTTACCTGGATCAATGTGTACAACCCGTCCGGAGAAAAAGCGGTGAGCATCAAGACCACCATGCAGAAGTCCGGATATCCGATGTCCATCGCCCTTTCGGACAGCGGAAAGCTGATGCAGGTCGCCTATCTGCGGGTGGAAAGCGGGTCCATGAAGGGCGTGGTCAGCTTTTATAACTTCGACGAAGTCGGGCAAAACTATACGGATACGATGGTGAGTTCCTACGAATACACGGACGCGGTCATTCCCTATTGCGCGTTCATGAACAGCAGCACCGCCTTCTCCGTGGCGGACAACGAGCTGGTGATCTACGAGGGCGCGGAAATTCCCAAAAGCGTTTTCCAGCTGTTGCTGAACGAGGAGATTCAGGACGTTTACTATGATGAAAAGCATATCGGCCTGATTTTCCCGGGAAGCGAGGGACAGGGGAAATACCGGCTGGACGTCTACGACACCGCCGGGAACCGGATCCTGTCCTATCCGTTTTCGATGGAATACAGGGATATTCTTTTCTACAGGGAAAACCTTATCATATATAATGAAGCGGAATGCATCATCGCCGGACTGAACGGCAGGGAGAAATACGCGGGGGATATCACCGAGCAGACACAGCTGCTCAAAGCGCTGGGCGGCAACCGCTACCTGGCTGTAACAAAAGACTCTCTCGACACGATCGAGATGAAATAGGAGCATACATGAATTTTTTACTGATTATTTTTATTCTGGTCGCAGCCTGGAGAGGCTGGCGGGGCGCAAAACGGGGCTTTGTGGATGAAGCGGGAAGGCTGATCTCTCTGTTCATCTCGCTCTTTGTCCTGTCTCTGGCGATCCTGCTCTACACCAGCGTCCGGGAAAAGGACACGAAAAACATCTTTCTGTCCGTGGTTATGATTCTGGTGACGGGATTTGCCGCGAAGCTGGTTCATCTGCTGATCAGATCCCTTTCGACGATTGCCCGCCTGCCGCTGATCGGGCTGATCAACGGCGTTTTGGGGCTGGCGATTGGGATTCTGGAAGCGGTGGTGGCTCTGTGGATCCTGTACCTGATCGTGTCCGGCTTCGATACGGGGATCTTCGGACAGACGGTGATGGACTGGACGCGGGACAGCGAATTTCTGCAAAGGCTCTATCGAATGAACCGGATCTCTTACTGGCTGGCGGGGCTCTAACGCTCCTGCCGGCCTTTCTTTGTGACAGTTCAACCATGCCATTCATCATTTGGCGGTTGCAAAACAGCTGGTCCAAAACGTTATCGGCCGTCAAACGATTCATGTCGGGCGTCCGCCCTACAGATCCCGCCGGCAGAACGCTGCTTCGCAAGCGAGCTTCCGCGCAGCGTTTTGCCGCATGTGCCTGCATGGCTGAGCTGTCATCCAAGAAAAAGAAAAAAATGGATAAAACGGGTTGACATTTTTGAAAACATGATGCTATAATAAAAACCCACCGCGAAGAGCGGGGGAGCGGATTGAAAAATCCAAAAAAAGCGCTTGACAAACAGCACGGGATCTGATAAAGTAAGAAACCGTCGCGGCAGTCACGGCGCGGCGGACTTCGAAAGAAGTTCAAAAAAAGTTAAAAAAGTCCTTGACAGACAGCGAACCGCATGATAAGATATAACACGTTGCGGCGAGCGAAAAGCCTGCCAGAGACGAAAGCACCTTGACAAATAAACAGTAATGCAACCCTGAAAATTCAAGAGAAATTT
>DWXE01000046.1 GCA_019119355.1 Candidatus Eisenbergiella merdigallinarum
AGGAAAGGGAAAGGAGGACCCCGGAATATGTGCGAAGTATTGGACAGAGTGGAAGAAAAGGGGCGTCAGGAAGAAAAGCGGAGAACGGCGGCGAGCCTGCATAGCATGGGAATGACGGAGGAATTTATCGCGAAGGCCGTGGGGGTCAGCGTTGATCTCGTGAAAGAATGGCTGTCTGCCGCTACCGCATGACCGAAGCAATCAAAAAGGAGACTTTCCTGCGGTCTCCTTTTTGCGTATCGGGGGGCAAAACGCGCGTTTTTGCCGGCATCTATTTTTTTGCGGGAGCGTCCTGGCCGGGCGCCGCCTTTTCATCGTCCGGATTTTCCAGAAGTTCGAAATCCTTTTCCGAAAAGACGTCCCCGATCCGGAGCGGGAGCTGGCCGACGATCCGTCCGAATTCCTCATAGACCTCCAGGAGCTTATTCTGGGAACGGTTCAGGGAATCCAGATAGCCGGCGATTTTCAGGCGGGCGAGCTGAAATTTTACCGCCTCTTCCTCTTTTTTCTTTTCCATCTCGTTTTCGGCGTTTTTCCGGTAGTCAGCCGCATCCGCCATGGCCTGGCCGGTGATCTTTTCCGCATTGGCCTGGGCAGATTCCGTGATGCCCTCCGCATCTTTTCTGGCCATGACCAGGATATCCTCCGCGTCGGACTGGGCGTCCGTGACGATTTTCCGGGCCTGGGTTTTCATATCCACCATCAGATCCATGAAGGAAGAATAGTCGCTCTCATATTTTTTCAGCTTTCTGGCATTTTCCGCATACTGAGCGTTTTGCGAAAGAAGCTGTTCGCGCTCCTTCTGAAAGGACAGCTTCTGTTCCTGGAGCTGCTTTTGAAACTGCTGATTTTGCTCCTGGAGCTGTCGCTGAAGCTGCCGGTTCTGTTCTTCCATCTGCAGGAGGCGCGCGCTGAGCTGATCCGCAGATTGTCCCTTCGCGGCGTCCTCGCGCAGCGACTCCAGCTCCTGCGTCAGTTCCTTCAGATATTCGTCCACCGCATTCCTTTGATATCCGTTCAACAGGGTTGTTCGAAATTTTTTCATCGATTTTTCCTTTCTCTGTGAGTTTTCAGAAACGATCCAGTTTCAGAAGCAAATCTTCGATGTTCTTTTGCGTCTTCGAGATGGCTGCATCGGCCTTTTTCGCATATTGGGACAGGGTCGATTCCGGATCCGGAGCGAACTCCGTTTCGTCCGCGTCCTCCGGGATCCCCTCCCATAAAAACATGTCTTCCGGGTCCGGGTCGTCCCAGGCGGCTCCTTTGGGAAGCGTTTCTTCCGGAAAGCCCGCCCGCGGAGACGAATCCGGAGATACGTCCGAAGGCGCGTTCGGAGACGCTTCCGGAGACGCTTCCGAAATGGGAGGCGCGCTGCTGACCAAAGGCGCGGGAGCCGGCTCATGCTCCAGCCGTTTCTGAATTTCTTCCTGGGAATGGCGCAGCTGTTCCAGGGCCGTCTGCCACTGGGCCTGCATTTCCTTTTGCATCTGCATCAGTTTTTCAGCCAGAAGCTGCTGTTCTGTCAAAAGCCGGTTCTGCTGCGCCAGCGTTTCGTCGGAAAGAGCGGCCGCTTTCTTTTCCGCGCCCGCCGCGTCGGAAGGAGGCTGCGGCTCCCCGGGCGCAGGCGTATTTTCCGCTTTTGTGCCGGTTTGCTCCAGCAGAGCGATTTGCTCGTGCAGGGCGGCCAGGGAAGTTTTCAGCTCTTCGGCCAGCGCCTTTTCCTGCTCCAGCTGTGTCCTGAGATCGTTTTTTTCTCTGTTGGAAAGGATCCGGATCGTTTCATTCTCGTTTTCCAGAGAACGGATGTAATCCGTTACGTCTTCTTTCTGGTATCCGCCAAATACCGCAGTCCGGAAAAGGTCTTTCTCATCCAATGTTCCGTCCCCCTTTATTTGAATTTTAAAAAGTGTTTCCAGTGCTTCCGTCATAGGTGTAGAGCAGGTTGACCCCGTTCTGGTATTTTTTGTTCATGCACAGCTCCACGGCGGGTTCCTCCGTCATGGGATCCAGGATGCCGATTCCGATGGTATAACCTTCCCGGAACAGATCGTTGAAGGGGATGCTGTTCGTCGTGGTAACCGCGGAGCCGGGGAGCAGCTCTGTGAGGGGCAGATCCACGCTGTCCCAGTATTTCCGATCGCCGTCCCTGTCGTACACATACATCATGACCGGCCAGTCAAAATACAGGGGCGCCGCCCCCGAATTTTCCCAGGTAAGGGAGACTTCGAAGGTCTGAGCCATATAGTTGATATCCACGGACAGGTGGGAAATCCAGTAGCGGTAGCCCAGCTTCGCTTCCACCATGGCGCTTCCTTCTTCCAGCCCTTCGTATTCCAGCGGCGTATGAGGGCCGAGGAAAGTCATATGGGACTGTTCGATCAGGGAAAGGGTCCGCTCCAGATCTCCCTTAAGAAGCTGATCCATGGGAATGGAACTGGTCAATTCCCCACCGACAGGAGCGCTGTTCCAGACTTCCTCCATGGGCTCGTAGGGGAGCTGGCCGTCAGGAAGCCCCTGATAGCCGCCGTCCCTTTGCCATTCCAGCCATTCCAGGGTATCCCCTTCATGTCCGGTCATATCGTTGTACAGGCCCATGTTTCCGTCCGCAGCGATCACATAATTCCGGCGCATCAGAAGCTTTGCGTTGAGGAAGGAGTCGGAATAGTGGCCGGCGTACTGCCAGCAGATTTCCACATCGGGCATGGACGGAAGGCCGGCCTCGTGCAGGGTATGCCATTCCCCCCAGTGTCCCAGGCTCCCCAGCTCCACATAGGCCAGGAAGGTATCCCTGCTGAAATATTCGCCCAGGGCCTGCAGGGCGGCCCGATGGGCCTCGATGAACGTTTCGTTGGAATAATCGGGACAGTAGCCCCGGCCGTAGTCCGTTTCATAAAAAACCCCGTCGCCGGTCCGCTCATAGAGCCACTGGGGAATATCCATATGCGTTTCGTCGCCGGGCCTGTCGCAGACGAAGCGGAGAACCGCGTGCTTACCGTCGGCCTTCCAGCGGTCCAGCTGATATTTCTGTTCCAGTCCGGCGATATCGTAGTTCCCCTGTTCGGGCTCCCATTCCGCCCAGGTCATGTTGATGAAAACGAGATCGGCCTGCTGCGCGAAATCTTCCTCTGCCGACGGAGCGTATCCCGTCATGGGCATGCCGGAAACGCTGCGGTCGAAGGCAAAATCCGCTTCCGCGGAGAGGTTATACAGTCGGGGAATCAGGGAGATGGCGACGGCCGCAAAGGCGATGCCAAAAATCGCGATTCCCGTCGCGGCGAATTTCCATCCGGCAATTTTATCCATGATATTCTCCGTTATACTGAATCAGGGTAACGTCCTTCACCTGCTCGATGGCTTTGATGTTTTCCAGGAAAACGGTGTTGTCGGACCGGCAGTAGACTTCCAGCGTCATCTCCGTCAGATCGCCGCGGAATGTCTTGGACTTCAGCTGGTAGCGCAGCTTTTTCAGCGCGCGGAGCACCTCGTCCCCGGTCAGCTCTCCCTGATAGTGAACCACCATGATATAGATCATTCCCCGTTTTTGTCTGTGATACAGGATGTGGATCAGGATCAGCATGATGAGGCTGGCCGCTACCACGAGGACATACATTCCCGCGCCCGACGTGATGCCGACGGAGATGGCCCAGAACAGATACAGAAGATCCATGGGATCCTTGATGGCCGTCCGGTAACGCACGATGGAGAGAGCGCCCACCATACCCAGGGAAATGACGATGTTGGTGCTGATGGCCAGCGTCAGCATGCAGGTCAGCACGGACATGCCCACCAGCGTTGTGGCGAAGGAGCGGGAGAACACCACGCCGCCGAAATAAATCTGATAGATTTTATAGATGAACAGACCCATGATCAGGGCGATGGCCATGGAGACGATGATCTGCGTCGTCATATCCAGCGTCAGCCCCTGACTGCTGACAAAGGATTCCCATACGGAATTTTTGAAATAATCCTGTAATCTCATAACTGTGAATTTCCTCTCATTCTGCCGCAGAGCGGCGTATTTACCCGTTTACCGCGGTTTCTCCGATCTGGTGATCAGAGACAGCGCATCGGTGCGATAGCATAGTTTCTCATAGCAAAGCGTATATTTGGAAATCGCGGAAAACTCCTGTTCTCCCGGCGGAATCACTTCCCGGATCACCGCGGGGAGGAATTCCGTGAACTTCACTTCCATAATGGTCTTTCCGTATGGGATCATTTCGTAGGATGGAAGCGAAGGATCGAACAGGTCGTTTTCCGGTGCGGCCGCCCTGACGTTGGAGTCGAAGGTGATCCTCACGTCCCCCTCCGGCAGGATGAAGGGCTCCCTCTCGTAGTCCACGATCACCTTCGGCCGCATCAGGTTCGACGTGCACTCGTACCAGAATTCCTGACAGAGCCGCTTGCCGTGCTTCAGCAGAAAATCGTACCTGCCCTCCATAATCCATTCGAATTCCTGTCTGGTGAGGCGGGCGGAATCCTTATGGATATAGTTCCCCAGCTTGATTTTTCGTTCCAGCAGGATGGCGGAGTCGCTGCAGTTGTAGATCCGGATCCGGTACTTTTTCCGATAGTTGACGCCGGACATTTTGTCGTTGTAGGAGCTGTTCCAGTAGTCGTCAAAATACAGGCTCCGGATGGAGTACAGGCCGTTGACTGCGTGGGGATCCCGCCGCATGACGGTCTGGAATCTTTCCTTCTGCGCCTGGCAGTCCCAGAGGGAAAGATAGTATTTCCATTCGTTTCGGAATTTGCCGTAGGAGGTGTTTCTGTCGGGAAAAGGGTTATTCGCCTTCCACATAGAGGTCCTCCGCTATCGTTCCGTCTGCCAGGACGTAGAAACATTTGGTGCCGTAGATTTTCGTGGAGTCCACCACATAGTAATCGAAAGCGGACTGGGTTTTTCCGGATTCGTTTGTCGCGTAAATTCGGATGAAGTATTGTCCTTCCGGAAGGGGGTCTGTTTCGATATCGGGAACACGGATATTCTGTTGGGCATAAAGGATGTTTTGAAACATGTAGTCGGAAGCAATTTCTATTTGATAAGTTATGCTTTCATTGTCGAAATCGTAAGATGGATCCCAGACAATCCGGAGTTTGCCGTTTTCCAGGGAAGGAACTCCGATATAAAAGGGCATGGGTTCCTCCAGCGATTCCAGATAGGCCTGATAGTTGTCTTCGATTTCACCGGCGAGATTATCCGCGATGAGATCATATTGATCTTCTGTGAGCCGCGCGTGCATGATGTCCGGCATACTGTATACATAGGGCTTTACGACATTGCGATATATTTCAATTAAGCTGCTGACCTTTTCTTCCGTCAGGTATTCGGACCGCAATGTTTCGATTGCCTGCGTCAGGCCGTCTCTGTACTCCCTGATTTTGTACATCCGCTGAAAAAGGGTGCTGCCCCAGTAATTGCTGATGCCGGCTTCCCAGCTTCCAGCAAAACCGCCGTTTCCGACCAGTTCATCCTCAAAAGCGGTAAGCGAAGAATCGTTATCCCAGGAAATAATATAAAATTTATCCACATTTAACGGACTGTAAATGAAATAGTTTCTGGCGTTGGTATCCTCATTTCCCATCAGGATCTGAAAGCCCATCCAGTAGAACAGATTCTCCGTATCGAACCATTTTTCCACGGTCTCTTCGATGGGAATGGAATAGTCGTTCACATCCTCCAGCATCTCGATCAGCTTGCTGTGATCGGTATCCCCTTTGACCTCCAGATAGGTTTCAAAAGCGTCCAAATCGTAGGTGGGATCCGTGATGAGCTTGATGGCGTCTTCGTATCTGTGAAATTCAAAAAATTCGTTTTTATACAAATGTCCGTTGTTGTCCAGGCCATGAGCCTTCAGATATCGCCCGTTGATCTGCTCCACCTGGGTATAGAGGCCGTAGTCCTCAAACACGCCGCTTCCCCCTTCGGTTTCGTCCTTCACATACAGATGGACGAACTGGGTCCGGGCAGCCATCATCTGGGGAACCTCCTTCATCAGGTCATAGGCCAGCTTGTTGCGGAAACGGAGTCCTTCTCCAACGTGTTTATTGAGATTGATTGTCCGCTGGTTGCGCCACTCGCCTTTTCCATCCTTCAGTTCAATTTTATAATTCTTCTGCGTTCTTTGCGTGGAAGTCTGTCCGCGGATCTTGATGATGGCGTTGGGAACGGTCTCATCGTATCCGACCTCGTCCGGCAGCGGGCCGTTTTCATCGCCGACCTGCAGGATTCCCTCCACCGCATACTGGGGGATGCCGCGATCCTCGTACCAGTACTTGGAATAGGTGTTGATTTCCGTCCAGGTATGATCCGTATTTTCGGCGGAGTTGCCTTCCCGCACGGTCAGATACATGGTGACCACGCTGCTTTCATCGTCGTCCTCATAGATCGATTTATTGTCCCGCAGGCGGTAATCCTCCACGGAGGGCGAAACCTTTTCCACGTAGGAGGCGGTCCCGTCCTGGACATCGGCGGCAGTTTCAGAGACCGTTTCCTCCGTTTCCGTTTGGGACGGGCCGGCAAAGGCGCAGCCGCCGAGCAGGGGGATGGCGGCGCAGGCCAGCGCCAAAAGTTGCAGCTTATTTTTCATGAACCGTTCCTTCCTTTCGTTCCAGATAGTTGCACAGCCGGGAGAAGACGCCCAGCTTTTTATTTTCGACCAGCGCTCCCCTGCACAGAAGATAATAGGGAAGCCGCCTGGTGTAGTATTCCAGCCGGATCCAGCTGACGAGATAGAAGACGAGGCCTCCGGCGAGAAAGCCGAGCCCGTAAAAGTTGATCTCGCCGAACAGGATCTGCAGAATCGTGCCGACGATGCTGACGGCGGCGAAGGCGAAGGTGGAGAGCAGCGCCCCGGCATAATCTTCGAAGTATAGCAGGATCAGCATGATCGTATTGCTGATGGCATAGAGGCCGTATCCGGCGCAGAGCAGGCGGTAAATGCCCATGGAGGTATCGTTGAAGCCCAGCGGGAGCAGTTCCAGAACGAGGGAGCCGATCACGATGAACAAAAGCGTGGTGATCAGCTGTTTGTGGGCGTTGAAGGCCAGCTCCTGCCGAAGCACGGAGAGCATCTCGTTCTCGGCCTGCTGGATGTCCCGGATGGAGCCGTTGTCGTTGAACAGGGTATAATAGTTGCGGTACAGGGGATAAAACCGTACCTCCACCGAGGTCACGAAGTTGATGGTGGTAATCAGGATGGAGAAAAACGCGCACAGCGCCGGGACGTCGTGCATGGGCGCGCCGTAGAACAGCCCTTCCACCTGCACCTGGAGCGGCCCGAAATACATGATCACCAGATGGGCGAACAGCCCCAGATTGACGAAGATCCCGGTAAAGGCCAGGGAGCGGTATTTGTCCAGCCAGCGGAGAAAGGAGAAACGGCTCCCCTGGCTTCTGGGAAAATATTTCAGGAGCTGGCGGTAGTACAGCGCCATCAGGAGCCCGTAGGCCAGGATGACGCACAGAAACAGGGTGGTTATCGTCACCCTGCGCAGCAGCACCAAAAGCAGGGCCAGCAGCAGGCCGCAGGCCAGGGAGATGGCGAAATCCTGCACCAGCACCCTGTAGTCCTTGAGCGCGGTCAGATAGTTCATCTCCGTCCAGACCACGATCAGGATGGCGTAAAACCACAGGCAGAGCAGCCTGTAAACCACCGGCACTCCGGAAAAATGAAGGAAGATGGCCCAGAGGATGCAGCCGCCCGTCAGGAGGATGGATGTGTTTCCGTACAGGCTGGGCATGATCCGTTCCGGCTTTTCTTCATACAGCATATCGGAAACGTATCGGGTGGTGGTCATGTTGAACAGGCTGGTTGTGGTCAGGGACGCCAGCAGGCAGTAGGTGAGCATGCAGTTGAGCAATTCCCTCTCATGTCGGGACATGCCCGCCAGCTGGGAGAGAAAGGCCACGCTGACCAGCAAAATCACGCCCAGGATCATGGGGCCCGCGCAGATCAGGCCCGCATAGCCGTAGGCGCGGCACAGGCTGAAAAGCCCCTTTTTGGTAAACAGTTTTTTCAGTGAGAAACCGATTCCTGCCAATTTTTCATCACCTCCGCATAAGCGTTTCTGTAATTCTGAATCATATCGTCGTGGAGGTAGAAGCGTTCCACCCGTTTTTTCCCGATCTGTCCCATCCGGTAGCGCTCCTCCGTCCGGACGCTCATGCGCTCCATGGCGCTGCACAGCGCTTCCCTTTCCATGGGAGGCGTGCAGATTCCCGCGCAGCCCAGATCGTCGCCCGCCATCCCGTTGAGGAGCTCCCGGCAGCAGCCCACGTCGGTGGTGATGCAGGGACGGCCTGCGGCGAAGGATTCCAGGACGGAGAGGGGCTGGCCCTCGGAAATGCTGGTCAGAATGGTGAAGTCCAGCTTTTCCATGTAGGTCAGGATGTTCGTCATCCCCGTGAAAATCACCTCCTGCACGCCGAGCTGTTCCACCAGCGCGTAGCATTCCGCAGCGTACTGTTCGTCGTCCTCCGGGCCGATGATGTGGAGGCGGACATTCTGCATCCGGAAGCGCAGCTCGTAAAAGGCATAGATCAGGGTTTTGACGTCTTTGATGGGAGCCAGGCGAAGAATGGCGCCGATATCGATCCAGCCGTCCTCCTTTTTGAGGGGAATGTCGCAGAAGCGTTCATAGTGGATCCCGTTGGGGATGACCCTGCAGCGTTTTGGCGGACAGCCGAGCTCGATCTGGGTCTTTCGCGCGTTGTCGAACAGGCTGGTGATCATGGAAGCCTTTTGGTATACCGCGCCCGAAAGCATGTAGAAGAAGCGTACCCAGAAGCGCTTGAAGGCGGCGGGGACCCAGCGGGCCCGTATGATTTCCTCTTCCCGTTCCCTGGTGTAGATGCCGTGCTCCGTCAGCATGAAGGGCACGTGGTAGCGATAGCTTCCCAGCCTTGCCAAAAGCCCGCTGTAGCCTGTGGCGATGGCGTGATAGAGATCGGCCTTCGGCACGTCCTGGCTGATGACGTACAGGACCGGAAGGAACATGGAGCGCAGGGTGTGGAACATGTCGGAAAAGGCCGTATAGGGAAAGTCCTTTTCGCAGATGCGGGTCAGGATATTCAGAAATTCCGGGCTGGTGAGAAAGGACATGGGCGACATTTTCCGGTCGTTGTACATGCCAAACAGCACCTCCCAGTCGGGGTTTTCGCAGTGGACGAAATCCGTCAGAGCCTGCAGTTCCTCCCCGGAAAATCTGTATTTCCTGCCTCCGGAGGGAAGCTTCAGCGCGTCCTGCAGAAAGATTTCCCGGACCTCCACCACGTTTTGGGGCAGCTCATATTTGAATTTTCCCCTGTCCTCAGAGGAGGCGCCTATCGTCAGGAGCACGAATTCGTGCTCCGGCATGGCCTTGATATACTGGTGCATCCAGGTGGATACGCCTCCCGTCACATATGGATAACATCCTTCAAGAATCACACAGATACGCATATATTTTCAGCCTCTTTCGATTACGATGCGGTTTTCCGAAGCCGTTACCAGATACAGGCCGCCGCCCAGATCCTGCAGAGTCCCTCCGCTGATGCAGGTTTCCGGATCCGCCGGGGGCCTTTCGTTGATCCGCAGGAAGAGGAAGGCTTCATCCTGAAGGCCGGAGAGATCCAGAACGATCTCTTCGCCGGTGGCGCTTAGCTCCACGTCCAGGGAATCGTAGCGCTGCACGGCCCCCGCCATTTCCGATGCGGTCAGATTGCGGATATCGGGAGCCGATGTATACAGCCAGTCCAGATATTCCGACAGACGGTTCTTCATGGCCTCCCAGCCCATTTCCGCGCCCCGGTCCGCATCCAGCACGTCGTCCGGGTGCTGGAAATGGGAATTGACGTAGTGGAGATTCAGCTCGGAGAGGGCGGCAATTTCCATGAAGGAATCGATGATCAGACCGGAAATGACGCGGGGCGTCTCCACCACGCCGTCCTGGGCCACTTCGAATTCCTGCGTGTATTCCACGTCGCCTTCGAAGTAAATGCTGGCCACCGCCCGGATCTGGGGGAAGTCCTCGGCGATCATCCGCCGGGCCTCCTCCGACAGGATGTTGGAGGGCGGCACGTAAACCTGGGGCGTGATGCCGGGATAGAGTTCCTGCGTGAAGGAGATCAGCTCCTCCAGGGAAGCGCCCATATCCTCTTTCGTTTCCCAGTAGTCATAGTCGAACAGGCGCTCGTAGGTGCCCTGCGCATAGCCGTCCCCGAAGCCGGCATCGAAGCCCTCCCGGCATAACGGGATATGGTTATAGCCGTGCAGGCCGATTTCCCCTCCGCTCTTCAACAGGGCGGAGCCGAAATACCGGAATCTCTGGGTATTCAGATTGCGTTGAAAGGGCGCCTCCAGCCCGTCGGAATAGTCCTCGATCACCATCCCGCTGTAGCGGATGCCGTATTCCTCCGCCAGCTCCAGCAGCTGCGGCCACCAGATATTCGAATAGAAATCGGAAACGCTGATGCCGTAATCCCGTTCGATATAGGCGCTGGTCCCGGACGGCACGGGAGAGGGAAAATCGTCCAGATAAAAGGCGCTTCCGTTGATGACGGGCCAGCAGAAGGCTTCGGAAAGGAGGCTGTAGGCCGCGGCGTATATGCCCCGATAGGCCTTCCCCATGATGCCGAAATTCATGAAGACCACCCTGCCTTCCCCATGGGGATATTCCCACAGGACGGGAAGCTCCCGTTCGTCGGCGCTCACCATATGGACGGTGCATTCCGAAGACAGATCCAGGGTGAGAGCGGATTCATAGGGCTCTTCGATGGTGTAATCCTTTCCCAGCCCTCCCAGCATCAGATCGGACCGGAAGCGCAGCCCGGGAATTTCGTACATCTCCCAGCCGGATTCCCGGATCCCCATCTGCGCGCCCAGAGCGCGGAAAAAGGTATCCCCCTGGGGCGGGAAATAGACCATGAGCCCGCCGCCGTCTCCGACCCAGTCCATGATCTCATAGGCCCTTTCGCCGAGAATCCCGTAGTCCACCAGGGCGGTGACGACCTTTTCATAGCCCTCCAGAGAGGGAAGGGTTTCCGCGGAAAGGTCTGCGAAATCGGCGGTCACATGGAGCTGTTCGAACAGGGCGCGGGCGTCCTCCTCTGCCAGAACGGAGTTCGCTTCCTGGCTGTTATACAGAAACAGGCATTCCGCCGTCCCGTCCTTTTCGGCAGCCCTTTGAAGGGAGTCCGCCGGAAGGATGGTGACGGGAGATTCGTTTTGGGCGTAGGAACCGTAAAAATGCTGGCCGATCAGGGCCGCGGAAAGCAGGGCGAAGGCGATGCAGATGACGATGACGGGAAAAAATCGGAGTATGCTGTTTCGTTTCATGAAAAATCTCCCTGATTTTCGAGCCGGATCGCGATCTCGCCGGAATGGGCGCAGAGCAGGTACAGGTCCCCCGTCAGCTTCGTCAGCGTTCCGCCCTGCACGTCGGAAACGGAGCCTTCGTTCGCCCGGAGGAAGAGCCATGCCTCGTCCTGAAAGTTGGAAAGGCTGATCCGGAGTTCATTTTCGTTTATTTCGGTCTTCACATCGAGATAATGGTATCGCTGCACGGCCCCGGCGACCTCCGTCCCGGTCAGATTCCGGATGTCCGGAGCGGAGGAATACAGCCAGGCCATGTATTCGGACAGCCGGGTTTTCATGGCTTCCCAGCCGGAAGCGGCTCCCCGGTCCTCATCCAGCACGTCGTCCGGATGCTGGAAGTGGGAGTTGACATAATGCAGGTTCAGCTCCGACAGCGCCGCGATTTCCATATAGGGATCGATCATATAGCCGGAAATGATGCGGGGCGTTTCCACGACGCCGTCCTGCGCCACCCCGAATTCCTGCGCGTATTCGAATTCTCCCTCGAAGTAGATGGCGGCGACGGCCTTTATGTCCGGAAAATCCTCCGCCAGAATCCGCCTCCCTTCCTGAGACAGGATGTTGGAGGGCGGGACGTACACCTGGAAGGCTTCCTCGGGGAAGACCTGGCGGCAGAAGCGGTCCAGCTCCCGCAGGGAAGCGCGGATGTCGTCTTCGCTGTTCCACTGCCGGTAGGAGTCGAATTCGTCTTTGTAATCGAAGTTATCCAGCACCAGCGGCATGTGGTTGTAGCCGTGAAAGCCGATTTCCCCGCCCATGTCCAGCAGGTCGTTGCCGAAATAGCGGAACCGCTGGATATCCCCGTTTCCCTCCAGAGGCGCTTCGTTTTCGTCGGAATAGTTTTCGATGACCAGCCCCGTGTACCGGACGCCGTATCGTTCCGACAGGTTTTTGACGTCCGGCCACCAGACATTGGTGTAAAAGGTACCGATATCCATATGATAGTCCCGCTGGATATATTCCCCGTTTCCAGCCGGAACCGGGGAGGGAAAATCGTCCAGATAGAAGGCCGAGGCGTTGATCACCGGATAGACGCAGACGTCGGAGAGCAGGCTGTAGGAGGCGGCGTAGAAACCGCGGTATGCCTTTTCAAAATAGTTCAGGGTATTGACCACCACGGTCCCGTCCCCATGGCGGTATTCCCAGATGATGGGGACCTCCCTGTCGTCCGCGCTCACCAGATGGACGATGCAGTCCTCCGTCAGCGTGACCGTGCTGGAGGAATCGAAGGGATCCGTGATCTGGAAATCCTTCCCCTGTCCGCCGAGCATGAAATCGGACCGAAAACGGAGCCCCTGAACGGGATACATATCGTAACCGATGTCCAGGATCCCCATCCGCCCCATGACCAGTCTCAGGCAGGACAGGGAGGATGGGGGGCAGACCGCCAGCAGGTTCATGCCGCCTTTGACGGAATCGAACAGCGTAAAGATCTCCTCCCCGAAGAGGTCGTAATCGTCCAGAGCCACCACCACGTTTTCGTAACCGGATAGCCGGAGGGTGGGATCCGCAAAGAGATCCTGCTCGTCGAAACGGATTCTCATCTGGGTCAGCACGTCCCGCATCTGCTGGGCGGCTGATTCGGAAACGGAAGAGGAGCTGTCCAGAAGGAGCAGGCATTCCGGTTCCCGGTCAAAGGGTTCTTCCGCGAAAACGGACTGATCCAGGATATCCGGATCGCGCCCGGTTTCTTCATAGACGATGTTGCGCCTTTCAATTAACAATACGGCGATCATCAGGAAGAACAGGAGCATCGCCCACTGCATCCTCCTGAACTGGATGCGGTAGCCTCTCTTTTTCCGCTCTTTTTGAGTTCTATTCCCGAATGTCATGGCTGTCCTCGTCCTTTTTCCAGAATTCCACCGTTTTTCTCGCGCCCGGGGTGAGGTAAATTCCCCGTTTTTCGATGAGCTCCAGCATGCGGCCGATCCGGTCCGGATCCCTGAGACGAATGCCGAGCTGGATCTGCATCAGATAACCGTCCTCCAGCTGCGGCCATCTGTCCATCACATGCTCCGCGCAGGCTTCGGAAACTCCGAATTCCTCCAGAGAGAGGGAATTGGAAAACTGCCTGTGGTAAAGGGAACGCTCATCCGCTTCGGCCAGGGTCCCTCTCGAAATCCGGTCCGCCAGGAGCTCCTTCAACTCCAGCATGCGGTTCCGTTTCATATTTCCTTCCAGAAGGCCGCTGTCCACATAGGCCTCCAGGGTCTGCAGATAGGCGCCGGAGCGGGACTGGGAGGACTTATCCTCTTCCCAGGCCCTTCGAAGGGCCTGCAGTCTGTCCTCATAATCCTTCTGGAGCTCCACCATGGCGGTGGTGGCGTAGTGAACGACCTCCACATCGTCGTTCCTGCGGGCGTTGTTTAAAACGTCCACGTATTGCCCCGTATCGTGATACAGGATATCCATGATCAGTTCGCGGCGCGTGGCGGCGTCGTTGATCAGAAGGGCCTCCTGCAGGGGAACGATCAGATCCCTGGCGGGTTCCTCTTCCATCAGGATGCTCCGGTGGATTTCGTCGTTGATTTTCAGCTTTTCGATGCCGACTTCCTTTTTGCTCTCCTGATCCCCGTGGGATTCCCATTCCAGAATGAACAGGCAGCCAAAGCCGAACACGGGAATGAAGAAAACCACGGGCATGATGGCGGAGCCGCTCTTCAGGATGCCGGTTTTGAGCAGAAGAAAGGCCGCCAGGCAGAGGACGCAGTGAAGGACTACCAGGAAAAGAAGCATTTACTCACCCACTTTCTCCGTCACGTAGTAGTGTATTCCGGCGGAAATCAGACGGCTTTCCACAAAATGAAAGCTTTCCAGATTGACCTGGGTGAGCAGCAGATAGAGCCTTCCATCCGATCCTTCGCCGATGACGTCGGCCGTGCGGATCAGCCGGGAAAGCCTGTCGCTGACATCCTTTTTGTCCGTCTCTTCCAGCCGCAGCAGCACGAATTCCGCGATCTGACGGTCCCGCATTTCCTCCTGCACGGAAAGAATTTCCATAAAGCGTTCCCTGCGCATCACATTGGTATCCGGATAATAGGTTTTCTGCGCGGTGAGCTCCTCGTATTCCAGAGCGCGCAGGAAAGAGGTCTGGATCAGGCCGCAGAGAATCCGGAACATGTTCATATAGCTCATGCCGTACTGTTCCGGGCTCACCTCGTAAATGACGACGAAGAGCACCAGCTTTCCGTCGCGGAAGATGCCGTTGGCATAGACCGGCATGCCCTCCGTCATCTTCGTGTTTTTGTATACGTTCCCTCCCCGGACGGCGCGAAACAGCTCCCCGATTTCCTCCAGAACGGCGGATTTCGGCAGCCTGGCGCGCATCCGGTTGGAGCAGGCAACCAGCCTTCCGAAGCGTTCGTAGCGGTCCACGGAATAGATGGCGATGCTGTGGTTTTCCAGAATGTCCTCCATGGTCACGAGAGCTTCCAGGAAGATGCTCTGGGGAAGGACGTTGTCCAGCCGCTGTACCGCGTCGAAAATGCGGCCGAAGCTGTCCTTAAAGCCGAGAATCTGCTTTTTGTATTCGCTTTTGTTTTCCATGGCGCTCTGATACACTTCGTTCAGGAAAATGTATTTGTCGCGCAGAAGGCTGTATTCCTCCTGGGAAAAGCGGATTTCCTCGGTCTTTTTGTTTTTGATATAGCCGGTTACGGATCCGGCCATGAGGTAGATCATGAACGGAATCCAGTTTTCCACGTTGTAAAACAGCAGCGTCCAGTCCACGCCCTGGCGCATATACTGGAAAAACAGGGCCACGCAGGCGAGCAGGGCGGACACGACCCCCACGCGGATTCCGTGGACGGTCCCCATGATCACGACGAAAAACAGCCGGACGTCCACGAAGCGGAAATAGACGTCGTTGCCCAGAAAATGATGCAGCAGCTCCGACAGGAGGAAAAGAACCGCCATTTCCACATACCCGATGAGTTTGCCGCTCCGGTTCAAAAGGGCTTCCGCCAGATCGCCCAGGGTCCTTTTGCCTTTTCCGGCGGATGCAGAATAGCGCCGGTACAGATCCAGGACCTTTTCCATGACGTCGTCCTGGGGGATCCATCCGTACGTCCTGCGCAGCCTGACGGGATACTCCTCCCGGCTGATGACGTCCGCGTTGTTTTCGTAGAGGATTTTCAGGTCCGGCTGGGCGGAACGGAGCAGGGCCTCCAGATCGCCCCAGGTGTGGGAATATCCGCTGCTCACGAAAAAGGCGTCGGAGACGTCGTCCTCTTCCTCCACGATCCGGCTGATGAGCCCGGCCAGATCCCGCTGGCTGATGAAATCGAGCCTGTCCTGAGCGCGGTAGGGCAGGAGCACCTTTTTCTTCTGGATGGCCTGCCGGAAAACGGAACCGAGAAAACTGGCATCGTTGGAACTGTCGGCCAGACAGGGAAGGCGGAGAACGATCGTTTTCAACGAAGCCCTGGCGGAATAGAAGCGGCACAGGGTCTCCTCCTGTCCGGCACACAGGGCGGCGCTCTGAAAGTAGTCCCGGTCCAGCGCGGCGGAATCCGTCCCTGTCACGGGGACGTAGTTCTGACTTTGCTCGGTGGAGAGAAAGATGAATTTATCCACATGGGAATGGGCGGCCTGAAGGAGCGCCTTCTCCAGCTCGTGAAGCTCGTCGGGATAGCCGCTTCCGCCGTCAATATAGCCGGATACGAAGAGGACGCAGCTGAAGGAATAGACATCGAAGAGCTGGCGGAACGCGTCCTCCCCGGGACAGGCATGGTAAAAGCGCTTTCCAGGGCGATGGGCGCAGTTTTTCCCCGCTACCACGGCGCGGACTTCTTCCGAAAGATTTTGCAGCAGATCGTCTTTTAGGGAACCGGTCCAGCCGGTGATGAGCAGATCTTTCATAATTCGTTATCCGTCCTTTTGAATCAAAATGAGGAAATTGCTTAAAATAAAAAAAAGCTACAATCACAGAAGGATTGCAGCCGGACAACCTTATGGGCCGGTTTGAGGCCGCATATCAGGCTCCTGGCTTTGCGTCCCTGCATTTCTGCAGGTTTGCCGGGCCGGAAGAATGTAAACGATATGTCTCTGAACGCAGGATGCATGAAGGCTCCAAAGCGTTTTTATAAAAAGATTCTACAGTCAATTATATGGTTTGTCAAGTTTTCCTATGCGAATTGCCAGAAAGAGGGAGGGGTGCGTATGGAAAGTTTGGACAGGACGGAACTGGATTTTTTGCTGCGCGACAGCGTGGAAAACGGCTTTCGCGGCTTCGCCGTTTCCTATCAGCCTCAGATACGGACGGGCACCGGGAGGCTGTACGGCGCGGAGGCTCTTGCCAGATGGCGCTGCGCCAGATTCGGAAACGTGGGCCCGGACGTCTTCATTCCCATGATGGAAGAAAACGGAAAAATCGTGGAGCTTGGGAAATGGATCTTTCGGAAGGCCGCGGAGCAGTGTCAGAAGTGGCGGGGGATTCAGCCGGATTTCCGGATGAGCGTCAACCTTTCCTGCCGTCACCTGGAAAAGGCCGATATGAAGCAGTTCGCCCGGATCACGCTGCAGCGGCTGGGGCTCCCCGCCCGGAACATGATGGTGGAGCTGACGGAGTCCTGGCCCGTTTCCGGGGGAAAAGAAGGGGAGGAGCTGGTGTTCGGCCTGCAGGAAACGGGGATGGGGCTGGCCATGGACGACTTCGGAAGCGGCTACTCGTCCCTGCTGTCCCTGCAGAAGTTTCCCTTTCAGCTGGTCAAGATCGATAAGGATTTTGTGAAATTCGCCGCGAAGGATGGCGGGCAGGACGATTTCGTCCCCTCCCTCACGCGGCTCTGCCACAGCGTCGGACGTCAGGTCTGTCTGGAGGGGGTAGAAACGGGGGAGGAATACGAGGCCGTGCGCCGGCTGGGCATCGAGGTGATGCAGGGCTATTATTTCGGCCGTCCGGTCCCCGCGGAAGAGTTTGAACGCCTCTATTTATAAACGGCATGGGGTTTTGAGCGTAGTCCGCCAAAAATCTTGAAAGCTGTGCGGGATTTTGTTATTATCCTATTAGCAGACGGAGAAAATCGATCTATGGAAAGGAAAGCTGTCATGCAGGGGAAGGGGAATTGTATTTTAAACGGGGAGAAGAGCTTTCAAACGGAGGGCAGGGAGCAGCGGGCATCGTCGCTCGCTGTCATGGCGGAACGGATCCGGGAGCAGTTTATTCCGGCAGGGATGGAACGGGACTTTGTGGAAGAGGCTGTGAGGATCAACCGCGTGGTGATGACGGCCATCGCCTTCTTCGCCATCGGCGCGGAGCTCTTCAACGTGACGCGGGTCCTGTTTCTGAGCCAGTCCGGGCTTCAGACGCAGAACAACCGGATCTATTTTTCGTTCTATTTGCTTTTGCTGGCGGTGAGCATCGGATATCTGGCCGCGGACAGGCTGCTGAAGCTGAAGATCCGGGCGAGATACGGGATGGCGCTTGCGTTCATGAGCGTTTTCCTCCTGTGGCAGACGCTGTTTTATATGTACGATATCAGCAGATCCATTTCCCTGGGGAAAATCATGGCGGTCACCACGCTGGTGGCTTTCTCGGCGGTGAGCGTGATGAAGCCGCTGTATGCGGTGTGCAATCTGCTGCTGAATTTCGGCCTTCTGATCCCGTATACATATGCGGCGTGCGGCAACGACTCGGGCGTCCTGATCAACTATTCCCTGATGGCCGGGACCTGTTTTATCATCTATTTCGTCCGCTTTCACGATATCCGCACGGAACTTTTACAGAAACAGGAGATCGTCAATATCAGCCATCAGCTGGAGGAGTCCCGGAAGCAGTTCAGCCTCAGCCGGGAGCAATATGCTCTGATCCTGCAAAAGAGCAATTTCATCACCTTCGAATGGGACATTGCCGGGGGAGAAGTGCGCTTCTCCGAAGAGTGGAAGAAAGTGTTCGGCAAGGAAGGGAGGATCGCGGACGCGGAAAAATTCATCCGGGAAGGCCGGTCGCTGAAGCGGCAATACAAGACGGAAATCCTTCAGTGTATGGAGAGCCTGCGCAACGGGGAGTCCTGTGTGAAGCGGGACCTTCTCCTTCCGGTAGCGGGCGGGGCGGAGCGCTGGTTTGAGCTGCATCTCATCCTGCAGCCGGACGAAACGGGAGCGCCCGTTGTGGGAGTCGGAATGCTCTTCGATATCATGGATCAGAAGCGCCGCATACTGGAGCTGGAAAAGGAACTGGAGACGGATAATTTTACCCGGCTTCTCAACAAGACCGCTCTGGAAAGCTACGGAGTCCGGAAGATGGGGGAGCTGCGGCCGGGCGAGCGGCTGTACATGCTCATTCTGGATATGGATAGTTTTAAACGGATCAACGACAATTTTGGACATCCCTGCGGGGATTATGTATTGAGGCAGGTGGCGGGACTGATGCGGGATCCAGCCCCGAAGGGCGCCAGGGTAGGCCGCCTGGGAGGCGACGAGTTCGGCGTCCTCCTCGCCACGTCGCGAAGGAAAGAGGAATTTCTGCAGTATGCGCAGAAGCTGGTGGAGGAAGTGCGGGACATCAGATGGCAGGATCTCGACGTGGAAGCCAGATGCAGCATCGGCATTTCATCGCTGGGAGCGGGGGAAGGAAACTGGGAGAAGCTATACGGCGACGCGGACAGGGCGCTGTATATGGCAAAGCGCGCAGGAAAAGACTGCATGCGCGAGTTGGAAGCAGGTTGAAAGAATGAAGAAATCGAAATCGAAAGAAAAGGCCACGCAGAGGCGGCCGGGAAGAATGGCGGCAGCGGCGGCGATCGTCAGCGTGGTTCTTCTGGCCGGAGGATGCCTGACCTATTTCCTGCTCCAGGACATCCTCAGCAGCACCACGGAGTCCAGGATCCGGGCGTCCGCGGCGGAGTACAGAAGCAATCTGCTCAGGCTGGTGGAAGGGGATATCCAGATCCTGCAGACGCTGGAGAGCCTCTGGGAGGAGGACGACCTTCCGGATGAGGGAAAGCTGACCGAAAAACTGTACCAGGTGGCGGAGGAAAACGGCTTTCCCGGTATGGCCTATTTCCGGGGAGATACGGGAATTGTGGTCAACCGGGGACAGGAGGCGCAGAACGGGGCGAAATTTGAAGCCATGCCGGAGCCCATGCAGGAAGCGCTCAGGCGCGCCGGAAAAGGAGAGACGGCGGTATCCGATATTTATGACAGCGAAAATATGGGAAGGGAGATTTTCGTGGTGTGCGTGCCGGTGACGGAAAAAGACGGGGTGCGCGGCGTGCTGGCCGCGGCGGATCCGGCTGCGCGGATGGAGGAGCTGTTTGAGGCGCAGTTTTTCCCGGAGAGCTACAGCTTCGTCCATCTGATCGGAGACGACGGCAGATACCTCGTCCGTTCCCGGGAGGGAAAACTGGCGCAGGAGATGGAATCGATCTTCGAAAATCCCTACCTGTCGGAGAAGATGAAGGGGAGAATCCGGACGGTGATGGAGCAGGGCGCAAGCAGTATGCTCACCACCAGGGCCAACGGTAAGAAGTATAAGGTGTTGCTGGAGCCGGTAGGGCTCAACAACTGGTATCTGTTCTGCTCGACCTCCATGAAAGAGGTGGTGGGATCCGTTTACTGGACCATAACGGGGACGCAGGCGATGATCCTGGTGATTCTGGCCGTCTGCCTTCTGATCGTCAGATCCGGATACCGGATGCTTCGAAACAGCAACAGGCAGCTTCAGCAGGCAGCCTATGTGGATCCGCTCACCCAAAGCTGCAATTTGTCCGGCTTTTTAAAGCGGATCGAGGAGACCTGCGACGAGGAGCCGGAATTCAGCGTGGCCGTCCTGAACATCTATCAGTTCAAATTCATCAATGAAATTTTCGGGAGACAGCAGGGGGACCGGCTACTTCGATATATCGGGAAGCTCATTCAGGAGGAACTGAAGGAGGGGGAGTTTTACGGCAGGGACGCGGGAGATTTTTTCTACCTGTTTCTCCTGGGCACGGACCGGGGAAAAACGGAAGAAAGAATGCACGGGATCATGGACAAAATCAAAGCGGCTCCGTCCCTGCAGCGGAGCAGCTACCATATGCTGTTTTACTGCGGCGTGGCCGATACGCAGGGACAGGAAGGAAACGGGGATCTCTCTTCCCGCCTGATGACTCAGGTGATGTTTGCCCTGGACAAGGCGAGGGAAACCCATCAGGACAGCGTCTGGTTTTACGACATGCAGCTGCACGAGAGGGAGAAACGGGAGAACTATATCGAAAGCCATATGCATCAGGCGCTGGAAAAAGGGGAGTTTCGCCTGTATCTGCAGCCGAAGATGAGGCTGAAGGACAAAAAACTGGCCGGTGCGGAGGCGCTGGTGAGATGGGTTACGGAAGACGGGACCATGATGTTCCCCGGCGATTTTATCCCCCTGTTTGAGAAAAACAGCTTCTGCACCCGCCTGGACCTGTACATGATGGAGTGCGCCTGCCGCCACATCCGCGGATGGCTGGAACGGGGGATCGCGCCGGTTCCCATCTCCGTCAACCAGACCAGGCTGTTGTTCTACGAGACGGATTACCCGGAAAAACTCCGGGAGCTGGTGGACCGGTACGAGATCCCGGCGGGGCTCATTACGCTGGAAATCCTGGAAGGGCTGGCCGTGGGGAACGTGGAGGAGATGAACGAAAAGATCAGCCTGCTCCAGAAGGAAGGCTTCCGGATCTCCATGGACGATTTCGGATCGGGATACTCGTCCCTGAATATCCTGGGCGCCCTGAATATCGACGAGTTGAAACTGGACCGGGCCTTCCTGACGGAAATGGCGCAGGGAAACAACCTCCGGCAAAAGACCGTCATGGAAATGGTGATCGCCCTGACGGGCCGGCTTCGGATTACCACGGTCGCGGAGGGCGTGGAGACGGAGGAAGATGAGCGGCTGATCCGGGAGCTGGGCTTCGATATGGGCCAGGGCTACTATTACAGCCGGCCCGTCAGCGCGGAACAATTCGACAGAAGATTTATGGAAACGGGAGCAAAACGCGGACATGAAAACAATGCGAAAGACGAATAAGGGGAAAAGCGGTTCGGGAAAGGTGCGCAGGGCGTTCGTGAAGGTCCGGCTGTATGTGGTGATCTTCCTGTTCCTTCTGGCGTTGGGCCTGAACAGCTATGCGATTTTGCGCAGGTCGCTTCTGCAGAACGCTCAGGAGCTGGGGACCTCCCTCGCACGTGGATATGCCGCGGAGGAGAGCAGCAATCTGGTCGTGTTCGCGACGCTGATCTCCTTCGGCACGCTGAATCTGAATCAGCTGATTCACGAGGAAAGCCGGAGCACCCAGGAGCAGATCCTCTGGCTCCAGGAGTATTTCAAACGGCTGCAGGCCGTGGTGGGGGAGAACGTCATCGACCCCTACGCGGTCGTGGATGGGCAGATCGTGGCGGCAAACCCCTGGGAGGGCGACGAAGATTATGAATATGAGCGGGCGGACTGGTACCGGATGGCGACGGAGGCCGATGGGGAGATCATTTTTACGGACGTGTATACGGATGTGATCTACGGCAGGTCGGTGCTTACCATCGCCCAGGAATCCCCGTCCACGGGCGTGGTCATCGCCTTCGATATCTTTCCGGAGAATTTCCAGCTGGAATCGGACGTCCTTTCCCTTCCGGAGGGCTTTTCTCTGTATATGTGCGATAAGAACGGGACGCTGGTCTGGTGCGAGACAAATCTGGAGGAACATTCCCCGGAGGAAATACAGAATTATGTCCGGGAGCTGGCGCAGATGGGGCAGAGGGGGGAACTGGATGAATACGACGTTTTCGTGCAGTCCCCGGATCTGGATAAGAGGGCGGCCTACTATCACGAGATGTCCAACGGCTGGCAGGTCATTCTCACCGTTCCCTACGACACGCTGCTGGGCAGCCTCGAACGCTTCAGCACGGCTTTCTTTTTCATCATGCTGGCCGGACTGATCGCCATCGTCTTCATCGCGTGGCGGGATCTCCGCCTGAACGGGCAGATCGAGAGGACCAACGAGACGATCCGGGTGCTGGGGAATTCCTACTACGCCCTCTACCGGGTGAACTGCGCGAGGGAAACCTATGAGATGATCAAGGGGTCGGATTACGTGCGGAGCAGGATCCCGCAGACGGGCAGCTACGAACAGCTCTGTCGGGTGATGAGCGAAGTCATTGAGAAGGATGCGCTGAAGGAGTTCATGGAATGCTTTTCTCTGGAAAGCATTCAGCGCCTGGTGAAAAACCGGGTGAAGGATTTCGGCGGAGATTTCAGACGGCGGTTCGGGGATACCTACCACTGGGTGAACATCCGTGTGCTTTTCGATGAATCGCTGCTTCCGGAAGAAGCGGTTCTGTGCTTCCGGGAAGTGGATCAGGAAAAGAAGCTGCAGTTCGAGGAGCGCAGCCTCCTGGAAAATGCTCTGGAAAATGCCAGAAACAGCGAAAAAACGAAGCAGGCGTTTTTCAGCAACATGTCCCATGACATGCGCACTCCCTTAAACGCCATCACGAGCCTGGCCGAGCTGGCGCAGACCAACATCGGGGATCAGGAAAAGGTGGCGGACTATCTGGCTAAGATCCGATTCTCCAGCGGGCAGCTGCTGAATCTGGTCAACGATATCCTGGATATGTCACGCCTGGAGCAGGGGAAAATCGCCCTGGATTATCGGGAATTCAACCTGAGAAGGAGCCTGGAGGACATCACGGCGGCCTTCCGGCTGCAGGCCGAACGGGAGGAGAAGCGGTTTTCCACCGATTTCGAGATTCACAACGAGCGGATTCTGGGAGATAACTTCCGCATCAGCCAGATCCTGAACAACCTGCTTTCCAACGCCTTCAAATTTACGGGGAAAGGGGGAGAAATCTCCCTGCAGGTAAAAGAGTTTGAGAGCATGGGGAGCGTGAAGTATCAGTTCGTCGTGCGGGATACGGGTCTCGGTATGTCGGAGGAATTCCTCCCCCATCTTTTTGAGCCCTACGCCAGGGAGACCCGGTTCACCGCGCAGAAGATCAGCGGCACGGGCCTGGGGATGTCCATCGTGGAGAACCTGGTCAAGCAGATGAGCGGACAGATCGATGTGAAGAGCCGGCTGGGAGAGGGAACGGAGTTCACCGTAACCGTCCCCTTCGCGGTGGCGGAGGAAAAGGAAAATGCGGATAAGGCGGCCTGCGGGGATGCCGCGGGGAAGGAGGAGGTATTTTCCCTGGAGGGCAGAAAAGTGCTGCTGGCCGAAGACAATCTGATCAATATGGAAATCGCCACAGAAATTCTGACCATGCACGGCGTGGAGGTCATACCGGCGGAAAACGGCCTGGAGGCGCTGGAAGCCTTTCAGGCGTCAGCCCCCTTCTCCATCGATGCGATCCTGATGGATATGCAGATGCCGCAGATGGACGGCTGCGAGGCCACGAGGCGGATCCGTTCCCTTCACAGGCCGGATTCAGGCCTTCCCATCATCGCGGTGACGGCGAACGCCTTCGCGGAGGATATCGCGGAAACCTCAAAGGCGGGAATGGACGCGCACATTTCCAAACCCATCGATTTTAATATTTTGTGCCGGACGCTGGAAACGCTGATATCGGGAAAGAGACCCTGAAAGGAGAAAACGGATGGAGAACAGGAAGGACGAAGCCCGCGCGCTTCCCCGCACGATGCTGATCGTGGACGACGATATCATAAACAGGAGCATTCTGGAAAATATTTTTTCCCGCTATTACCGGATCGAAGAGGCGGAGGACGGAAGCGAGGGGCTGGAAAAGATTCTGAGCAATCCGGACAGGCTCTGCGCGGTCCTTCTGGATGTGGTCATGCCCCGGATGGACGGGATCCAGGTGCTCAGGCGCCTGCATGAAACGGGGCTGACGGACCGTGTGCCGGTTTTTCTGATCACCGCGGAGGCCAGCGACAGCGTGATGCGGGAGGGGTATCAGCTGGGCGTCATGGACGTCATCGGAAAGCCGGTGATCCCCTATGTGGTGCTGCGCCGCGTGCAGTCCGTGGTGGAGCTGTTCGGGGCCAGGGAGCGGCTGAGCAACGTGGTGGAGCTGCAGCAGTCCGAGATCCTGGAAAAGGCGCGCAGGATCGTGGAGCTGAACCAGGGCATGATCGAGGCCCTTGCGGCCGCCATCGAATTCCGGAACGGGGAATCGGGAGAGCACGTCAGGCGGATTCACGACATCACCGGGTACATGCTGAAAAATACGGAAATGGGAGAGGGATTCGGGCCGGACGATGTGGATAATATCGCCCTCGCGGCCATCATGCACGACGTGGGGAAGATCGCCATTCCGGACGCGATCCTGAACAAGCCCGGAAAGCTGACGGCAGAAGAATTTGAGATCATGAAAACGCATACCGTGCAGGGGGAGCGGCTGTTGGGAACGATTCCTCAGCTGAGGGAGAGCGAGGCCTACTTTTACGCCTGCGATATTGCGCGCCACCACCATGAGCGGTGGGACGGCCGGGGGTATCCGGACGGGCTGAAGGGGGATGAGATCCCCGTATGGTCCCAGATCGTTTCCCTGGCGGACGTGTACGACGCCCTGACCAGCAAGCGGGTTTACAAGAACGCGTTCAGCCCGCAGCGGGCGCTGGAAATGATCCAGAACGGGGAATGCGGCGTCTTTAACCCGCGCCTTCTGGACAGCTTTATGAAGGCGGAACCGGAAATCAGAAAACTGTATGAAAAATGAGAGGAGTGCGGGAAGAATGGATAAAGAAAGACTGAAGGCTGCGGGGATCGACGCGGACGGAGCGCTGGAGCGCCTGATGGGGAGCGAGGCCCTGATGGCGCGCCTGTTTCGGAAGTTTCTGGAGGACGGGACCTTCGCTGCTCTCCTGGAGTCCGTAAATGCGGGAGAAAAGGAGGAGGCGCTGAAGGCTTCGCACACCCTCAAGGGCATGTGCGGGAACCTTTCCATGGACAGGCTGTACCGCCTGTTTACCGCACAGGTGGATCTGATGCGGAGCGAAGACTGGGATGGGGCGGCGGCCATGATGCCGCAGATCAGCGCGGCGTATGAGGAAGCGGTTTCGGCGATCCGGGACTGCTTCGGGTGAAGGGACCGCCGGTTTTTCCGGCACGGCACGAACAACAACGACAGCGCAGGGATCGAAAAAAGCCCGCGCCCCCGATTTTGTCTGTCGGGAGCGCGGGCTTTTTTGGGTAGATTTTGGTACGGTCAGCCTTTGGCGGGGGCGGCCGTTTCGTCCGCCCTGATGCCGAGGCTGTCGATAATGGTGATGACCAGGCCGCGTATGTTGTTTTCCGTGGTGCGGTAGGGCGCGATGCGCAGGGTGTAGAAGCGCCCGTTCATGGCCGTCACCTCCCGGTCGATGGGAACCAGATTCTTCAGCACCGCATTGGCGTCGCTGATGATGTCCTCGTCCGGGAAGCTGTGGGCGAAAATCTGGAGGGAGCGCCCGATATCGTGCTCCATGAGCTGAAATTCGCGCCCCACGTATTCCGTGAATTTGCGGATGTTCAGATTGCTGTCCACGAACAGAATGCCGATCATGGTGGACGAGAGGAAATTGGACAGATCGTTGGTGAGCATGGTGAGCTCGTCCAGCTTCTGCTGATATTCCGTATTGACGGTGTACAGCTCCTCGTTCACCGACTGGAGTTCCTCGTTGGAGCTCTGGAGTTCTTCGTTGGCGGTCAGGAGTTCCTCGTTGGCCGCCTGCAGCTCTTCGTTGACGGTCTCCAGCTCCCCGATGGTGGATTTCAGATCGTTCTGGGATTCGTGCAGCTCCTGCTCCAGATCGGCGATCCGCCTCGCCGCCGTGGTGTCCACGTCGTATTTTTCGGTCACGCCCGCAAGCCCTTCGCCGGCAGCATTCCCGCTTTCAAAGAACAAAACGGCGATCAGGCCGGTCTCTTCCTTTTCCCTGCCAGGAATGGGGCTGACCGTCAGATCCACCGTCCTTCGGCCGGAGGGACAGTCCACGGCGATGCCCGTATAGGTGACGGAAATGTGCTCGGACCGGCAGCGGTTTAAGGCGGTGGAAGCCACCAGGCTCAAATCCCGGTTGATCATGCTGAAAAAATTAAAGGTGGCCTTCCCGGGAGCGATGGAAAGATAATCCATATAGTTCCCGAAAAAGTGGATCACGTGGTTGGATTCGTTGACCACCACGGAAGCGGGGAGGAAGGTTTCCAGAAAGCTGATATAGGAGCTCTCCAGAGCGAATTCCACGCTTTCCCGGTCCCGGATATCGATCGCCTTCGGAGCGATGGCGCGGATGTTGGGAATATTGAAGGTGGGAGGGGCGAATTCATCCACCTTTCCCTCGCCCTTATGGAGATAAATTTTTTCCGCGCTGCAGATGGGGCGGAACACGCTGGAAAATTCTCCGGCGGTCTCGCTCTTGCCCAGGAACAGATAGCCCCCGTTTTTCAGCGCCGAATGGAAGATGGCGAAGAGGGAGCGCTGCAGCACGGGCTGGAAGTAGATCATCACATTCCGGCAGCAGATCAGGTCCAGCTTGCCGAAAGGAGGATCGGACAGCATGTTGTGAGGGGCGAAGATAATCATGCGCCGGATTTCTTTCGATATGGTATATTGCTCGTTCTTCTTGAGGAATAATTTCGCCAGTCTCTCCGTGGACACATCGTCCAGGATGCTTTCCGTGTAGACGCCCTTTCCGGCCTGCTCGATGGCCCGGCTGTCCACGTCGGTGGCAAAAATTTTCACGTCCCGCTGTACGCCCAGCTCGTCCAGAGCTTCGCGGAACAGGATGGCGAGAGAATAGGCTTCCTCCCCGGTGGAGCAGCCGGCGCTCCAGACGCGGATGGGGTCTCTTTCGCCGGCGTGTTCCACGATGCTGTAGATCACGTTCATTTTCAGCTTTTCAAAGAATGCCGGATCCCGGAAGAAGTTCGTGACGCCGATGAGGATTTCCTTGACCAGGACGCTGGCTTCCTCCGCGTTGGCGGCCAGAAATTTCGTGTAATCGGTGAGACCGGCGCTGTGGGTAATCACCATCCGGCGCTCGATGCGGCGCAGGACGGTGCTGCGCTTATAGTTTGTAAAATCGATGCCGCTGTTCTTCTTCAGAATGGCGTAGATGCGGGAAAAGGTCTCGTCGTCTGAAAGGAGATCTTCGTTTTCCTGCGGATGGATGATGGTGGAATAGCTGGAAAAATTCAGGATTTCATCCGCAATCCCGTCGGGGGAGAGGATGAAATCGGCCAGCCCGGTGTTGATGACGCTCCTGGGCATCCCGTCGAATTTGGCGCTGTCCGGATTCTGGACGATCACAAGGCCGCCGTGTTCCTTTACGACTTTGATGCCGCTGGTTCCGTCGGATCCCGTTCCCGACATGACCACGGCGATGGCCCGTTCTTTCTGCTCTTCCGCCAGGGAGGTGAAGAAGACGTCGATGGGGTGATTGAGCTTGCCGTGGATGAATTCGGTCAAAAAGAGCTTTCCGCCGTGCAGGGTCATATTGTTCTTCGGAGGGATGAGATAGACGGTGTTCGGACGGATCGCCATTTCATTCTCGGCCTGGAGAACGCGCATCTGCGTATGCTTGCCCAGAATATCGGCCATCAGGCTCCTGTAGTCGGGGGAAAGATGCTGGATGACGACGAAGCTCAGGCCGCTGTTGCAGGGCATGTGCTGGAAAAACTGCTGAAGCGCCTCCAGGCCTCCCGCGGACGCCCCGATGCCGATAATCAGGGGGGAATCGGCAGGAGCTTCCTCCGGTTTTGTCTGTGCGTTATTTTTCATTGTCATCAGGTGGTACCTCCTATGAAATAGATTTCCTTTTTAAATACTGTTCCTCAAATTTTCTGGGAGGGAGGGGCCTCGCATAATAGAAGCCCTGCCCGTAGATGCAGCCGGCTTCGAGAAGGGCAGCCTCCTGCTGCCTGGTTTCCACGCCCTCCGCCACGCATCGCATGCCAAAATTTTTGCAGATGCTGACGATATTCTCGATAAGCATCCGGGTAATCTCGTTGCCCGGAAGGCCGTTGATCAGGCTGCGGTCCAGCTTGATGGCGTTAAATTTGATGTTGCTGAAGACGGACAGATTCGCATAATGGGAACCGAAATCGTCCAAATCAAAACGGAGTCCATACTTCTGGAAGCTGTCCACGACGGAAGCCAGGGTGGCTTTTTCGATATCCCCGGCAGTCTCCGTGATTTCAAATTCGATCTGATCCGGCGAGACGTCCGGAAAATGGCTCTGGATCGCCAGGATGGAAGCCAGGGTGGTGGGATTGAACAGGGTGAAGCGGGAGAGATTGATGGAAACGTTCAGGGGCGGAAGCCCGTCGTTTTTCCATTTGCTCAGCTGCTCCAGAACCTTTTCCAGCATGATGAGATCGAGTTCGCGGATGGTTCCGTTCTTTTCCAGCGTTTCGATGAACTGGCCGGGCGGGATGATGTGGCCGGACCGGTCGATGCCGCGCACCAGCGCCTCGGCTCCGGCGAGACTTCCGTCCCGCATATCGATTTTTGGCTGGAAATAGGCGATCAAATTGTCCCTGGAAGCCGCGGACCTGGCGTCGAAACGGTTTTTGTCCAGGAAGACGAACCTCTCTCCGGGATCTTCCCTTACGTTTTCGCAGCCCATGATGGACCGCGCCTCCTTCACCAGATTTCTGGAGGTATAAATGCCGTCGGCCCAGGTATATCCCACCCGGATCTGACCGGGGTAACGGCGCTGCAGCATGGTGCGGACTCTGGTGCAGCGGCTGACGAAAACTTCCATAATTGTGTTGGGGAAGAGGACCACAAATTCCGCATCCCAGGTTCGGAAAATGAAAGCCTTTCCGAATACGCTGGAGAGCGTTTCCGCCACCAGCCCCAGCATTTCGCGTCCATAGTCGAACCCCTGATTTCCGTTAATGGCGGAAAAGTTGGGAATATCCAGGGAGAGCACTCCCATGGAGCTGTAGAGATCCGAATTCAGGGAATCGATGGTTTCCAGGTAGGCATGCAGGTTCGGAAGCCTGGAAAGCGCGTTCCGAACCATCGGCTTCTGCCAGGAAAAGGAATGGCGGTAACGCTGCTGCTCCCGCTTCATGAGGGGCAGCAGCCTGGCGATCAGGGAAAGCTCCTCCGCGTGTTCCTGCGCGTTCTCCATGCAGAGAAAGCCGGAAATCCCGTTATGGGTAAACAGCGGAAAAGCGGTATAATACCAGAAGGTTCCCGCTGCGTGCGTCCCGAATGCCTGTCCGTTGCTTTTGGTGGTGACGGGAGCTTTTTCCTTCAGACACCTGACCAGAAGCGGGAATTTTTCCAGCTGCATGCCGGACATGATATGCCGGAGGCTGTATTTTTGCTGGCTGGCCCATTCGTAGAGCATGGTGACGGTCTGGCGATGTTCGGAGAGGGCCAGGATATACAGCCTGGAGGCGCGGTAATACAGCCCCAGAATCTGCAGCACATTTTCCGTGGAAGCCTTCAGGGACCTCGCGTTCAGCATGGAGACCGCGCAGTTGAAAGCGATCTCCTGTTCTTCGGGCGTGAGATCGCTCCCCGTGTCGGGCATTATGGCCGTGGATTCCGGAGTTCCGGTGTTCTTAAACAAGAGCCCGGTCAGGCCCCCGTCTTCTTCCGTGGCGGGAAAAGCCACCGTATCCATGGCCGCATTCCCATAGAGCTCGCAGAGGGAAGACGCGCGGGAAACCAGAAGATCGTAATCCGCATGCCCGGGCCGTTCCACTACCCCGCAGGAAAGAAAACGGAACGCATTCGATTCGGGGAAGTCGTTCATGACGGTATGAACGTAGGCAAAAGCATCTTCGATTCTTTTTCTGGCATCGAATCTGGAAATGATATCGGGGAAAAAGACGAGGACGGTGTCCTCTTCCAGCTGCCCGATCACACAGTCCATGCCCAGCGCGAAGGACAGAGCGATGGAAATAAAATGCCTCTTTTGCAGATGCTCCTGTCTGTCCCGGAATACAGGGGTTCCCAGGGGGCCGCTCATCCGGATGAGGGCGAGAGCGCAGAGGGAACCGCTGTCGGTGCAAAGGAGCCGTTCGATTATTGCCCGGGCGGTCTGTCCGGTATAAAGTCCGGTGACGGGATCGTGCCGGATTCCGATTTCAGCGAGAGCTTCCCAGCTGTGGCGCTTTCGGGAATCGCAAAAGCAGGCGGTCAGATGGATATCGCCCGTCCTCGGATCGCGATACAGATTAAAGGTCATGGTCAGCCAGCGGAGTTCTCCGCCGCTGTCGGTCCGGAGATAGTCGTCGGTGAGCCAGTATTCTCCCCTGTCATACAGATCCAGAAGCACCTCGCGGCTCAGCTCCTTTTCCAGTTCCCGGTCATCCGCAGGATGGAACAGAAACGCATCCCTTCGGGCGAGGAGATCGGAATAGGAAAAGCCGTTGACCTCGGCGGTGCGGTCGACGCCGTTTTTCCAGAGCGTTTCCACCGAGTCGGCGGTCAGGTTGACGTGCATCCTGGCCAGCACGTAATGGCGGAGCGCCTCGGGAATCGGGCGCCGGGGAAACCCGGTGGAGAAGATGCCGGATGAGGCCGGGAGCCGTTCCTGTACGCCGATGGCCTTGACCGGGTTGCCATCGCTGTCGTGCGTCTGCCGGTAGGAAAGGGAAAACCAGCCGTATCCGCCGTCCTTTTCTTTCATAATAAAATTTCCGGTATCCGCCTCTTTGCCGGCCAGGAGGTTTGCGGCGAAGTCCAGAAAGGGTTCGACGGAATCCGGATGGATCAGGCCGTTGGAAATCAGCGTTTCCGGAAAGTCTGATAAAATTTCGTCCGGAGAGGAAGAGAGCGCTCCGGAATCCGTAACGCCCGCATGATAGAGGCGGAAGGATCTGGCGGAAAGGGAGACCTCCCAAAGGCGGTTGCGGCTCTGTCCGAAAGCCACCTGAAAACGTTCGGCGCTTTCCTGGAGCAGCTCCCGGGTCTCCATGGTGCCGGAGATATCCCTGGACAGCTCCAGCAGCAGGGGAGAGGAGCCCTCCGGCACATCCAGCCTGGAAATCTTTACCCGCCGCCAGATCCACTTCCCTTCGCCGTTTCGGATCCGGTGGATCTGTTCTTTCGTCCCGCCGCCGGAGGCTTCTGCCCGAAGGAGCTCTTCGTACTCCGCGGCGTAATCGGCGTGGACGCCGGCCTCCTTCAGATCGCGTGGGAGCTGGAAGGCGGCGGGATCCAGCTTCAGCATCCGGAAAAAAGCGGGATTGGCGTAGATCATGCGTATGGGATCAGCGATCTCATAGAGACATACGCCGTCGTCCATCCGTTCCAGCAAAAGATCCGGCTGCAGAAGGGCGGAAGGGGCGGGGGATTGTACAGGGTCTGATCTGTGTTGCGTGAACGGCCGTCCGGAACCGGACTTCTCTGCGATGGGCCTGCTGGTATTCATGAAAAATTGCCTCCAAACTGGAAAAAATAGAAATAAATCCCTGTCTACCAATAGGTAAACTCTGGTTTCGGTATAACATATTTATATGGAAAAGGAATAATTTTGTCAGAAAAAGAGGGGAAAAAAGATTTTCATTCCTGAAGAGTCCACTATTTTTACCAAAAACGCTTGCATATTATGGAAGACCGTGTTATCATGACTATGATGCTGAAATGTTACTGGAGTAAGAGTGGGTTGACGACCCACTCTTATTTGTTGCATGGAGAGATTTTCAACAGGGAAGGTGGATGGATGTCGAGAAGAGAAACATATGAGAGCAGGACGGAAGCGCTTCTGCTGCCGATCGCAGAGGAAAACGGCGTGGAGATCTACGACGTGGAGTACGTGAAGGAAGGCAGCGACTGGTATCTGCGGGCGTATATCGATAAGCCGGGGGGCGTGGATATCAACGACTGCGAGCGGGTGAGCCGCGCGCTGTCCGACCGGCTGGATGAAGAGGATTTCATCGAGGACGCCTATGTTCTGGAGGTGAGTTCCCCGGGGCTCGGGAGGACGCTGAAGAAGGATAAACATCTGCAAAGAAGCCTGGGCGAGGAAGTGGAGATCCGCCTGTATAAGCCCGTTGAGAAATGCAGGGAATTCGCCGGAACGCTGAAAGAATTTGATGCACAATCCGTTACCATACAGACAGCACAGGGAGAGAGGGCGTTTGACAGAAAGGACGTGGCCCTGATCCGTCTGGCGCTGGACTTTTAAGATCTTGGCCCAAAAGAGGCAAAATGGAGGATGAAATGAACAAGGAATTAAAAGAAGCACTGGATATACTGGAGAAGGAGAAGGAGATCAGCAAGGAAACGCTGTTCGAGGCCATCGAAAATTCCCTGATCACCGCCTGCAAGCAGCACTTCGGGAAAGCGGACAACGTGAAGGTGGAAATCGACCGCGATACCTGCGACTTTTTGTGCTACGCCGAAAAGGAAGTGGTGGAGACCGAAGACGACGTGGAAGACGACTGCCTGCAGATCCCTCTGGAGCAGGCCCGCGAGATTTCCAGACAGGCGAACGTGGGCGATACCATCCACGTGGAGATCAAATCCAAAGAGTTCGGCCGGATCGCGACCCAGAACGCCAAGAACGTGATCCTGCAGAAGATCCGGGAAGAGGAAAGAAGCGTCATTTACAATCAGTATTTCGAAAAGGAAAAGGACGTTGTCACCGGCGTGGTGCAGCGCTATCTGGGGCGCAACATCAGCATCAACCTGGGCAAGGCGGACGCGATTTTAAATGAGAGCGAGCAGGTGCGCGGCGAGGTGTTCAAGCCCACGGAGCGCATCAAGGTTTACATTCTGGAAGTGAAAAATACTCCCAAGGGCCCCAGGATTCTGGTGAGCCGGACCCATCCCGAGCTGGTGAAGCGGCTGTTCGAAGCGGAAGTGACGGAGATCCGGGACGGCACGGTGGAAATCAGGAGCATCGCCCGGGAAGCCGGAAGCCGCACGAAGATGGCAGTCTGGTCCAACAATCCCAATGTGGATGCCGTAGGAGCCTGCGTCGGCGTCAACGGTTCCAGGGTCAACGCCATCGTGGATGAGCTGCGGGGCGAGAAGATCGACATCGTCAACTGGGACGAAAACCCCGGAAACCTGATTCAGAACGCCCTTTCCCCGGCGAAGATCGTGGCGGTCTTCGCGGATCCGGAGGAACGCACCGCGAAGGTCGTTGTGCCCGACTACCAGCTGTCGCTGGCCATCGGCAAGGAGGGGCAGAACGCCCGTCTGGCGGCCCGTCTGACCGGATACAAGATCGACATCAAGAGCGAGACCCAGGCGAAGGACGCGCCCGGCTTCCGCTACGAAGATTATCTGGATTACGATGACGACGATTACGATGAGTACGACGAAGAGGAATACGGCGAAGAAGAATACGTGGAATCCGAAGGAGAACCGGTGAGCGAAGAAGCGGAAACGGCGGAAGAAATCCTTCAGCAGGAACCCGAAGGACAGGATGAGCACGATGAATAAAAAGATTCCCATGAGAATGTGCGTGGGCTGCGGCGAAATGAAGGGCAAGAAGGAAATGATGCGCGTCCTGAAAACGCCGGAAGGCCCGATCGTGTTGGATATGACAGGAAGGAAGAACGGCAGGGGCGCATATCTGTGCCGGAAACTGGACTGCCTGAAGAAGGCGGAAAAGAACAAAGGCCTGGAACGCTCCTTCAAAATGAATATTCCAGATGAGGTTTATCAGAACCTGGAGAAGGAGTTTGGTGAGAGTGATACCGAATAAAATTTTTTCGCTGCTGGGGCTGGCAACCCGGGCAGGACGGGTCGCCAGCGGCGAGTTCATGACGGAAAAGGCCGTCAGGGATGGCAGCGCGCAACTGGTCCTGGTGGGATCGGACGCCTCGGCGAATACGAAAAAAAACTTCCGTAATCTATGCGAATTTTACCGGGTTCCGTATTACGAATACGGGACGAAGGAGGAACTGGGGCACGCCATGGGCAAGGAAATGCGGGCGTCCCTGGCTGTGACCGACGGAGGATTCGCCAATAACCTGAAGAAGCATCTGGAAGAGACGGGGAGTGAGACGGAGGTAGCAGCATGGCAAAAATGAGAGTGCATGAACTCGCGAAAGAGTTGAATACGACGAGCCGGGATATCATCGAATTCCTGCAGGGGCGAGGGGTGGACGTAAAGGCCCCGGCGAGCTGCGTGGAAGGAGATGCCATCGACTGGGCGAAGAAACGCTTTGCCCCGCCGGCGGCCCCGAAGGCGGAAGAAAAACAGGGACACACAGAAAGGATGACGCAGGTGGAAAAATCGGAAGCATCGAATACGAAATCGGAAGCATCGAACGCGAAGGCGGCGGCAAAGCCGCATAAGAAATCGAAGACGATCATCGTCGTCAATAATCCTCAGAACAGCCGGATGAGAAACAACGGCGGCGGAAATAATGACAGAAACAACGACAGAAGGAACGGCGGAAGAGGAAATGAGGGCCGGGGAAACGACAACAGAAACGGCGGCCGTCAGGGCGGCAACGGCAACAACAGGCGCGGAGGCGGCAACAGCACGAAGGTGGAAAACCGGCCGCTGATCCGGCCTCTGACAAAACCCTCTCAGCCGGTCATGCCGGATGAGAAGCTTCTGAGCCGGGAACGCGCGGCGAAGGAGGCGGCGGAAAAGGCCGCAGCCGAACAGCGCGCGGCCCGCATGGCGGAGATCGAAGCGCAGAAGAAGGAAGAGAGCGCGGCGCGCGCGCAGCGCACGGAGCGCAGCGAGCAGTACGTGGAGCGCCAGGGCAATGCGTCTGCGGGCAGAGGCGACAGAGCCGAGCGGTCCGGCGGAACGTTTTTGGGCGGACGCGGGGATCAGAATCGTGGCGATCAAAATCGCAGCGATCAGAATCGCTTTGGTTCGGGCAGAGGCGGCAGGTCTGACGGAAACAGGGATCAAAACCGCGGGCAGGGCAGAAACAACGGCTCCAGAAGCGGTCAGGAAAGGAGTCAGGGCAGCAATGGACCGAGAAGGGACCAGAACCGTCCGGGCTACGGCGGCGGTAACAGGGATAATCAGGGCTATAACCGCCCTGCAGGCGGCGGTCGCCCTGGCGCGGGCGCTGGACGTCCTGGCGCGAACGGCGGCAGGCCTTCGGGCGGCGACGGCAGGCAGGACAATAAGTTCAGAAAGCCGGCAGCGGGCAAGGGCTTTACGGCGGAGGTTCCTGCAAAGGATGCGGAGAAGCGCCGCGACGACAGAAGGCAGAGCCAGCAGGATCGCGACCGCAAGTCCAAAAAGGACGCGATCTATGAAGAGGACAGCTCGAAGGTAAAGGGCGGCAGGAATAAGGCGGGCCGCTTTATCAAGCCCGAACCCAGGCCGGCGGAACCGGAAGAGACGATCAAGGTCATCACGATTCCGGATACCATCACCATCAAGGATCTGGCCGATAAGATGAAAATGCAGCCCGCGGTCATCATCAAAAAGCTGTTTTTACAGGGCAAGGTGGTCACCGTCAACCAGGAGATTTCCTATGAGGACGCGGAGAATATCGCCATCGAGTACGACATCATCTGCGAGAAGGAAGTCAAGGTTGACGTAATCGAAGAGCTTTTGAAGGAAGGCGAAGAGAAGGAAGAGGATATGGTTACCAGGCCTCCCGTCATCTGCGTCATGGGCCATGTAGACCACGGAAAAACTTCCCTGCTGGATGCGATCCGCAAGACCAACGTGACCGATAAGGAAGCCGGAGGGATCACCCAGCACATCGGCGCGTATACGGTGCAGATCAACGGACAGAAGATCACCTTCCTGGATACGCCCGGACACGAGGCGTTTACCGCCATGCGGATGCGCGGAGCCAATTCCACGGACATCGCGGTGCTGGTGGTGGCGGCTGACGACGGCGTCATGCCTCAGACCGTGGAAGCCATCAACCATGCGAAGGCGGCGGGGATCGAGATCATCGTGGCGGTGAACAAGATCGATAAGCCCAACGCCAACGTGGACCGGGTGAAACAGGAGCTCACGGAGTACGGCCTGATCGCGGAAGACTGGGGCGGCAGCACCGTGTTCGTGCCGGTTTCCGCCAAGACGGGAGAAGGGCTGCAGCAGCTGCTTGAGATGATCCTTCTGACCGCCGAGGTGATGGAGCTGAAGGCGAACCCCAACCGCATGGCCAGGGGTATCGTGCTGGAAGCGCAGCTGGATAAGGGCCGCGGCCCGGTGGCCAGCGTGCTGGTGCAGAAGGGGACGCTCCACGTGGGAGACTTCATCTCCGCGGGTTCCTCCAGCGGCAAGGTCCGCGCCATGATCGACGATAAGGGCAGAAGGGTGAAAGAGGCGATCCCCTCCACGCCGGTGGAGATCCTCGGCCTTTCCGACGTGCCGGATGCCGGAGACGTCTTCCTGGCCCATGAGAGCGACAGGGAGGCGAAATCCTACGCGGCGGCGTTCATCGAGCAGAACAAGGAGAAGAAGCTGGAGGAGACCCGTTCCAGAATGTCGCTGGACGATCTGTTCAGCCAGATTCAGGAGGGCAACCTGAAGGAGCTCAACCTGATCGTCAAGGCAGACGTGCAGGGCAGCGTGGAAGCGGTGAAGCAGAGCCTGACGAAGCTCTCCAACGAGGAAGTGGTCGTAAAATGCATTCACGGGGGCGTGGGCGCCATCAACGAGTCCGACGTCACCCTGGCCAGCGCTTCCAACGCCATCATCATCGGCTTCAACGTGCGGCCTGACGCTACGGCGAAGGAGACCGCGGAGCTGGAGGGCGTGGATATCCGTCTCTACAGGGTCATCTATCAGGCCATCGAGGACGTGGAAGCGGCCATGAAGGGCATGCTGGATCCGATCTTCGAGGAAAAGGTCACCGGCCACGCGGAAGTGCGGCAGATCTTCCACGCGTCCGCCATCGGAAATATCGCCGGTTCCTACGTGCTGGACGGCGTGTTCACCAGAGGATGCAAGGTGAGGATCACCAGAGAAGGAGAGCAGATTTACGAAGGCGCCCTGGCGTCCCTGAAGCGGTTTAAGGACGACGTGAAGGAAGTGAAGGCCGGATTCGAATGCGGTCTGGTATTCGAAGGCTTTGACAAGATGCAGGAACTGGATATTGTAGAAGCCTATGTCATGGTTGAAGTGCCGCGCTAAAGGAAGAAATATCCTGCGCGCGCTCGGAAAGAAGAGGTTTTAATGAGAAAAAACAGCGTAAAGAACAGCAGGATCAACGGCGAAGTGCAAAAAGTGCTGGCGGAGGTGATCCGGGGAGAGATCAAGGATCCCCGGATCAGCCCCATGACCAGCGTGGTTTCGGTGGAAGTGGCGCCGGACTTAAAGAGCGCGAAGGCATATATCAGCGTATTGGGCGATGAAGAGGCGCAGAAAAACACGCTGGCCGGTCTCAGGAGCGCGGAGGGATTTATCCGCGGCCGTCTGGCCAAAGAGGTCAACCTGCGCAATACGCCCGAGATTTTGTTCATCATGGACCAGTCCATCGCCTATGGCGTAGATATGTCTTTTAAGATCGACCAGGTGATGGCGGACCAGCGTGCAAAAAAAGGCGGGGAGGAAGAGAATGGCGAAGATTCTGGAGGAGCTTAAGGGCGCGCGCACGGTCGCGATCAGCGGCCACGTGAGACCGGACGGGGACTGCATCGGTTCCTGTATGGGGCTGTATCTCTATCTGAAAAAGGCGCTGCCGGAGGTCAGGACGGATATCTACCTGGAACAGCCGTCCCGGATTTTTTCCTGCATCGACAGGATTGAGGAAGTGAAAACGGACTGCAGCGAAGACATCGTCTATGACGCGTTTATCGCGGTGGATACGGCCAGCGACCGGCTGGGAGCTGCGGAGAAGTATTTCAAAACGGCGAAGAGGACCATCAACGTCGATCACCACATCAGCAACGCCAAAGGCTGCGGGCAGATCAACCATGTGGACGCCGCGGCCAGCTCCGCCAGCGAGCTGGTATACGACCTGATGGAGGAAGAGCTGGTGGACGCTTCCATTGCGAAGGCCATCTATATCGGGATCATCCACGACACGGGGGTTTTCCAGTATTCCAATACCTCCCCCAGGACCCTTATGACGGCGGCGAAGCTGATCTCCTACGGGTTCGATTTCTCCAGGCTGATCGATGAAACCTTTTATGAAAAGACCTATGTGCAGAACCAGATTCTGGGGAGGGCGCTTCTGGAGAGCATCCTGTTTATGGACGGCAGATGCATCGTCAGCGCCATCGACAGAAAGACCATGGACTTTTATAACGCCGCGCCGGGGGATCTGGACGGGATCGTGAGCCAGCTGCGCATCATCAAGGGCGTGGAGTGCGCGATTTTCATGTATCAGACCGGACCCCAGGAATACAAGGTCAGCATGCGTTCCAACGGACGGGTGGACGTGGCGGCGGTGGCCTCCTATTTCGGGGGCGGCGGCCATATCAGAGCGGCGGGCTGTACGCTGCAGGGCACCTATTACGACTGCATCAACAACCTGTCCCTACATATCGAAAAACAACTGGAAGCATGAAAGGAAGAGGTTTCATGAACGGAATCCTCAATGTATACAAAGAACCGGGCTTCACCTCTCACGACGTGGTGGCGAAGCTTCGGGGAATCTGCAAACAGAAAAAGATCGGCCACACAGGTACCCTGGACCCGGACGCGTCCGGGGTACTTCCCGTCTGTCTGGGAAACGCCACGAAGGTCTGCGATCTTCTGACCGACAAGGACAAGGAATACGAAGCTGTGCTCCTGCTGGGAAGAACCACGGACACACAGGACGCTTCCGGGAAGACGCTGGAGGAAAAGCCGGTTTTGGCGTCCGAAGAGCAGGTGCGGCAGGCGATCCTTTCCTTCGTGGGGGACTACGACCAGATTCCGCCCATGTACTCCGCGCTGAAGGTCAACGGAAAAAAGCTGTGCGATCTGGCCAGGGCGGGCCGGGAAGTGGAGCGGAGCAGCCGAAGGGTGAAAATCCATTCCATCCGCATCGGGGAGATCGAACTGCCACGGGTCAGGATGACGGTGTCCTGTTCCAGGGGAACCTACATCCGCACCCTCTGCCACGACATCGGCGGGAGGCTGGGCTGCGGCGGGACGATGGAGAGCCTGGTGCGCACCCGCTCCGGGCAGTTTTCCCTGGAAGGGGCAAAAAAGCTGTCCGAGCTCCAGAGCCTGGCGGAGGAAGGGCTTCTGGAACAGGAGCTGATCCCCGTGGACGCCCTGTTCTCCGATTTGCCAAAAGCCGTCGTCAGGCCGGAATGGACCCGCCTGGCGGACAACGGGAACCCGCTGAAGGAGGACTGGCTACAGGAGACCGCGCAGGGCGGGGAGCGGATCCGCGTCTACGGGCCGGAGGGCCGGTTTTACGGCGTCTACGCCCGGAAGGGAGACGGGGCGTTCGGGCCGGTGAAATTGTTTTTGGGAAAGGACAGTTGAGAGGACATGCAGATTATTTCCGGAACGACTGAATTTTGGCTGGAAAGGCCTTCGGCTGTGGCCATCGGAAAATTTGACGGGATGCACAGGGGGCACAGGGCGCTGCTGGAACGGATCGTGGAAGCGAAGGAAAGCGGCCTGCAGGCAGTGCTGTTCACCTTCGATCCGTCTCCGGCGGCCTTTTTTTCGGGGAAGATGCAAAAGGGGCTGACCACGAAAGAGGAAAAGAGGCGGCTGTTTCGCCAGCTGGGGATCGACGTGCTGATCGAATTTCCCATGAACGCGTCCACCGCGGCCACGCCGCCGGAAGCGTTCATCCGGGACATCCTCTGCGCCCGGATGAAAACCGCGCTGATCGCGGCGGGAGGGGATCTTTCCTTCGGGGACCGGGGGAAGGGGGACTGCGCTCTGCTGCGGCAGCGCGCGCAGGAATGCGGCTATCGGGTGGAAATCATCGACAAGGTGTACGAGGCGGGGGAGCAGATCAGCTCCACCCGGGTGAGAAACTGCGTGGAACAGGGGCGGATGCAGGAAGCCGGCCGGCTTCTGGGGGTGCCCTATGCGGTGATGGGCACCGTGGTGCACGGCAACCGGATCGGACGGACGCTGGGCTTTCCCACGGTGAACCTGCTGCCGCCGCCGGACAAGCTGCTCCCGCCCAACGGCGTGTATCGCTCCCAGGTGGAGTGCAGGATGGGCATTTTCCGGGGATTGACCAACATCGGGACGAAGCCCACCGTCCAGAAGGGCGACCACCCCATTACGGGGGTGGAAACCTATCTGTACGATTTCGACGAGGATATTTACGACACGTTCATCACCGTGCGGCTGCTGTCCTTCGTGAGGCCCGAGCGAAAATTCGACAGCCTGGAGGCGCTGAAGGCGCAGCTCCAGTCGGATATCGCGGCGGGGAGGGATCAGTAATTCTCCACCAGCTCCATGGCGATTTTTTCCCACTGGAACAGGCAGCAGGGGTTGCCGCCCACGGTGCTGATATCCTTTAAAACCAGTTCGACGCTGCAGCCGTTTTCATGGCAGGCGTCCAGAATTTCGGAGAGCTCCGCCCGCACGGCCTTCTCGTCCAGGGCGCCCAGGGAGAGCTGGGACGGGTTGGGCTTGCTGGAAATGACGTAATCCGACCGGATCTGGCGGGCCGCGTTGCGGACGTCGGCCCAGGGCGTGATGGAGATCTTTCGCAGATTGGGAATCTGCCGGAGGATCTCTATTTTTTTGTCCAGAGGTTCGCAGCAGCCGTAATACACGTAGCCGAAGGGCTCCAGCGCCCGCTTCATGTATTGAATATCGAATTCGTCGTGCATCTCCGGGGAGACGGTGGAGAAGATCTGGGCGATGCCCCGCCCCCAGACCTTTTTCAGGTTCACGCGCTCGTAGTCGGCGGGCTCCTTCTCGAACCCCGAAACGGAGGCCGAAGCGCAGTGGCAGTACAGGGCGTCGGTTTCGATGAGGTTGAGCTTCGCGTACTGCTCCACCGTGCTGGTGAAGAGCTCCGTCAGCCTTTGCACCAGGGCGTGCATGAATTTGGGTTCGTCGATGAGGCCGTAGAGCAGGTCGTCCACCCCCATCAGGGTGGCGATGGTGTCCCAGGTTTTCAGGCCCAGGTCGTAGCCCGTAGGCGTTCCCGTCAGGCGGACGGGCATGATATCCCCCACGGCGCGGCCGATTTTGTCCCAGCGGCGCAGGGAATCTTCCTCGTCACAGGAGATCTCGGGGGCGTGCAGCATGCTCAGGTCGTGGTCCTCCAGCATGTTGCGATAGCGATGGGAATGGATTTCTTCCCGGTTCCCCAGCGTCTCCTCCGATACCGCGACCCCGATCCCCGTATCGCGGATTGCCTTGTATACGGGGATATAGGCGGGGATGGCCCTGTCGCAGGGCAGGTATTTGAGCAGATAGAGGGTCTGACGAAGTTCTTCCTCAAGAGCCCGGAAGTCGGGATCCGAGCACTGCAGGGGCAGCTCGCCGTCCAGCTCCATCTCATGCCAGGGCAGCTCGTCGATCAGGACGATGGGCCGGATCATGGCCAGGTCGTTCACCGCCCGGTGCAGGCGGAGTTTTTCCGCGTTTTCGGGGCTGTAGGCGAAAGCTGCGTATTGGGATACCAGCTCCCGCAGGATGTCTCTGTCGTTTTTCATAAGCGTTTTTCACCTCGATGCGTGCTGATTTGAACAGGATTTTCCTCCCCTCCCTCAGGGCCGGACGGGGGTGCCGTCCGGGAGACGGGAAAAGAGCCAGGAAAAATCCATGGAATCCACGGCGGGGTATTTCCGGGCGGCCTTTTCGTCGAAGTCCGTGCCGATTCCGGGCGCGTCGTTTAAGTAGGCGTAGCCGTTGCGCACTTCGGGGCATCCGGGGAACACTTCCCGCTCGGCTTCGGTAAAACCGGAAAATTCCTGGATGCCGAAGTTGGGCAGGGACAGATCCAGGTGCATCTGAGCGGCCATGCCGATGGGGGACAGATCGCCCGGGCCGTGCCAGGCCGTCCGGACCTGATAGGCGTCCGCGAAATGGGCCAGCCTGATCGCTGGGGTGATCCCGCCGATATCGCTTAAGTGGACCCGGATGAAGTCCACCCACTGGTTCTGGATGATGGTCCGCCATTCCAGGGGATGGGTGAACAGCTCCCCGATAGCCAGGGGAACGCTGGTCTGCTGCCGCAGATATTTCAGATATTCGCCCTGATCCGGGCGCAGGCTGTCCTCCAGAAAGAAAAGCCGGAAAGGCTCCACTTCCTTCGCGAGGGCCAGCGCGTCCACAGGGGACAGGCGCTCGTGGACGTCGTGCATCACCTCCAGATCCCAGCCGAACTCCGCCCTCACCCGGTCCAGCAGATCCACCACGCTTCTCATATACAGCCTGGGGCTGTAGTAGGCTCCGGCGGGAGCGTTTTCGGGTTTGACGATGGGCTGGCGGTTGCCCTGGTTGCCGCCGTAGAGGCCCATATGGCAGCGGATGTAGCGGTAGCCTTCCTCCAGATAGCGGTGGATGCACTTGCTGACCTCTCCCCAGGAGTCGCCGTCCGCGTGACGGTAGACGGCGATCCCCTCCCGGCATTTTCCGCCCAGGAGCTGATAGAGGGGCATCCGGGCCAGCTTTCCCTTGATGTCCCAGAGGGCCTCGTCCACGCCTGACATGGCGTTGTTTAAGACGGGACCGTTACGCCAGTAGGAGCTCCCCATCATGGACTGCCAGATTTCCTCGATGTTGTGCACGTTTCTGCCCTGAAAGAGGGGATTGAGATATTCTTCCACGGCTGTGACCACGGCCTTGTGGCGCCAGGTGAAGGTGGCGCAGCCGTAGCCGAAGAGCTCCGGCTCGGACGTCTCCACCTTCACCACCACCAGGTTGATCCCTGCGGGGGCCGTCACGAAAGCGCGGATATTCCGGATGACGATTTCGGCGTTACATCCCATTCTCATCCCCTCCTTCCTGCAGCAGGAAAAACTCCGCAAAGGAGCGGGTTTCGGAGTCCGGGCCGATGAAGGCGCGGAAGGCTCCGGGTTCCAGGACATGGCCGGAACCGGGCAGATAGTAGGTCAGCATATCGGCGGTGACGGAAAACCGGACGGTGCGGCTCTCTCCCGGGGCCAGCGTTTCCCGGGAGAACCCCTTGAGCAGGCGGACCGGGCGGGAACGCTGTGCCGCTACGTCCTGCAGATAGAGCTGCACCGTTTCCGTCCCCGGACGGCTCCCTTCGTTCTTCAGCGTCACTTCGGCGGTCAGAAGGGCGTCTCCTCCGGCCTGTGCCCCTTGGGAGGGGAAGGGGATCTGCCGGGCAGACAGGCGCACCGGGGAATAGGAAAACCGCGTGTAGGTCAGCCCGTAGCCGAAGGGATAGAGGGGACCCGGGGGCTGATCCACGTAGCCGTTTTTGAACCGTTCGTACGCGCCGGACCGGTTCGGGCGCCCGGTGGGCAGATGGTTGTAATAGATGGGGCACTGCCCGCTGCTTCTGGGAAAGCTCATGGGCAGGCGTCCCGACGGCCCGGTTTTGCCGGTGAGAACGTCCGCGATGCCGTTTCCCCCTTCCGTGCCCGGGTACCAGGCGTAGAGCAGGGCATCGGAGAGTTGGGAGGCCCGCGTCAGGGCCAGGGGGCGCCCGGCCAGCACCACCGTGACGATGGGCTTTCCGGCCTGCGAAAGGCGGGAGAGCAGCTCCATCTGGTTGTCCGGCAGATCGATGTGGGAACGGCTCCCGGATTCCCCGCTCATATCCGGGTGCTCGCCCAGAACCAGGACGATTTTATCGCATTCTTCGGCCAGGGCGAGGGCCTCTTCCATCAGCGGGGCGTCGTCCGGGTATACGGCGTCGGGTTCGCAGTCGTTTTTCAGACAGCAGCCCGGGGCGTGAAGCACTCCGGAGAGCTGCCCGCAGCCGAGAAGGGCCTGTTTCACCGTCACGCAGTCCTTTTCGTCGCTGTTGACCAGCCCCCAGGTGTCGATGAGCTTCCGGCTGTGGGAGAGAGGGCCGATGAGGGCGATTTTGTCGGAAGGCCGCAGGGGCAGGACGCCGCCTTCGTTTTTTAAAAGGACGGCGGAGTTGGCGGCGGCCTCCCGGGCCAGCTGCCTGTGGGCGGGGCAGAGAAGCAGCTTTTGCTCCGCTTCCGGGTCGGCATCCTTATAGGGGTTTTCAAACAGGCCGAGTTCATCTTTCAGCGTCAGGATCCTCTCTACGGCGTTGTCCAGCTGTTCCATGGTCATCTTCCCTTCCGCCAGGAGGGATTCCAGATTGTCATAGAAGGAAGAGGATACCATTTCGATGTCCACGCCGGCCCCCACGGCCGCCAGGGCGGCTTCCTTTTCGTCCGCGCAGACGCCGTGGCAGATCAGCTCCCAGACGGCCGTGCAGTCGCTGATGACGGTTCCCGTAAAGCCCAGCCGGTCCCGGAGCAGGCCGGTGAGCAACTCCCGGCTGGCCGTGCAGGGGACGCCGTCCATGGTGTGGAAGGCTGGCATCAGGAGCTTACAGCCCGCTTCCATGGCGGCAAGAAAGGGCGGGAGATAGTCGTTCCATAAGGAAGCTTCTCCGATCTGGACGCTGTCGTAGTCCCGTCCCCCTTCCGCTGCGCCGTAGCCCGCGAAGTGCTTGACGCAGCTGGCTATCTTCCCGGGGGCGGAAACGTCGTCGCCCTGATAGCCCCGCACGAAGGCCGCGGCGAAGAGGGCGTTTAAATAAGGATCTTCCCCGGCGCTCTCCGTCACCCTGCCCCAGCGGGCGTCCCGCACCAGATCGGCCATGGGGGAAAAGGTGACGCAGACTCCGGAGCTGGCCGCCTCTGCGGCCGCGACGGCGGCGGTTTGTTCCGCCAGTTTCGGATTCCAGGTGGCGGCCAGCCCCAGAACGGAAGGAAACGCGGTTTTGAAGCCGTGGATCACGTCCGTCATGAACAGCAGGGGGATTTTGTGGCGGTTTTTTTCCAGGTGCATCTTCTGCGCCCGAATGGTGCGTTCGGCTCCGTAATACCCCAGCAGGGAACCGGCGTTGGCATCCAGAAAGGGATCCCTGTGAATGCCCTGTTCCAGCCCCATCAGGGTTCCGTCCGGATTCTCGCCCCAGAGCTGGGACATTTCGGCGGCTTTTTCCCGCACGGTCATCCGGGAGATCAGCTCCCGGATTCTTTCTTTTCCGATCATAAGCGATAGTCCTTTCTTCTAATTTTTTAAATGACTTAATTATTGTATTCAGATCAACAGTAGCATGGGAAATAAAAGAAGTCAATACATGAAAATTTCATAAAAATAGATCTTCGAAATTGGTCGAAAAGCTGAAAAACGAAAAAGGAATTGACAGAATAGGCGTGCAGAATATACAATACAAATAATTAAATAACTTAATTAACTAATTTGCAAAATTCAGAGAGCGGACGAAGGAAAAAACGGAAAGGGGAAGGTTATGATCGGAAAGAAATCGGCGCTGCTGAAAAAAATGAAGAAACAAAGGTATCTGTTGTTGATGGTGATCCCGGGAATGATCTGGCTGCTGGTCTTTTGCTATTTCCCGATGTGGGGCTGTCAGATCGCATTTCAGAATTACAGGATCACGGACGCCATCGGGAGCAGCGAATTCGTGGGGCTCAAGTGGTTCATCCGGTTTTTTCAGGACAACAATTTCTGGACGGTGATGAAGAACACGTTGGGCATCAGCTTTTTGAAGCTGGCCTTCGGCTTCACGCTTCCTATCGTGTTCGCCCTGCTGCTGAATGAGATCCGGAACGTGAAGTTCAAGCGGGTGGTGCAGACCATTTCCTATCTGCCCCACTTCCTGTCCTGGGTCATTCTGGGAGGCATCATGATCACCTGGCTGTCGGATACGGGACTTCTGAACGACGTGTTCCTGGCGCTGGGGCTCATCGACGAGCGGACGGCCTTCCTGGCAAAGCCTCAGTATTTCTGGGCCATATCGGTGATTTCGGAAGTGTGGAAGGAGCTGGGATGGGGCGCTATCATCTACCTGGCGGCCATCGCGGGAATCGACCCGACCCAGTACGAGGCGGCGGAGATCGACGGGGCCAACCGCTTCCAGAAGCTGTGGAACATCACCCTGCCGGAGATTTCCTCCACCATCGCGATCCTGTTTATCCTCCAGGTGGGAAATATCATGGGATCCAATTTCGACCAGATCTTCGTGCTGAACAACGCCCTGAACGATCCGGCCAGCAACGTGATCGACATGTTCGTCTACAAACAGGGGATCACCAGGGCGAACTATTCCTACGCCACGGCCATCGGCCTGTTCCGCTCCGTCATTTCCCTTCTCCTTCTGGTGATCGCAAATAAAGTGACGGAAAAGCTGGAAGGCGACGCGCTGTTTTAAGAGGAGGAAGGCAAAATGAAGAAGAATCAAATCAAAAGAAGAAAGCGGATCAAACCCTTCGACGCGGTGAACGCCCTGTTCATGGCAGCGATCTGTTTTTTGATGATCTACCCCCTCTGGTACGTGGTGGTCAATTCCTTCAGCGAGGGGACGGAGGTGCTCAAAGGCGGCATTTACTGGTTGCCCAGGAAGTTCTGCCTGGAGAGCTACGAAGCGGTATTCCGGAACCGGGATATTTTTACGGCATTCGGGATTTCCGTATTAAAGACCGCGGTGGGCACGGTGACGAGCGTATTTTTCACGGCTATGGTGGCCTACGGTTTATCGAAATCCGACCTGATCGGAAGGAAGTTCTTCATGATGATGGGCATCGTCACCATGTTTTTCTCCGGGGGCCTGATCCCCTATTTCCTGGTGATCCGCAACCTGGGGCTCCTGGACAGCTTCTGGGTGTACATCATCCCCTCGCTGTTCGGGTTTTACAACGCCATCATCTTCATCACGTTCTTTAAAAATATCCCGGTGGAGCTGGAGGAGTCGGCGAAGATCGACGGGGCCAACGACTTTAAGATTTTTTTGAGGATCATCCTTCCGGTGTCCATGCCGGTGATCGCCACCATCGCCCTGTTCAACGGCGTGGGGCAGTGGAACGATTATTTTACGGGCGTCATCTACATCACCAACGAACAGTGGCTGATCCCGATTCAGACGTTCCTCTATAAGGTGATTTCGGAGAATTCCTCCACCAGCATCACCGCGAACATGCCGGCCAGCGTCCGGGCGAGCATGGTCACTTCCACCACGGTCAAATACGCCACGATGGTGATCACCACCTTCCCCATCATGTGCGTCTACCCATTTTTACAGAAATATTTCGTACAGGGAATTATGGTCGGTTCCGTAAAGGGCTGATTCATATAAAACAAAAGGATATCGAGCGAAAGCGCGGAAAGGAGTCAGGAATGAAAAGAAAACTTGCGATGCTCTTGTGCGGATGTCTGGCGGTCTCCATGGTCGCCGGATGCGGAGGAGGAAACGCGGGCGGCGAAGGCGAAAAGGGCCAGGAGACGGCGTCAGACGGCCTGCCGGCGGCGGTGACGGAGGCCACGGCAAAGGAGCCGGGCTGGATGGCGGACACGGAACCCGTGACGCTGGACTGGTACGTGAACTACTCCTGGTATTCCAGCATGTGGGATACCGGGGAATTCTCCCAGTGGATGGAGGAAAAGACCGGTGTGAAGATCAACTTCATCGTTCCTTCCGGAGACGAGGGGGAAAAGCTCAACACCATGATCGCGGGCGATACCCTGCCGGAGATCATCACCATCGAAGCTGGGGATCCGGCCTTTAAGCAGATGGTGGACGCGGGGCTTTTGTATCCCATCAACCAGCTGGCGGACAAGTACGATCCCTATTTCTATGAAGTGACGTCGGAGCAGACCAGGAACTGGTTTTCGTCGGAGGACGGCAACCTCTACTGCTATCCCAACGCCTCCATCGCCCCCGATCAGTACGACGAGCTGACGGGCGTGCGGACCTATCAGACCTTCAACGTGAAGAAGGACTATTACGAGGCTATCGGCAGCCCGGACATGTCCACGCCGGAAGGATTCCTCGATGCCCTTCAGGCGGCGAAAGATCTGTATGAAGGCCAGATCGACGGCTTCATCCCCATCGTGCTGCACGATTTCAACGAAACGGGAAACTATTCCCTGGACAGCTATCTGCTGGACTATCTGGGCGTGCCCAAAGCCATCGACGGACAGCTGTATGACCGCCGGGAGGACGAGGGATACCAGACCTGGCTCAAAACCTTCCGCAAGGCCAACGAAATGGGGCTGATCGCGTCCAACGTGTTTACGGACGGCCGCCAGCAGGTAGAGGAAGAGATGGCGCAAAAGAGGGTGTTCGCGGCGCTGTATCAAAACAGCGACTTCACGGTGGAACAGCAGATGCTCTGGGATGAGGATCCGGATACGGCCTATATCCCCATCGACGGCCCCAGCATCGGCAACGATCCGGCCATCGAAGGCCCCGGCATCGCCGGCTGGACCATCACCTGCATCACGAAAAACTGTAAGAATCCCGAACGCGCCATCGAGTTCATGACTTACTGGTGCAGCGAAGAGGGAACCCGTGACGCCATGTTCGGCCAGGTGGGAACCAGCTGCGAGCTGGACGAAAACGGCGATCCCCACTATACGGAAGAATATCAGGAACTCTATAACAGCGATTTCGATGCGTTCACCCAGAAAACCGGATCCGATCCGCTCTGGATGCTGGGCGATCCCGTGAAGGCGAACAACTGGGCGCTGGATACGCCGGAACCCCTGCAGGAGATGTACTTCTGGGCGGAGGACTACGTGGTCAGCGGCTCCGCGTTCTCCATGCTGGATCCGGAGGCAAACACCGAAGAGAGCGAGATCAAGGCGGATATCGACCTGCTGTGGGGCGAGACGCTGCCGAAGCTGATCACCGCGGAAAGCGACGAAGCGTTCGACGCGCTGATGGCGGATTACTTCGAACAGAGGGATGCCCTGGGCTGGGAGACGCTCCTGGCTTATCAGCAGTCGAAATATGAGGAAAATCTGGAAAAGCTTGGCATGAATTGAGTGAAAAAGCGTTGATTTTCCGGTATAATGAATCCGGGCGGGAAGATGGAACTTCTGCCCGGAAAGGGAGCGCAGATATGAGGGCAATGGTATGCACGGATATGAAACGGAATAACCGGAAGATGATTTTCGACATCGTGCGCAAAGAGCGCTGCGTCACGAGGGCGGAACTCTCCAGAACGACGGGGATGAGCGGCCCGTCCATCATGACCATCGTCAACGAATTCATCGACCTGGGAATCCTCACCGCTTCGGAGAAGGAAGCGAAATCCGGAGAACTGGGCAGAAAGCCGGTCCCCATGCTGTTCAATCCCGACGCCCTGCAGTCCGTAGGGATCGAATTCGAAGGAAACAACCTCTTCGTCGGCCTCGTGAACATGGACGGCGAGATCAGATATCAGACCATGGTGAAGGTGCAGCCGAATCTGGGAGACGCATTTTATCAGTCCCTGTTTTCCTGCCTGGATAAACTCGAGGGCATGATGACGGAGACGGAGAAGAAGAACTATCTGGGCATCGGGTTCGGGATTCCGGGCGTGGTGGATCCGAAGGAGAAGAGGGTGGAATTCGCGCCCTATGTGGGGATCCGGGAGCCCGCGGACATCTCCGCGGATCTTAACAGGGTGTCCGACCGCTACGGGAAGCCGGTCCTGATCGAAAACGATGTGAACGCCGGCGCGGCGGGGGAGTATTACGTGCGACGGATCCGGGAGGAAATTCAGGATCTGCTGTACGTTTCCGTGGGCGCGGGCATCGGCGCGGGCATCATTCTGGACGGGAAGCTGCGCCACGGCCGCAGGAATCTTTGCGGGGAGATCGGCTATACCGTGGACAGCGCGGACCAGATCGTAGAACGGTCCCGGTCCGGCCGGCTGGAGAGCCTGCTTTCCCGGGAAGCGCTGTGCGAAAAGTTTGAGGAATACCGGCAGTACGGCCTGGTGAGCCCGGATATGGTGTCTTATATGACGAAGCTCCTAAGCCCCGTCATCGCCAATCTGGCCAACGCCCTGGATGTGGACCGGGTGGTCGTCGGCGGGAATCTGGCGGTGAGCGCCGGAGAGGCCCTGCTGCAGTCCCTGGATCGGGAGCTGGAGCATCTGACGCTGGCCCGGATAAAGCTGCAGGGCTGCCGGACGGACTATACGGGCGTTGTGGGGAGCGCGCTTCTGGCTTCCAACACGCTGATGGACACAATTTTCTGAAATAAGGATTGGATGGATAGATAGGATGAACAAGTTGACTGGCGCAGTAGACATCGGAGGGACGAAAATACAGGTAGGGATCGTGGACCGGGCGGGAAACGTCCTGGCGGACGGATGCTTCCCTACCGCATCCGGACAGCAGTCCGCCGACTGCGCGGTGGAAAAAATCGCGAAGCTGCTGGAAGAGCAGTGCCGCAGCCTGGGGATCGATCCCAAAAGCCTGCGGGGGATCGGCATTTCCTGCACGGGCCCGGTGGACTGTCGGAAGGGAACCATCGAAAACCCGTATACGCTGTCCGGCTGGCTGGGATATCCTGTGGTGGAAAAACTGTCGGAACGGACCGGGCTCTGCGTCCGGATGGAAAACGACGCCAACGGCGCCCTGCTGGGGGAGATCCAGAGAAGAGGGCTCACGGGGCAAAAGGTGCTGATGGTGACGCTGGGAACGGGCATCGGAGCGGCCTTCTGGAACGCGGGAAGCCTTCACCGCAGCGGGAAGTATCATCCGGAGATGGGCCATGTGATCGTGGCATCGGATGGCGACCTCTGTTATTGCGGGCACAGGGGATGCTTTGAGAGCAGGTGTTCCGGGAAGGCCGTGAACCGGAGGGCCGAACGGGAGGGATACCGGGATTTCGACGAGCTGTACGCGAAAGCCGCAAGCGACGAACGGGCCCTGCGGCTGCTGGACGAAATCCGCCGGGATCTGAAGAACGGGATCTGGACGCTGAACCTGATTTTCAAACCGGACACGATCATTCTGGCGGGCGGGTTTTCCAGGCGGTATTTTTCCTTCGTGAAGGAAGCGGTGGAAGAGGATAGCGCCGGAAAGGAAGACTTCCTTTCGGATTTCGAAATCCTGCCCGCCTTCGAGAACAAAAATTCGGCTCTGGCCGGCGCCAATATGCTGTTTGATCAGGAGGAATGAAGGAAGACATGAAGAAATATGAAAAACTGAAAATCGTGATGGTGGGCGCGGGGAGCTGTTCCTTCTGCCCGGTGACCCTTTCGGATATTTTGCTGAGCGATCTCATCAACTCCCTTCCGCTGGAAGTGTGCCTGATGGATATCGACCGGCACGCGCTGGACGTCAGCTTCGAGTTCGCCAAAAAGGCGAAGGAGGTTTCCGGGCGGGAGCTGAAGCTGTGGGCCACCGCGGATCTGGACGCGGCTCTGGCTGACGCGGACTTCGTGGTGGCGGCCATCGAGGTGGACCGGTATCATTACTGGTCCATGGATTTCCACATTCCCAGAAGATACGGGTTCCGCCAGGTTTACGGGGAGAACGGAGGGCCCGGCGGAATGTTCCACACCTTAAGAAACCTGGGGCCCACGCTGCACATCGCCCACAGGATGGAGGAACTCTGCCCGGACGCCTGGCTGATCAACTATACCAATCCGGAGGCGAAGCTGGTGGAAGCGGTGCTCAAGCTGACGAAAATCCGCGCGGTGGGCGTCTGCCACGGCTTCGACATGGGCGTGGATCAGATCGCCAAAATCCTGGAAAGGGATAAGGAAGAGCTGGAGATCGAAGGCTGCGGGTTAAACCACTTCGGATGGATGACTTCCATCCGGGATAAACGGACGGGGGAAGATCTGTATCCCGCGTTCCGGGAGAAGGAGCGGCAGGCTCACTGGCTGGCCAACTGGGACGAGGTGGGGCTGTCCCGGATGATGCTGCGCACCTACGGGCTGTACCCTTATCCCGGCACCAACCACATCGGGGAATACATCGCCTGGAGCGACGAATTTCTGGCCAGCACGAAGATCCAGTATTTCTTCGATCCCGTCCGGGAACATCCCTGGGAGACGAAAAAGACGCCCCGATTCGTGTACGATTTCTGCTCGAATCCCACCGGGATCCCGTTTTCGGAAAAGGACGGGGACAAGGATCAGGAATACCGGGAACGGTTCGTCATCGGGGAGAACGGCCTGCAGCGCTCCTCGGAATACGGCATTCCCATCATCGAGGCCATCGCCTTCGACCTGCACCGGCACATCCCGTCCCTGAACGTGCTCAATGAGGGACAGATTCCGGGCGTGATGCAGGGCATGTGCGTGGAAGGCCCCTGCGTGCTGGACGGGGAGGGCATCCATCCGGTGGAGACGAAAGGGCTTCCCGCAGCGGTGACCGCCATGATCAACCAGCAGGGCGCGATCCATCAGCTGGTGATCGACGCCTATACGGAAAAATCCAGGAACAAACTCCTGCAGGCGCTTCTGCTGGATCCCACCGTGTCCAATTACAACAACGCGGTGGCGCTGATCGACGAAATGTGCGAACGGGAGAAGGAAATTCTTCCCGAACTGCACTGGTGAGCCCGATCACGCGCGGCACGACGAAAAACCCGGCGTTTTACCGCCGGGTTTTTTACAGGATAGGAAAGTTCCTTTCCTATATTTATTGAAGGAGAACGATATGGTACGGTTTGAAATTGAAAAAAATTATGAAGCCATGAGCGAACGCGCGGCGCAGGAGATCCTGGACGCGATTTTGAAAAACCCGGAGGCCGCCATCGTGCTGGCCACCGGCCATTCCCCCCTGTATGCCTACCGGGAGCTGGTGCGAAAAATCCGGGAGCAAAAGGCGGACGTTAGCCGGGTCACCTTCGTGAAGCTGGATGAATGGGCAGGCCTTTCGCCGGAAGACGGGGCCACCTGCGAAGCGTTCCTGCAAAAGGAGATCATCGGGCCGCTGGGGATCCGGGAAGAGAACTATATTCATTTTCAGGCGGACTGTCAGGACGCGACGGCGGAGTGCGCCCGGATCGACGCTCTGTACCGGGCGCTTCCGCAGGTGGACCTGGTCATTCTGGGGATCGGGATGAACGGGCATCTGGGGCTCAACGAGCCGGCGGACTGCCTGTACGCCTCCGCCCATGTGACGGAGTTAAACGAGAAGACGAAGACGCACGAGATGCTGACCCATACGGAGCGGCCGGTGACGCAGGGCGTCACTCTGGGGATGGAGAACCTGTTTTCCGGGAAGAAGATCCTGCTTTTGGCGGACGGCAGGGAGAAGGAAGCGGGGCTGAAGGGTCTTTTGGAGGACGGGATTTCCACCCGCGTTCCGGTATCCTTCTTAAAGCTGCATCCGAACTGCCTTTGCCTGATCAACAAGGAGAGCTTTCCGGGGCTTGAGACGGATGGAAATGGGGCGAAATGGGGAACGGCAGTATGAAAATCTGGACGGAAGGACCTTTGAAGGCGGTTCCCCCGGACTGGTTTGACCGGGACGAAGAACGGCCGGGGCGGACGCTGCACATGGCGCGCAACAGCTGTGAATCCTTTCAGATCCTGCTGAAGGGGGAAACTGATTTTTTCATAGAGGGAGTCCGTTTTACCCCGGCGGAGGACGGCCTGTCCTTCGATTACCGGTTTCAGGAAACCGTCGCGTTTGCGAAGGAAGAATTTGTGGATCCTCTCTCCAACGATTCCTGCGCGGAGGGAAAAGCCGGAGCAATCAAGAGCATCTGGGTGACCGTCCGTGCCGGGAAAGGCCTTTTGCCGGGCGTTTACCGGCACCGGGCAGCGGTGACGGTCTCGGGGCAGCCGTATCCGGTAGAGATGGAGATCCGCGTCTATCCGGCGGCGCTGCCCTCCGGACGGGACGCGGCCTTTTCCGCCGAATACTGGATCAATACGGTGAATTTCTGGTTCCGGTATCCGGATCCCGGGCAGCGGGACTTCATCCGGCACTTTTACGGCCATGAAAAATACAGCCCCTCCTGGTGGGAGCTGAACGAAAAGATCGCGCGGCACATGAAGGAAAGCCGGATCAACGTCCTCTTCGTCCGGACCCACGACCTGCTTCTGGACGGGGGCACCTCCCTGGACGGGGAAGGGACGTATCGCTTTCGCTGGGAGCTGTTCGACCGTTTTCTGGATCTGTTCGACGCGCGGGCCGAAATCCGGTATTTCGCCGGCTATCATCTGGTGCTCCAGACGGAAGGAAAACGGGTATACCTGATCCGGAACGAGGGCGGAAAGCCCTGTCTGGACACCGCGCCGGTCGAGAGCCCGGAGGCGGAGAACTGGCTGCGCCAGTTCCTGCCCGCCCTGTATGCTCACCTGCAAAAGAGAGGGGATGCGGGCCGGTGGCTGCAGCACATTCAGGACGAGCCCGGAGACGCCGAAAGCTGGAAGGAGGTCCGGGAGCGGGTGAAGACCTGCATGCCGGGAATCCCCTGCCTGGACGCCATCGACCGGCAGGAGCCCGCAGGGGAGCTGCAGGGCGGGATGGATCTCTGGATTCCCCGGGTGGACGTCTACGAGAACAACCGGGAATTTTACGATTTCAGGCTGGCCAGGGGAGACCGCAGATGGACCTATACCTGCTGCGAACCGAACTGCCAGAAGTACGCCAACCGCTTCCTGGGCTGGCCCCTCCTGCACAGCAGGGTGCTGCCCTGGTGCTGTTTCGTCAACCATTTCGACGGCTTTTTACACTGGGGATACAACTTCTGGGATCCGCAGGATCCATGGTTCGGCCTGAACCCGGACGCCTTTTTCAAAGGGGACGGTTATATCGTCTATCCGGACCGGGAGCACAACGACATCAAAAACTCCATCCGGATGATCGCCGCCAGGGACGGGGTCCAGGATTACGAGCTGCTGGTGCAGCTGGCGGTACGGGATTCGAAGAAGGCCTTCGACTGCGCGAAAAAGGTGGCGAAACGGTTCGACGATTTCAACTGGAGCACGGAAAATCTGGAACGGGTGCGGGTGGAGGTGCTGGAAGCGCTGTCAGGCTGCGGAAAGGAGGAACTGGAGCATGGAGCTTTACCGGGGAGAAATTGAGACGGTCCGCCTTCTGGAATCGGAAAAATCCGTCAAAAGGGACAGGGATCTGGCCTATCTGATGGAATTGAACCCTCAGAGCCTGCTTCTGCCTTTCTATACGGAATCGGGACTCAGCGGCCCCCTGAACTGCCGCCTGGCCGATCTGCCGCTGCACGACGGCTGGGACAATCCTCTCTGTCAGATCAGGGGGACGTTTACGGGGCACTGGCTGAGCGCCGCCGCCCGGATCTTTCAGGAGACCGGGGACATGCAGCTGAAGGCCAGGGCGGATTTCATCGTATCGGAGATCGGAAAATGCCAGGAACGAAACGGAAACGGCTGGGCCTTTCCCATTCCGGAGAAGTACCTGTACGGGCTGAAGAGGGGGCAGCATTTCTGGGCGCCGCAATATGTCTGCCACAAGGTGATGATGGGGCTGTTGGACATGTATCGCTTCGCGGACAGCGCTACGGCGCTGGAAATCGTCAAGGGCTGCGCCGGATGGTTTGCCGCCTTTACTGGCGATATCAGCCGGGAACAGATGGACGATATGATGGATCTGGAAGAGACCGGCGGGATCATGGAGCTGTGGGCGGATCTGTATGCGGTGACGAAGGATCCCGCCCATCTGGAGCTGATGCGCAGATACGAGAGGACCCGGCTGACGGAACCGCTGTTGAGAGGGGAGGACGTGCTGACCAATATGCACGCCAACATGACCATCCCGGAAATCCACGGATGCGCCAGGGCCTATGAGGTGACCGGAGAGGAACGCTACCGGAGGATCGCGGAGAACTACTGGGAACAGGCCGTGACGCTGAGGGGGACCTTCGCCACCGGGGGGCAGACGGACGGGGAGGTCTGGACCGCGAAAGGCAGGCAGTCAGCCCGCTTAAGCGCCCTCAACCAGGAGCACTGCACGGTGTACAACATGATCCGGCTGGCCGACTACCTGTTTCGCTGGACGGGGGATTCGAAGTATCAGGATTATATGGAGCGCAATATCGAAAACGGGCTCATGGGACAGGGTTTCTGGGAGGCCGACCATCAGAACAAGGCGGAGGACGCCCTGCTTCCCGCTTCCGGGCTGATTTCCTATTTCCTGCCGCTGGAGGCGGGATCCCGGAAAGTCTGGGGATCCAAAACGCAGGACTTCTGGTGCTGCCACGGCACCCTGGTCCAGGCCAACGCAAAATATCGGGAATACGTTTTCTACAGCGGAAAGGACAGCCTGACGGTGGGGCAGTTTATTCCGGCCTCGGCGGAACTCAAAATCGGAGAGGTCCCCGTTTCGGTGACGCAGAAGGCGGCGGATCTGGGGGGATCGTATCTGTACGCCAATCCCGTGGCCACGGGAACCCCCGGAAAGCCGGACTATGTGAAAATGGTCTATGAGATCGACGCGCCTTCGCCCGCAGAGTTTTCCTTCCGGGTCAGAATGCCCTGGTGGCTGCAGGGGGAAATGGAAATCTGGATCGACGGGAAAAGGACGGATTACGGACGGGAACAGGGACACGCCGTCATCCGGAGGCGGTGGGAGAAGAACAGGATCGAAATCGTTATGCCCAAAGGGATCTCCTGCTGGCCGCTGGCGGACGAACCGGATACGGTGGCGTTTCTGGACGGGCCTGTGGTGCTGGCGGGGCTGGTTGCGGAAGAGCGCACGCTCATCGGGGATCCCGAAGATCCTTCCACCATGATCGCCCCTCACCACGAGAGGGAGTGGTCCAACTGGACTTCCCTCTACAGAACGGCGAATCAGATGAGGGGGTTTTATTTCAAACCCCTCAAAGAGATCGGAAATCAGGCCTACACGGTTTACTTCCCGGTGCGGAAGATTTTTCCGCAAAAAGGGCGTTGACAATCCTGCAGAGGATCCTTATAATATTAAATTGTTACAAAAGTGTTACAAAAGAATGAGGGCGGGAGTTTGCAGGACAGGATACGAGGGAGAATGCGAATGTACAGACCTGGAAAATCCGATCGGAAATTCGGGAAACTTGAAAAATTCGGCAAATTCGGCGCGGCGGCAGCGGCCTGCGTTTTGTGCGCGGGATTCATGGGGATGCCGGCAGAGGCGGCCCCGGCCGGCCACACGATTCACGATACCGTTTCATCCGTGGGCGTGGGTTCGATTCTGGACGAATCGGTGGATACGCAGCAGTATCTGGCGGCCGCGGAGAACGCGAAGCAGGAGAGAAAGAAAATATACGGATACGAAAATCTGGGAATCGCCAACGTCAACGATTATCTCAACGTCCGGGAGGCGCCCGGAGAGGACGCCGAACTGGTTGGGAAAATGCCCCGGCACGCGGGCGCGGACGTGCTGGGAGAAGAGGACGGATGGCTGAAGGTCCGTTCCGGGAAAGTCACCGGCTATGTGAAGGCGGACTATATGCTGACCGGTTCGCAGGCGCGGGCGCTGGCGGACGAAGAGGCGACGGAGATGGCGGTATGCAATTCCGGCGGCCTTCGGGTCCGGGAAGAAGGAAGCCTGGACGCTCCGGTGATCACCCTGGTGGCGGAAGGGGAAGAGCTGGAAGTGGTCTCCCAGGAAGGGGACTGGGTGAAGATCATGCTGGACGATGAGGAAGCCTATGTCTCCGCCGAATACGTGGATATCGCCAAGAGGCTGGAAAAGGCGGTCAGCATGACCGAGCTCAAATACGGCCAGGGGGTATCCGACGTGCGCGTGGATCTGGTGAACTACGCAAAACAGTTTCTGGGGAACCCCTACGTCTGGGGAGGCACCAGCCTCACCAAAGGCGCGGACTGTTCCGGCTTCGTGCTGAGCGTCTTCGCGAAATACGGGGTGAGCCTCCCGCACCATTCCGGCAGCCAGGAGAAATACGGGACGAAAATCAGCCTTTCCGAGGCGAAGCCCGGAGATCTGGTCTTCTACGCCAAGAATGGGGTGATCAACCACGTGGCGATCTACATCGGCAACGGCCAGGTCATCCACGCCAGCAATCCCAGGACGGGCATTAAGATTTCCAACGCCTCCTACCGGACGCCCTACAGCGTCAGAAGGATTCTGTCGTAAGGCTGAAAAATTTTGTTTACAGCCCGGAGCTTCCATGCTATAATCATACGGTATGAAATTCAGCCGGCGCTCAGATACAGGACACTCCGACCTGCATCCTGGTGTCAGGCGGTTTAAAAATGAAGGAGGAACGATCATGATTTCCAAAGAGAAGAAAACTGCGATCATCAAAGAGTATGCGAGAACCGAAGGGGACACCGGATCTCCGGAAGTTCAGGTAGCTGTTCTGACTGCGAGAATTCAGGAGCTGACGGAGCACCTGAAGAGCAATCCGAAGGACCATCACTCCAGAAGAGGTCTGCTTCAGATGGTAGGCCAGAGAAGAGGCCTGCTGGATTATCTGAAGAGAAAGGATATCGAGAGATATCGCGCTCTGATCGAGAAGCTCGGCATCAGAAAATAAGAAAGATCGGGTAAGGCGGATGACAGGGCCGGTATCGGACCGGTCTCCGCTTTATTTTGCAATAGGAAATGAAAGCTTCCGCTGCAGAATAAAGGGGTTCCGCCGGGATTTGCAGCCGGGCAGGAGAACGTTTCCGAGACCACTGATAAGGGCATCGTCCGGGTGTCTTTATCAGTAGTTTCGGGATTTTCTGCCTTACGGCCCGGATGCTTTTGGAACGGAGTTCAAGGATTTTTAGGAAGAAAGGAAAAGCGGCTGCCCGAAGATCGGGCGGTTGCAGGGAGAGACAGGATGTACAAAACATTTACGATGGAGCTGGCCGGGCGTACCCTGAAAGTGGACGTGGGCCGCGTAGCCGCCCAGGCCAACGGCGCGGCGTTCATGCAGTACGGGGAGACCACCGTTTTGTCCACGGCGACAGCCAGCGAGAAGCCCAGGGAGGGGATCGACTTCTTCCCGCTTTCCGTGGAATACGAAGAGAAGCTGTATTCGGTTGGGAAGATTCCCGGAGGATTCAACAAGAGAGAGGGGAAGGCCAGCGAGAACGCGGTGTTGACCAGCCGGGTCATCGACCGCCCCATGCGCCCGCTGTTCCCGAAGGATTACCGCAACGACGTGACGCTGAACAATCTGGTGATGTCCGTGGATCCGCAGTGCCGTCCGGAGCTGGTGGCCATGCTCGGGTCCGCCATCGCCGCCTGCATTTCGGATATTCCCTTCGACGGCCCCTGCGCCATGACCCAGGTGGGTCTCGTGGACGGGGAGTTCGTGATCAATCCCAGCCAGGAGCAGTGGAAGAAGGGCGACCTGCAGCTGACCGTGGCTTCCACCAGCGAAAAGGTGATCATGATCGAGGCCGGCGCCAACGAGGTTCCGGAAAACAAAATGATCGAGGCCATCTATACGGCTCATGAGATCAACCAGACGATCATCGCCTTCATCAACGGCATCGTGGCGGAAGTCGGAAAGGCGAAACACAGCTATACCAGCTGCGCGGTTCCGCAGGAGCTGTTCGACGCTATCATGGAAATCGTTCCGCCTCAGGAAATGGAAGAGGCGGTATTCACGGATGTGAAACAGGTGCGGGAAGAGAACATCCGCAGGATCACGGAGCGCCTGGAAGAGGCGTTTGCGGACCGGGAAGACTGGCTTGCCGTTCTGGGCGAAGCGGTCTATCAGTATCAGAAGAAGACCGTGCGCAAGATGATCCTGAAGGATCACAGGCGCCCCGACGGCCGCGCCATCACCGAGATCCGCCCTCTGGCTGCGGAGATCGACATCATTCCCCGCGTGCACGGTTCCGCCATGTTCACCCGCGGACAGACCCAGATCTGCAACGTCTGCACCCTGGCTCCCCTGTCCGACATGCAGAAGATCGACGGGCTGGATGAAAACGAAGTATCCAAGAGATACATGCACCACTATAACTTCCCCTCCTACTCCGTTGGGGAAACAAAGCCCTCCAGAGGGCCCGGACGCCGGGAGATCGGCCACGGCGCTCTGGCGGAAAAAGCGCTGATGCCGGTGCTTCCCTCCGAGGAGGAATTCCCTTACGCGATCCGCACCGTGTCCGAGACGTTCGAGTCCAACGGCTCCACCTCTCAGGCTTCGGTCTGCGCTTCCACCCTGTCTCTGATGGCGGCCGGCGTGCCGATCAGAAAGCAGGTGGCGGGCATTTCCTGCGGCCTGGTGACCGGGGAGACGGACGACGATTACATCGTGCTGACCGATATTCAGGGTCTGGAAGATTTCTTCGGGGACATGGACTTCAAGGTTGCGGGAACCCATGACGGCATCACCGCGATCCAGATGGATATCAAGATTCACGGCCTGACCAGGCCCATCGTGGAAGAGGCCATCGCCAGGACGAAGGAAGCGAGGGAGTATATCCTCAACGAGATCATGACGCCCTGCATCGCCAAACCCAGGCCGGAAGTGGGCAAATACGCGCCCAAGATCATTTCCATCCAGATCGATCCCGAGAAGATCGGCGACGTGGTGGGCCAGAGAGGCAAGACGATCAACGAGATCATCGCCCGCACCGGCGTGAAGATCGACATCACCGACGACGGCAACGTATCCGTCTGCGGTACGGACAAGGCCATGATGGATAAGGCCGTGGAGATGATCAAGATCATCGTGACGGAATTCGAAGCGGGCCAGATCTTCAAGGGCACCGTCGTGAGCATCAAGGAATTCGGCGCATTCGTGGAATTCGCGCCGGGCAAGGAAGGGCTGGTTCATATCTCCAAGATCGCAAGAGAGAGAATCAACCGCGTGGAAGATGTCCTGACGCTGGGAGACAAGGTGACTGTGGTTTGTCTCGGCAAGGACAAAATGGGCAGGATGAGCTTCTCCATGAAGGATGTCGCTCAGGTCTGAACAACGCGATAAAACGAAGCTGTCAGGGGGCATCGCTCCATCATCCATTTGGATGATGGAGCGATGCCCCCTTGAGGCTCTCCGCGCCCTTAAAAGTTATTTTACAAACTGCTCCAATTCTCCCCTATCCTCAGGAACCAGCTTTTCGATGTTGCCGTTCTGATCGCGGACAACATTCAACTTTCCTTTTACAAAAGCAGATGTGTCTGAACCGGACGAACTGAGAGAGTATGTGGAACTGGCGAAGACGCAGGCACTGTTTGAAACTGGCGAAGATGCGGTGGAATGCCGCGCAGCTCTGACACTGGTGACCTGTGCCTATGATTGGGATGGTGCGCGGAACGTAGTGATTGCGGTGCGGTAGGCAATATTTGACAGGTTTTGAAAGTGAATGATTTTTGTTTCCGATAGCTATAACGGCGGTTCTGTGATATACTAAATAAGAAGCAGTATAGATTTAGCAAAATATAGTAGGAGTGATACCTTATGTTAGTAAGAGCAGATAAAAAATGGGATTATGGAATCGGAATGATCAAGGTAGATGGTCTGGAGCCTACGGCAGATATGAAAAAGCTCATCGAGAAAGAGAAAAAAGGTGAGATTTCTATGGAAGAAGTAAGAAAGGCTTTAGATCGGAAATACAAAATGAAGGAATAATACGGTGCGGGATCCTTATTTATATCCGGATTCAGATGTGCTGAAAAATCTGGCAGGGATTCAGGATTCGGAAGAATTAAAAAACATGGAGGCAGATTATACAGTACTCCGCCTTTCAGAGATTGCAGAAGATGAGTCACCGACACAGTTTGATTTCCAGACACTTTGCGGACTTCATTACCGGATTTTTCAAGACGTTTACGAATGGGCAGGAAAGCCGAGAGTGATAAATATCGAAAAAGCAGAGGCTGTGCTTGGGGAAATATCGATCATCTATTCAGATTGCTTTGATATTGTAAAAGACGCAGAAAGCATCTTAAAAAGAGCGAACGGTTTTGAGTGGAAACAGGCTTCTTTTGAAGACGTTGTTATAACGTTTAGCAACTTTATGGCAGAACTATGGAAAGTGCATCCTTTCAGAGAGGGGAATACCCGCACTGTCGTTACTTTCTGTTGTATGTTTATAGAGGCACAGGGGATTTATATTGAAAGCGATCTGTTCAAAGACAATGCAGCTTATATGAGAAATGCGTTGGTCGCAGCAAATGCCGTGTTCGATGACCTTGGCGATCTGAGAAAACCAGAATATCTGTACCGTATTGTTCAGGATGCTCTGGAACGGGGACAGGAGATGAAAGATCAGGTTGTGGAAGCAATCCGTAAAAGTGATGTCTCCGATACAGAAGAAAGGATCAGGCAAGTAATTTTGTGGAACAGAAAAGAAAAGCGGGAACACCTGCCGGAAGAGATTAGAGAGATGGTAAGTTCGCCTGAGAAATAAAGAAAAATTGAAAATAGCAATGATATTGAAGGACGTATCCATAACAGGGTGCGTCCTGTTTTTATGGAAAGGATGAGATTATGAAAAGATTGTATACAGCAGAATCAGTAACAGATGGATGCTTTAGTTCAATATATCGGAGGCGACTGACAATGACAGGAATGCTTATGGATATTCCAAGAGGATATACGGCTCTGGCAGAATGGCTTTCATGCACGATTTTTCTCTGTATGTTAACAACAAATAGAACGAGAGTACAGCGTAATATAGCGGTGGTACTGCAATGCACGCAGCGAACAGGTAGGCCTGACGCCGGCCTACACGATTGACGGCACAAACGTGACCTGGGACAGAAGCGCAAACGGCTACCGCTTGCCAACAGAAGCAGAGTGGGAGTACTATGGCGAATATGGTACCGATGAGATTTCTGACCCGACGGGACCGGAAACCGGAACCCGCCGCGTCTACCGGGGCGGCGCCTGGAATGATTTTGCCCAAAATATGCGCTCCGCTTACCGTGCCACCTTGCCGGAGGATCAGGGCAGCTTCAACATCGGCATCCGGCTTGTCCGCAATGCGGTTGGTGGAATCGGAAGCGTGACGACCTCCGGGGCAGAAACGCAGACTGCCGGGGATGGAAACATCCTGATTGCCTTCTTCCACTGGGGCGGCAATACCAGAGGTGTGGCAGAGAAAATCCAGGCTCAGCATGACCAGAATATCCAGGCAAGTCCGGAGCTTAGCAATCATGTGGAGGATTTTGAGCAGTACGACACGATCCTTTTGGGGTACCCTAAAATGGAGAGACGGGTGCAGAAACCGGATTAAGAACCAAAAAAGCATCACAAAAGAATCAAAAATATTCACAAATATTCAAAATAGTTGCAAAAAGGTGATGAAGATGATACTATGGATGAAATGGAAGGGAGGAGGATTGCTGTGAGATTAAAAAGAGTTCTATGCGGAATATTGAGTTTGGCAGTGATGGGCATGTCGTATTTGACATCGCCATTGGAGGTATCGGCTTCCGGAGAAAAGGCGGATGTAGTCGGCAGCGTAAATATGGCGGGAAATCCTGATTTTGACAGCGATTCTGTCATGAACGATGAAGGATCGCAATGGAGATGGCTGGGGTATCCTGAAAGCCGGATGGTGATGAATTACGGGAGCCAGATGATGGCCAGGTACGATGGAAAGCTGAGCCTTGACATAGCCATGGCGGTAAAGGGGTTTCGGACGGTCAATTCGGTACATCAGATTTTAATGGGACCTGCAGCCGGTCAGGCGACGGAGTATACAGATCTTGAAACGGCATGGTATCCGTACAGGCTTACGGCAGATGCCGTATATGAAGAAGGAAAGCTTCATATGGATGAATTTTTTGCGGACAAAGATACCTTTATCCGTATGATCGAAGTATCCGATGCGGCCGATGCCAGACTTCAGATGAAATCCGCGATCGATGGAGTTACGAAACATGGGAATGACCTTCTGGTGGAACAGGGGGATTACTGGTTTGTATGTAAAATTCTGAAACTGAATGAGGACGGAGAAATTACAGGGCAGTACGAACCGCAGGTTTCAGAGGGCAAATGGTCTGTTGAAATAACGTTTGACTCGGACAGCGCGAAACTGGCTTTTTCGTTGACGATGCTTCCAAAGAACGTCGAAGAAAACAGCGCGGATCGCGCCCGGGAACTGGCGGACAAAACGTTAGCGGAGGGGACAGATCTGAATGCGGTTTTGGCCGATACAAAGCAATTTTGGGATGAAACATTGGCCAAAGTTCCGGCTCCGCAAAATTTTGGAGTGGAGGGAAACGAAAAAAATGGGAAGATTGCCGGCGAAGATCATAGAAGAGCTTTCTATGCCGCATGGACATTCCGCCTGCAGAATATCGTCGAACCAACGCCGGAAAACGGATATGATTATTATCAGGTAACGCTGGGGATGGCTTCTGCGTGGAATTCCGGCGCTGCATCGGCTCCGAACAGCTGTTCGTGGGAATCCATGTATGATATCCAGCAATTATCCTATATAGAACCGGAAATTGCGTGGGACGCGATGAGGGGATTTATTTATAATATCGATGAAAACGGTATTTTGGACGGGGAATGCCTTCCGTCACAAAAAGCGCATACCGTTTGGGTCTGTTATTTGAACATGCTTCAAAACCATCCTGAAAAGGAAGCTGAGTTGAAAGAGGAATTGGAGAAGCTGTATCCGCATCTTCAAAATTATCTGCTCTGGAGAGCGGAAAATCCGAGATGGATTCATGGAGCCAATGACTATCCCAACGAAAAAGATCTTTCCTTTGTGACTCAGTGGTACAGCGACGTTCATTATGCGATTAAAATTGCAGAGATCATCGGAAAAGATGAGGATATCGCTGTTTATAACAGGAAGAAGGAAGAAATGGCAGAAAATTCCCGGGTCTGGTTTTTCGATGAATATGATCCAAATCAGCCGGATTCTCTGGAAAACAGAATCAAAGCTTTCTGTTTTATCAATGAAGACGGAACGCTGGAACACAGTTGGCCGGGATCGTCCCACGATGCACAGAGCAGGGACGCATTGACATACGTATATGAAGCGATGACGGTCGATTTTCCGAAAGATTTAACGGATAAACTGGTGCACAGTTATCTTTCGTATACGGCCGGGAAGGAAGACGAGCCGTTGCTCGGATTCGAATCCTATAAATATGGAGATGGATGCTATACGGCGTATGGCCTTCTGGAGAGGGAAAAACAATATCCTGAATTAGAAGGAAAATGGATAGAATATGTCGATGCGGTCCTTTGCAATGCGATTAAAAATACGGAATTCGGAGAGGTTATCCGTGTCTATGAGGATACAACGACGGTAGAAGGGGTTCAGCCTTCCTCGTTCAGCGCATCAGCGATCATCGACTATACATACATGAAGAATGGCCTTCGTCTCGACATGGGAATTCCGGTAGCAATCGGGGATCCGGATATTGACAAAACAGAAGAAACGGATGTTACTGTACAAACAGGGATTGGAGTAAAACCGGAACTTCCCAAAACCGTAACCGTGGAAAAGGGCGGGAAAGAGCTCCAGGCACTGGTATCGTGGCCGGTGATTGAGGAAGAACAGTATAGCGCAAAAGGCAAATTTCAGGTAACGGGACAAATTTATGGTACGGATTTGGAAGCGGCATGTATTGTGAAAGTCCTTTCCGGAAATGAAAAGAACGTGATGTGGATCGTTGCAGCGGGGATCGCGGCGGGAATTGCCGTTGCCGGAGCGGCCGTCATTTTCAAAAGGAAAAAATAAGTACGGTTTTGAGATCATCCGGCCTATGGTCATAGATATCACTTTTCCCACAAATTTCACAATTTTTCCCGTTTTTTTCCTTAATGTCCCCATGGACTTATGATATAATCATAGCGTTAATTCCACAAAGCAATCATTGTCGGAGGAACGGAGGATTATGAAAGGGCACAAAAAAGGAAAGCTGGGGAAGAAGGGAAAGATTCTTCTCGCCGCGGCCGGAGTCGTCCTGGCGGCTGTCGTCATTTTCATCATCTATAAGATGGTGGTGAAGCAGCAGATGGATGAGGAAACCGCGCCGAGGGAATCCTGGGTTACGGAGACCGGGGAACTGCTGGAGACGAACCAGAGTCAGAGGGTCCGGATTTATCAGGCGCCAGGGAAATCCGACCTGACGATTTATCAGATGCAGCCCCAGGAAGTGGAAAACGACGGATTTACCTACTACAACATGAAAGTGCAGCAGCGGCTGGACAGCGCGCTGGGCGGACTGAAGGCAAAAGCGGAGTATACGGCGGAGAGGCCGCTGGCGGTGTGGAACCCTTACGGGACGGGAACCAACGGGCTTTATCTCTATTTTGAGGCTCCGCAGGAAGGGCTGAGCGTACATTACCGCATCCATACGGAGGATGAGGAAATTCCGGATTTCGAAGCGGACGCGCAGACCGGGGACGGGACGGAAAAGGAATTTCTGGTGATCGGTCTCGTGCCGGGAATGGTGAACGATCTGGAGATCGCGCTGCGCGCGGAGGACGGAACGGCAGTTCAGACCGTTTCCTTCCGGGTGGAAGCGCCCGAAACCGCTTCCGGCTACGACGTGGTGCTGGAGAGGACGGAAGGGGAATCCGGGCAGGAGCTGACGGACGGCCTTTATTATACGCTGGGGATCCAGGGATATTACGGCCATATGTTCTTCTTCGACAACGACGGCGTGCTCCGCTACGAGATGCTGCTGGACGGCTATAAGCCGGACCGGGTGCTGTTCGATGACGGGGATATGGTATGCTGCGTTTCCGCCAGCCAGATCGGGAAGATCAGTCCCCTGGGGAAGGTGACCCGGCTGTATACGATGAACGGCTACGTGATGCACCACGACTTCTGCTACGGAGAGGACGGGACGCTGCTCGTTCTGGCCACGAAGAAAAACGCCATGGACGACAGCGTGATGGACCGGGTGCTGGAGATCGACATGGAGAGCGGAGCGGTGAAGGAAATCGTGGATCTGCGGAAGATCCTGCCGGATTACTATAAGAAAACGGAGAAGGTGACGGAGACGGATCCGTTTTTCTGGCAGGCCGGGACGCGCGACTGGATTCACGTCAATACCATCGACTACATGGATGACGACAGCATCGTTTTGAGCGCCCGGGAAACGTCCACCGTCGTGAAAATCGAAAATCTGCACGGGAAGCCGTCACTGGGCTATCTGATCGGCGATTCGGCCTACTGGGAAGGGACTTCCTACGAATCCTTCTGCTATGAGAAAGCGGGCGATTTCGCGGATCAGTACGGACAGCACACCGTGACCGTGGTGGAGCCGGACGGGATGGCTGAGGGGACTTATTACCTCATGATGTACGACAACAACTATTATGCCAACAGCACGCGCACGGACGATTATGAACCCGCGCTGCCCGACAGCGTATCCACGGATCTGATGGGAGATGAAAAACCGTCTCATGTATACTGGTACCTGGTGGATGAAAACCGGAAAACCTACGAGCTGATCGACAGCTTCGACGTGCCCTATTCCAGCATCGTTTCCAGCGTTCAGATCGCCGGGGACAACTATGTGGTCAACAGCGGCGTGTCTAACGTGTTCGGCGAGTATGACCGGGACGGCGGCCTGATCCGGCAGTTCGGCTATGAATGCACCATGCAGGGCTATCGGGTGATGAAGGATACCTTCCGGGGATACTGGTTTTCCTGAAAGGGGAAGCGCTATGGAACTGCGCGTATTGAACTATTTCCTGGCCATCGCCAGGGAGGAAAATATCACCAGGGCGTCGCAGATGCTCCATATCAGCCAGCCCGCTCTTTCCCGCCAGATGATGCAGCTGGAGGAAGAGCTGGGCGTCAGGCTGTTTACCCGCAGCAACCACAGCATCGTTCTGACGGAGGAAGGCCTGATCCTGAAGCGCCGGGCGCAGGAGCTGATCTCCCTGGCGGACAGGACGAAGCGGGAATTTCTCCAGAAAAAGACGGAGCTCGCCGGAGAGATCACCGTCGGGAGCGGGGAGTTTCTCAGCACGGGCGCTCTGGCCGGGCTGATGACGGAATTCCGGAAAAAGCATCCTCTGGTGCAGTTTCGGATTTACAGCGGAAATGCGGACAACATTCAGGACTACATCGGACGGGGCCATCTGGACCTGGGGGTGATCGGGGAGCCCGTGGATATCCGGAAATATGAATTCGTCTCCATGCCGGTGAAGGAATGCTGGGGAATCCTGGTGCAAAAGGACTCCGGGCTGGCTCAAAAGGAGGAAATCCGTCCCGAAGACCTTCTGGGGACGCCGCTGATCACGTCGTCCCGGGATTTCCACCGCGAACTGGCCGACTGGTTCGGCGATCTGTATGACCGGATGGAGATCGCCGCCACGGGCAACCTCCTTTATAATGAAGCCATGCTGGTGGAGAGCGGGATGGGGGCGGCGCTCTGCATCCGCTTAAACTGCACCTATGGGAACCTTCGATTCATCCCGCTGGCGCCCGCCGTGGAGTCCCGGACCGCCCTGATCTGGAAGAAGGATTCCATCTTTTCTCCTGCCACCGCGGCCTTCATCGATGCCGCAAGGGAATACCTGAAAGAGCGTCCTGTGGGGAAAACAGAGACATTTCTGTAAAAAATCTTGACAATTCCATCGAGTTAGTTTAAACTAACACAAGTCAGAAAAACAAAACTCCAGATGCCATGGAATCTGGTCCGCCGTTTTTCTGAAATTTTTAATCTATAAGTTAGTTTTGACTAACCGATAAGAGGAGGATCTAATGCGATGAAAGGGAAAATACTGACGATATTCCTCGCAGGAGTACTCATGATTTTATCGGTCGCGTCGCTGTTTGCAGGCGTGATCGATATTTCACCGGCAGCATTGCTGTCGGGAAATCCGGAGCAGCTGGAAATCTTTCTCATCTCCAGGCTGCCCCGTCTGTTGGCGATTCTGTGCACCGGCGTCGGGATGAGCGTCGCCGGGCTTATCATGCAGCAGCTGTGCATGAATAAGTTCGTTTCTCCCACGACGGGAGCCACCATATCCTCCGCCCAGTTCGGCATTTTACTGGCGCTGTTGTTCATGCCGGGATCCACGTTGTGGGGGCGTGCCGTTTTCGCTTTTGCGGCTGCGATCCTGGGAACCTGGATATTCGTCTGGTTCATCCAGCGCATTCAGTTCAAAGACGTCGTTATGGTGCCGCTTGTGGGAATCATGTTCGGCAATGTCATAGGAGGAATTACCAGTTATCTCGCTTATAAATACGAGATGACGCAGGCGTTGTCGTCCTGGCTGGTGGGACATTTTTCCATGGTCCTGAAAGGCCGGTATGAAATCGTCTATCTGGTGGCGCCGCTGGTCGTCCTGGCGTTTCTCTTCGCGAACCATTTCAATATCGTCGGCATGGGAAAGGATTTTTCCAAAAACCTGGGAGTCCACTATAACTTCGTCCTGTTTATGGGGCTCACCATCGCGGCGATGATTACCGCGTCGGTAGTGGTGGTCGTCGGCTCCATTTCCTACATAGGGCTGATTGTGCCGAACGCAGTGGCCATGTTCAAAGGGGATAAAATTCGCGGTACGCTGGTGGACACTGCGTTATTCGGAGCCATTTTTGTGCTGGTCTGCGATATGATCGGGCGCATTGTGATCGCGCCATACGAACTGCCCATCGAACTGATCGTGGGGATCCTGGGAAGCGTCCTTTTCATCAGCCTGCTGCTGTATCGGCTCAAACACGGGAGAAGGGCCGTCCGGCTGGGAGCTGCCAGCGAGAGCTCCTGCGCCGCGCCGGTTTCTCAAATAGCGGGAGGTGAGGGAAAATGAAACTCTTTGCTCGCCGCGCGAACGCGCGCAGGCTGCTGGTTATGGCGGCGCTCGTCCTCATCGCTTCCGCGGCCTATATGCTGGTGGACGCGCGCTGGGGAAATGAAAAGCTGTTTGCATACGCGATGAAAATTCGGACCCCAAAGCTCGTTGCCATGCTCATAACGGCCTTTGCCATCGGGGGAGCGTCCATCGTATTTCAGTCCATCATCAACAATACCATCGTGACGCCGTGTTTGCTCGGCATGAATTCCCTGTATACGCTGATCCATACGGCTGTGGTTTTCGTCGCGGGTTCCGGCAGCCTGCTGGCGACCAATCCCAACGCCGCTTTCGCGGTGGATTTGGTGCTGATGGGGGCGGCGGCGACGGTGATTTACAGCTATCTCTTCCAGAAAACGAATCACAACGTGCTGTATGTCCTGCTCATCGGAACGGTGCTCACATCCTTTTTTGGCAGCATCCAGACGACGCTCACCCGCGTGATGGATCCCAATGAGTACGACAGCCTCCTGTCCACCCTGGTGGCCAGCTTCAGCAATATCAACTCTGAGATCATCGTCTTTTCCGTAATCGTGCTGACGGCGGTCATTTTCGCCCTGCGCAGGGAGCTGGCGCTGCTGGATGTTCTCACGTTGGGAAAGGATCAGGCCACCAATCTTGGGGTGGATTATAACCGCTGCATCCGGCGGCTTTTGCTGGGGGTGACGCTTTTTATCGCGGTGGCAACGGCCATGGTGGGTCCCATTTCGTTTCTGGGGCTGATCATCGCAAACCTTTCCCGGCAGCTGCTCAAGACCTATCGCCACAGCCAGCTGATCCTGGGGTCCGCTTTCTTTGGGATGATCGTTTTGGTGGGAGGCCAGCTGGTGGTGGAGCACGTTTACACCTACGCCATCCCTGTGAGCGTATTCATCACGGTGGGAGGCGGAATTTATTTCCTGTATCTGCTGCTGACACGAAGGAGGGTATAAATCGTGTTCATAAAAGAACTGACGAAAAGATATGACGGAAAACCGGTGGTAGACGGCGTCAGCTTTGAACTTCCGAAAGGAAAGGTCACTTCGCTGATCGGCCCCAACGGCGCGGGCAAATCCACGGTGATGGGCATGATTTCCCGGCTCGTCGCCCGCGACAGCGGCCTTGTGGATTTTGAGGGGACGGATATTGCAAAATGGAAGAGCAGGGAGCTTTCCAGGCGTCTGGCGATCCTGACGCAGAGCAACAATATCCAGATGAAACTGACGGTGGAGGAACTGGTGTGTTTCGGTCGGTTTCCCTACTCGGGGAGCCGTCTCACCCCGGAAGACCGCGCCATTGTAGACCGGGCCATCTCCTATATGGAGCTGGAGGATTTCCGGGAACGCTTCATCGACGAACTGTCCGGCGGGCAGCGCCAGCGCGCATATATCGCGATGGTTATTGCGCAGGACACGGAGTTTGTCCTGCTGGATGAGCCCACCAACAATCTCGACATCTATCATGCGACCAACATGATGAAAACCGTTCGCCGGCTCTGCGACGAACTGGGCAAGACGGTGATTCTGGTGCTGCATGAAATCAATTACGCGGCATTCTATTCCGACTACATCTGCGCTTTTGTGGACGGAAAAATTGCGAAGTTCGGAACCGTGAAGGAGGTGATGACAAAAGAAACGCTTTCGGATATCTATAGGGTGGATTTCGAGATCATGGAGATCTCGGGGAAGCCCCTTTCCATCTATTATTAAGCCCGGTTTTCCCATATCGGGATGAAAAAACAGGATCATGAAAAGATTAGAAAAGGAGATCATCATTATGAAAAAGATTTTATCATTGAGCCTTACGCTGGCACTCGCTTTCAGCCTCGCCGCCTGCTCCGGCACGGACGGCGCTTCCGTTTCGGAGGTTTCCGAAGAGATTTCCGTTCAGGCATCGACGGCGGAATCCGCTGAGGCTTCCGCGCAGGCCGAGACGGAAACCGCAGAGGAGGTTTCTTCCGAGACGCCGGCGCAGGAGACTTCTTCCTCCGCTGCAAAGGCGCCGGAAAGCGTGACGATCAAAAGCCTGAACGCGAATAGGGAAGAAGTGGATCTGGAAGTCCCCTATGACGCGCAGCGCATCGCGGTGCTGGATATGGCGTCTCTGGACATCCTTGACGCCCTGGGCCTGGGAGACCGGGTGGTCGGATCTGCCGGCACATCCCTGGATTATCTGCAGGATTATGTGACGGATGAAAATATTTCCAATCTCGGGACCATTAAGGAAGCGGATCTGGAAGAGGTCATGGCGTGCGGGCCGGACGTCATTTTCATCGGCGGCCGTTTGAGCAGCTCCTATGACGCGCTCAGCGAAATCGCGCCGGTGGTGTTTTTGTCCACCGATACGGAAATCGGAGTGGTGGAGAGCGTGCGCAAAAACGCTGAGACCGTCGCTTCCATGTTCGGGCTGGAGGAAAGCGTGGACAGCCTGATGGCCGATTTTGACGCCCGCATCGAAGCGCTGGCGGAATTTGCGAAGGAAAAAACGGCCATTGTCGGCATGTGCACCAGCGGCAGCTTCAACGTGCTGGGCAACGACGGGCGCTGCTCCCTCATCGGCGTGGAAATCGGCTTTGAGAACATCGGCGTGGACGCCAATATCGACACTTCTACCCACGGAAATGAAGCTTCTTTCGAGTTCATCGTAGAAAAAGCGCCGGAATACATCTTCGTGATGGACCGCGACGCGGCCATCGGCACGGAAGGGGCTCAGCTCGCCAGGGAAATCATGGAGAACGAACTGGTAATGGGTACGGATGCTTATAAGAACGGCAACATCGTTTATCTGGAGCATCCTGCCGTGTGGTACACCGCGGAGGGCGGGGTCACCGCGCTGGATTATATGCTGTCCGATCTGGAAAACGCGCTTTTCCAGAACCGGTGACCGGATTTTTTGAACAGGGGAACAGAGCAGGAGCGTGCCGCCGGCAGGAGCACGCTCCTGTTTTATTCAGAGAAATTTCACTTCCCCGATAAATGAAATTATGCTATACTGACACTGACAGAGCCATGCGGGAGTCCGCCTGGCTCAAAAAAGAGGAACAGAGGTAGCAGGATGCAGAGGATTTTATTGAAATTGAGCGGCGAAGCGCTGGCCGGCGACAAAAAGCAGGGCTTTGACGAGCCCACCGTCAGGAAGGTGGCGCTGCAGGTGAAGCAGCTGACGGAGAACAGCACCCAGGTGGGGATCGTGATCGGCGGCGGAAACTTCTGGAGGGGCAGGACCAGCGAGAACATAGACCGGACGAAAGCGGATCAGATCGGGATGCTGGCAACCGTCATGAACTGCATTTACGTCTCCGAGATCTTTCGCTCCGCAGGGATGGAGACGGAGATTCTGACCCCCTTTGCGTGCAGTTCCTTTACGAAGCTGTTTTCCAAAGACAGGGCGGTCCGGTATCTGAACGAAGGGAAGGTGGTCTTCTTCGCGGGCGGCACGGGACACCCCTATTTTTCCACGGATACCGGCGTGGTGCTTCGGGCCGTGGAGGTGGAAGCGGATGTGATCCTTCTGGCGAAGGCGGTGGACGGCGTCTATGACGACGATCCCAGGACGAACCCGGCGGCGAAGAAGTACGGGGAAGTGACCATTCAGGAAGTGATCGAAAAGAACCTTCAGGTAGTGGATATGACCGCGTCCATTCTGGCCCGGGATAACCATATGCCCATGTGGGTATTCGGGCTGAACGGAGAAAACAGCATCGTCAACGCCGTGAGCGGCCCGTTTTGCGGGACGAAGGTGACGGTTTGACAAAAGGTATGACAGGAAAGATGGAGGAGGAGAACGAGGACTATGGACGAGAGATTACAGCAGTTTGAGAAGAAGATGGAAAAGGCTTACGCATATCTGGAGGCGGACTATCAGACGATCCGCGCCGGCCGCGCCAACCCCCACGTGCTGGACAAGATCCGCGTGGATTATTACGGAACCCCTACCCCGCTGCAGCAGGTGGGGAATATCACGGTGCCGGAAGCGCGCATGATCCAGATCGCGCCCTGGGAAAAGTCTCTGATCAAGGCCATCGAGAAGGCGATCCTGGCTTCTGATGTGGGGATCACCCCTTCCAACGACGGCAGCGTGATCCGCCTGGTATTCCCTGAGGTGACGGAGGAGCGCAGAAAATCCCTGGTGAAGGATGTGAAGAAGAAGGGCGAGGAAGCAAAGGTGGCGGTCCGCAATATCCGCCGCGACGGCAACGATTTCTTCAAGAAGCTGGCGAAAGAGGACGTTTCCGAGGACGAGATCAAGGAGCTGGAGGACAAGCTCCAGAAGCTGACGGACAAGTATACGAAGGAGATCGACAAACTGGTTGACACGAAATCCAAAGAGATCATGACCGTATAATCAGTTTTGACCCACGAAAGGATGACGGGAGGGGGCAGGCATAGCCTGCCCTTTTCCACAGATTGGAGGAAGCGGATATGAACATTCCGAATCATGTGGCCATCATTCTGGATGGCAACGGGCGCTGGGCGAAATCGAAGGGGATGCCCAGAAATTACGGTCATGTACAGGGCGCGAAAAACGTGGAGGTCATCTGCGAGGAAGCTTACCGGATGGGGATTTCCTACCTGACGGTATACGCTTTTTCCACGGAAAACTGGAACCGGCCGCAGGACGAGGTGGACGCCCTGATGAAGCTCCTGCGCAACTACATGAAAACCTGTTTAAAGACCGCGGCGAAGAACAATATGTGCGTCCGGGTGATCGGGGACAAGACCAGGCTGGATGAAGATATCCGAAAGCGCATCGACGAGCTGGAAAAGGCCACGGCAGAGAATACGGGGCTGCATTTCCAGATCGCCTTAAACTACGGCGGCAGGGATGAGATCCGCCGCGCGGCCATCCGGATCGCAGGGCTGGTGAAGGACGGGAAGCTGGAAGCGGACGGGATTACGGAGGAGCTCATCAGCGCCCATCTGGACACCGCCGGGATTCCGGATCCTGATCTTCTGATCCGCACCTGCAACGAGGAGCGGATTTCCAATTTCCTTCTCTGGCAGCTGGCCTATACGGAATTCTATTTCACCCCCGTGGCCTGGCCCGATTTCACGAAAGCCGAATTGGAAAAAGCCGTGGAAGCATATAATCATAGGGACAGAAAATACGGCCTTGTGAAGGAGGGGTAAGGATGTTTTGGAAACGGCTGATGAGCAGCGCCGTCCTGGTGGTGCTGGCTCTGATTTTCCTGCTGACCGGCGGCGTCTGGCTGGGGGCGGCGACGACCATCCTTTCCCTGATCGCCTTCCGGGAGCTGATGCATGCCTGCGGGGTGGAAGAAGACGGAAAGACCGGCGCTCTGGAGTGGGTCGGCTATGCGGGGATCTGCCTCTACGGCCTGTCCATGACGCTGACCCGGGACTTTTCGCTGGGGCTGGGCGTCCTGGTCTTCCTGTTTTTGGGAGAGATGTTCGTATATGTGTTCCGGTTCCCGGCCTACCGGTCGAAGCAGGTGATGACCGCGTTTTTCTGCGCGTTCTATCCCACCGTGCTCTTTTCCTTCGTCTACCTGACCCGGGAGCTGACCCACGGGATCTATCTGGTTTGGCTGATTTTCATCAGCTCCTGGATCTGCGATACCTGCGCCTACCTGTCCGGCATGGCCTTCGGCAGGCATAAGCTGGCGCCGGTCCTGAGCCCGAAGAAGTCCGTGGAGGGCGCCGTGGGCGGCACGGCGGGTTCCGCGCTGGTGGGAGCGCTGTTCGCATGGGCGTTCCTGGTTCCCGCCCGGGAGGATGCGGGCGTGATCTGGGTGGCGGCGCTGATCTGCGCCGTGGGCGCGGTGATTTCCCAGGTGGGGGATCTGGCGGCTTCCGCCATCAAAAGAAACCATGAGATCAAGGATTACGGGAAGATCATCCCGGGACACGGGGGAATCATGGATCGCTTCGACAGCGTCCTCTTTACGGCGCCGGTGATCTATTACCTTTCCGTGGTGCTTTTGCGGGTGGGATTTTCCTGACGTTTTGCATATGATTGTGGACAGGGAGGTACGGATTTGAAGAAAATAGCGGTATTGGGATCCACAGGCTCCATCGGCACGCAGACGCTGGAAATCGTCCGGGATAACGGGGATTTGCGGATCGTCGCGCTGGCGGCCGGCCAAAATGTGGATCTGATGGAAAAACAGATCCGGGAGTTCTCTCCCCGGATCGCGGGGATGTGGAGCGAAGAAGCGGCGCGGGAGCTTAAGGGGAGGGTGGCCGACCTTCCCGTGAAGGTGGTCAGCGGCATGGACGGCCTGCTGGAGATCGCTTCGGATCCCGAAAGCGATATCGTGGTGACGGCGGTGGTGGGGATGATCGGAATCCGCCCCACCATCGCGGCCATCGAGAGCGGAAAGACCATCGCTCTGGCCAACAAGGAAACGCTGGTGACCGCGGGGCATCTCATCATGCCTCTGGCCGCCCGAAAGGGCGTCTCCATCCTGCCGGTTGACAGCGAGCATTCGGCCATTTTCCAGTCCCTGCAGGGCAGTGCGGGCAACGGGATCCACCGGATTTTGCTGACGGCTTCCGGCGGGCCGTTCCGGGGGATGTCCCGGGCGGATCTGGAGCGGATGACGCTGGAGGATGCCCTCAGGCATCCCAACTGGTCCATGGGAAAAAAGGTGACCATCGACTCGGCGTCCCTGGTCAATAAGGGGCTGGAAGTGATGGAGGCCCGCTGGCTTTTCGACGTTCCCCTGGAACGGATCCAGGTGGTGATCCATCCCCAGAGCATTCTGCATTCGGCCGTGGAGTATGAGGACGGAGCCGTGATCGGCCAGATGGGGCTGCCGGATATGAAGCTGCCCATTCAGTACGCGCTCCTGTATCCGGAACGGCGCCCCATGCGCATGCCGCGGATGGATCTGTTTTCCATCGGGCAGTTGACCTTCGAAGCGCCGGATACGGAAACGTTCCCGGGCCTGAAGCTGGCCTATGAGGCGGCGCGCTGCGGCGGGAGCATGCCCACGGTTTTCAACGCCGCCAACGAGATGGCGGTGAAGCTTTTGCTGGAAGGCAAAATCCGCTTCTGCGAAATCCCTGAGCTCATCGGGGCGGCCATGCATAATCACCGGCCGATCGGAAACCCTGATCTGGAAGAGATTCTGGAGACGGAAGTGGAAACTTATGAATTTTTGAAACAATGACAGTGCGGGAGAGAAGACTTTGATCGCGACAATCCTTATTTTTTTGCTGATCTTTTTCGTCATCGTGATGGGGCATGAATTCGGGCATTTTCTGCTGGCGAAGGCCAACGGCATCCGGGTGAACGAATTCGCCATCGGGATGGGGCCGAAGATCGCGCATTTTCAGAAGGGGGAAACGGATTACGTGCTGCGGGCTCTGCCTATCGGCGGGGCCTGTATGTTCGAAGGGGAAGACGGGCTGGAGAGCGAAAACGGTCGGACGCAGGAGGGAAATTTTCAGAACGCTGCCGTGTGGGCGAGGATTTCCACCGTCGTGGCGGGTCCGGCATTTAACTTCCTCCTGGCCTTCGTCTTCGCCATCATCGTGGCCGGGTATGCGGGGGCGGATCTGCCCGTGCTGGGAGGCGTATCGGAAGGATCCGCGGCGGAAGCGGCCGGGATGCAGGCCGGCGACCGGATCACCCGGTTTAACGGCAAGGTAAAGCTGGCGAGGGAGATCGCCCTGGAGATGGAGTTAAACCGCAGCGGGGAACCGGTGGAAGTGGAGTATGTGCGGGACGGGGAAAGGTATTCCGCCACCCTGACGCCCATCTACAGCGAGGAGCTGGGGCGTTACCTGGTGGGCTTTGAAAACTATTCCCTGGCGGCGGAGGCGAAGGGCTTCCATCTGCTGGAATACGGCTGGTATCAGCTTCGTTTCTGCATCAAGAATTCCGTGATGAGCGTGGCCGCGTTGGTGCAGGGAAAGCTGACGGCGGACGATGTGGCCGGGCCGGTGGGCATGGTGCAGATCGTGGACGAAGTCCGGGAGGAGACGGCTCCGGGCGGCCCGCTGCTGGTTTTCATGAACATGGTCAATCTCGCCATGCTCCTGTCCGTCAGCCTGGGGGTCATGAACCTTTTGCCCCTGCCGGCGCTGGACGGTGGCAGGCTGATTTTCCTGCTTTTAGAGGTCGTCCGGGGAAAACCCATCCCGCCGGAAAAGGAAGGAATCATCCATTTCGCCGGATTTGTGGCGCTGATGATCCTGATGGTTTTCGTGATGTTTAACGATATCCAGAGGATCGTGGGCTGAGCTCCCTTTCCCTGGCGATTCCCCAGGGATTTCAGGGGATATCCGCCGCCATTTTCGGGCACAAACTGATTGCGTTTTGAAAGAGAATTGGATATGCTCTCCCTGACGGCCGCAGCTGTCGGGGGAAGAACGGCGGGCCGTGCTTTTGTGGAAGAAAGCATGGCCTTCCTTTTTTTTCATCCTGACAGAAACTGCGTGTGGGCGGACATATTTTGGGGAAAAATCAGAGCAGAAAGCAAAAAAACGAAAGCGAGGAGAGGAAAATGGCGGAAATCATGGGGTTACAGGCGTATTTTCAGGAAGATGGGAAGAAACCAGAGGGGAACATGTTCCGGGAACACGTCATCGAGCCGGAGTTTGTGGATCAGTTCTGCCGGGAACTGGCGGCGGAGGAGCGCAGCCGCGCCACCATCGGGAAATACAGGAGGGACGTCCTGGCCCTGCTTCGTTTTCTGGGGGAGGAGCTGATCGTCTCCAAAGA
>DWXE01000003.1 GCA_019119355.1 Candidatus Eisenbergiella merdigallinarum
CATTGACTACAATCATGTACGTCCTCACAGTTTCAATGGTTATAGAACTCCGTTTGAGGCAAGGAATGCAGCGTAACTGATTTATGATATTTTTTAGCCATAAGTGTTACAAAAATGCTTGACCACAACAAATATTGTTCACTTCGCAGCCTCAAAAGGGCACATCGGATTTTATCCGGGCCCCGGGGCGGTGGAAGAATTCAGGGAAGAGCTGGAGGAATATAAGACGGATAAGGGCACCATACGGATTCCGTATGGAAGGGTTGATGTTGAGCTGATAGCGAAAATCGCCCGGTGGTGCTGGAAGACGGGAAGTCACGCATGAAGCCGGATCGGAGATCGCGGAAAAACTTCACAATTTTTTTACACATTCGTTAGCACTCACCTGTTGACAGTGCTAACAGCAGGTGCTATAGTAGGGTCAGCAGGAAAATGTTATATTCTGAGTAGAACAGAGAAGAGGAGGTTCGTATGAATATTTCCAAATTTACGCAGAAGTCCGTGGAAGCCGTTCAGAACTGCGAAAAGCTGGCCTATGAATACGGCAACCAGGAAATAGAGCAGGAGCATCTGCTGTACAGCCTTCTGACCATAGAGGACAGTTTGATCTTAAAACTGATCGAAAAGATGGAAATTCAGAAGGAGCACTTCGTCAACCGGGCCAGGCAGGCCGTTGAAAAAAGGGTCAAGGTGTCCGGGGGACAGGTTTATGTGGGAAAGGATCTGAACCAGGCGCTCATCCATGCGGAGGATGAGGCGAAACAGATGGGGGACGAATACGTTTCCGTGGAGCATCTGTTCCTTTCCATGCTGCAGTATCCCAACCGGGAGATGAAGCAGATTTTTAAGGAATACGGGATCACCCGGGAACGCTTTTTACAGGCCCTTTCCACGGTAAGGGGCAATCAGAGGGTGGTTTCCGACAATCCGGAAGCGACTTACGATACCCTGGAAAAATACGGGCAGGATCTGGTGGAACGGGCGCGGGCCCAGAAGCTGGATCCGGTGATTGGACGGGATTCGGAGATCCGGAACGTGATCCGCATTCTGTCCAGAAAGACGAAAAATAATCCGGTGCTGATCGGCGAGCCCGGCGTGGGCAAAACCGCCGTGGTGGAAGGGCTGGCCCAGAGGATCGTGCGGGGCGACGTGCCGCAGGGACTGAAGGACAAGAAGATCTTCGCGCTGGATATGGGCGCGCTGGTGGCGGGCGCCAAATACCGCGGGGAATTCGAGGAACGGCTGAAGGCCGTGCTGGAGGACGTGAAAAAGAGCGAGGGGCAGATCATCCTGTTCATCGACGAGCTCCACACCATCGTGGGCGCGGGCAAAACGGACGGCGCGCTGGATGCCGGCAACATGCTCAAGCCCATGCTGGCCAGGGGAGAGCTGCACTGCATCGGGGCCACGACGCTGGACGAGTACCGCAAATATATCGAAAAGGACGCGGCGCTGGAGAGGAGGTTCCAGCCGGTGCAGGTGGATGAACCCACGGTGGAAGATACGATTTCCATCCTGAGGGGATTGAAGGAGCGCTACGAGGTTTACCACGGCGTTAAAATCATGGACAACGCCCTGGTCAGCGCGGCGACCCTTTCCAACCGCTATATTTCCGACCGCTTTTTGCCGGATAAGGCCATCGACCTGGTGGACGAAGCCTGCGCTCTGATCAAGACCGAGATGGATTCCCTGCCCACCGAGCTGGATGAGCTGCAGAGGAAGGTGATGCAGCTGGAGATCGAAGAGGCGGCGCTGAAAAAAGAGGACGATACCTTAAGCCGGGAACGGCTGGAAGCGCTGCAGAAGGAGCTGGCCGAGCTGAAGGCGGAGTTCAACAACCGCAAGGCGCAGTGGGACAACGAGAAGATGAGCGTGGAGCGGCTGTCTAAGCTGCGGGAAGAGATCGAATCGGTGAACAACGAAATCCAGATCGCCCAGCGGGAAGGAAACCTGGAAAAGGCCGCGGAGCTCTCCTACGGCAAGCTGCCCGGGCTGAAAAGGCAGCTGGAAACCGAAGAGGAAAAGGTGAAAAGGGAGGATTTCTCCCTGGTGCACGAGGCCGTGACGGAGGAGGAAATCGCCCGCATCATCTCCAGGTGGACCGGCATTCCGGTGGCGAAGCTCACGGAGAGCGAGCGCAACAAGACGCTTCATCTGGACGAAGAGCTGCATAAGCGCGTTATCGGCCAGGACGAAGGGGTCACGAAGGTAACCGAGGCCATCATCCGTTCCAAAGCCGGGATCAAGGATCCCACCAAACCCATCGGCTCCTTCCTGTTTCTGGGCCCTACCGGCGTGGGCAAGACCGAGCTGGCGAAAGCGCTGGCCGCTTCTTTGTTCGACGACGAGAACAATATGGTCCGGATCGACATGAGCGAGTATATGGAGAAGTATTCCGTTTCCAGGCTGATCGGAGCGCCTCCCGGATATGTGGGATATGAGGAAGGCGGACAGCTGACCGAAGCGGTGCGGCGCAAACCGTATTCCGTGGTGCTTTTCGACGAGATCGAGAAGGCGCACCCTGACGTGTTCAACGTCCTTTTGCAGGTGCTGGACGACGGCCGGATTACGGATTCCCAGGGCAGGACGGTGGACTTTAAGAACACGATCCTGATCATGACGTCCAATATCGGCGCTTCCTATCTGCTGGACGGGATCGAATCCGACGGCACCATCAGGCCGGAGGCGGAAGAACTGGTGATGAACGATCTGCGCGCCCATTTCAGGCCGGAATTTTTGAACCGTCTGGATGAGACGATCCTGTTTAAGCCTCTGACCCGGGAGAACATCGGCGGAATCATCGGGCTGATCATCGACGATTTGAACCGCCGCCTGGAGGACAGGCAGCTGAAGATCGAGCTGACGCCGGAAGCGGAAGCCTTTATCGTGGATCACGCCTACGATCCGGTTTACGGGGCGCGGCCGCTGAAGCGCTATATTCAGAAATACGTGGAAACCCTGTCCGCGAAGCTGATTCTGTCGGATCAGGTACAGATGGGGGATACGATTCTGATCTCGGTGAAAAACGACGCCCTTGCGGCGGAGAAAAAATGAATTGTGGAGGGTAAAGGAATGGTGCCGAAGGATCCGGTGATGCTTTTGAGCTTCATCAATTTGAAACTGAGGGATTTTTACAAAAATCTGGATATCTGCTGTGAAGATCTGGATCTGGACCGCGAAGAGGTGGTCCGGAAGCTGGAAGGGATCGGCTACCGCTATGACGAAAGCCAGAACCGCTTCGTCTGAACGGCCTTTGGGAGCCGAAAGCGCAAATTGAATCATCCGCCGCCATCGGCGGCTGCAAAAAGCAGCAAGTCTGAAAAGACTTGCTGCTTTTTGCATTGGCCGTCTGGCATCTGCGCCGCTGTTTTGTTTTCAGTCGGCCGCGTTGAGGATGGTGATCCTGCCTTCGCCGTAAGGGTTCGCATACTGCTCGCCCACGGTGCCGCCCAGGGACTGCGTGATGTATTCGATCAGCAGCTGGTTGTCCAGCATGGTGCAGTCCTGAAGAAGGGTGTTGTCGCGGAACATGATATAGCCGTCGCCGCCGTTTTTGATCATATAGTTGTGGGATGCCACGGTATAGGTCTTCGCGGGATCCAGGGGCTCTCCGCCTACCTTCACGTCGGTTACCCGGTACGCGCCGTCCACCTTTACGAAATCCCCTTCATCCGTAGTCACTACGCTGGAGGGAACGGAAGCGTCGATGGTGTAGGTGAGTCCGGAAACGTGCAGGAATCCGCCGTTCTCCTGAGGATAGTGGGATGCGCCCAGCTCCAGGGCGTCCAGAATTTCCTGCCCGGTGGCTTCCACGACGCACATCTCGTTCCCATAAGGATGGATGTTGATGATGTCTTCATAGGTGATATCGCCCGCGGGCAGATCCGCGCGGATGCCGCCGCCGTTGGCGAAGCCGATCTGCGCGCCCATTACGGTGCGGTATGCGTCGGCCACCATGTCGCCCAGGTTCGTCTCCCCGCTGCGGACGCGGCGAAGGCCGGTGGCGGGATCATTGGAAGTCAGGTCCACGTCGGATTTGGCGACTACCTGCCCCAGGATATCTTCCAGACCCGCGTTGAGCGCCTGCAGGAAGACGTCGGTTACGGGCTCCTTCTGGTCGTAATCTTCCACCAGCTCGCTGACGATGTCCCCGGTGGAAGGATCGATGACCACCTTGCCGATGGCGTTGAATTTGGTCCCGGTCTGAGCCAGAAGAACATCTTTGCCGTCTTTGTTCTCCACAACTTTCTCATAGGCTTCGTGGGAATGACCGTCGATGAGCACGTCGATACCGCTGGTATTGGCGATGACGGCTCCGGCCTGCCAGGCAGGGGTGATGCCTTCCGTTCCGAGATGGCCGATGGCCACGACGTAATCCGCCCCCTGGGCCCGTGCCATATCCACGCTGGCCTGGACGTTGGCGTACAGATCGGCGCCGTCGTTGCCCTGACAGAAGCTGTAAATGTAATTGCCGGCTTCATCCTGGAAGTAGACGGGAGTGGATTTTGTAAAGGTCTCGGGAGTGGCGATTCCCACATAGGCCACCTGCGTGCCCGAATAATCGATCATCCGGTAAGGGGGGAGCACGAGAGTTCCGGCGGTCAGATCGACGAAGTTGCTGCACAGGTAAGTATAGTCCGCCCGGTTCTGGGCCAGATCCAGGAAATTCTCCACGCCGTAGTCGAATTCATGGTTGCCCGGAATGGCGATGTCGTAGCCCACCTGGTTCATGGTGTCCACCAGAAAGGCGCCGTCCGAAAGGGTGCCCAGCGCGCCGCCCTGAATCGCGTCGCCGGCGTCCACCAGGGTGACGTTATCCGCACCGTACTGAAGCTGCATCTCGTTGCGGTAGGCGGCCAGGCCGGCGTAGCCGACGCCCTCCTCCACACCGCAGTGCACATCGTTGGTATGAAGAATGACGATTTTTCCCGCCTCCGGCGCTGCGGATAAAACGGCGGCCTGATCGGGTGCGGCCGCTGCCGTCAGCGACATGGCCGTGGCCAGGATCATCGACAGCACGGCGGCGGTCAGTTTTCTGAGTTTCATGACAATTCCTCCTTTGTCCGGTTGATTTGCGCCTGTGAAAAGAGGCGGACCGGTTATCTATATTGTAACGTCAGGGCGGGTTTAGCACAAGAAAGATTTGTGTAAATTAAATATGGCGCCGGGAAAACGGAAGCACAAAACGGAGCCCTTCGCATATACTGTAGAGAGGAAAGGCGGGGAGGCGCCATGCGAAGAAGATGTTCGAAAGCCGCGGTTCTGACGGCGGGGGTTCTGGCGCTGGCGCTGCTGCTGTCGCGCCTTTTTCCGGAAACTGCGGAAGGTTTTCTGGTCCTGGCCAAAGAGGGATTCCGGCAGGAAGAAACGGAAGGGATGATCGCGCTGACCTTCGACGACGGGCCGCACCCCAAATATACGCCCCTGCTTTTGGACGGGCTGAAGAAAAGAGGGGTGAAGGCCAGCTTTTTCGTGACGGGAAAAAACGCGGAGCAATATCCGGAACTGATCCGGAGGATGGATGAGGAGGGACACCTGATCGGAAATCACACCTACAGCCACCTCCAGCTTTCGAAAAAGAACCGGGAGCGATTTCTGGAGGAACTGGTCCGGACCAACGAGATCATCGGGGGAATTACGGGAAAGGAAGTGGAATACGTGCGCCCGCCCTACGGCAGCTGGGATAAGAGCTTCGAAGCCAGGCTGAACATGTTTCCGGTGCTGTGGAACGTGGATCCGCTGGACTGGAGCTCCCAAAACGCCGACAGCGTGGCCCGGAAGGTTCTGGCCAAAGCCGGAGACGGATCCGTGATCCTGATGCACGACGAATACGCCTCCACGGTAACGGCGGCCCTGCGGATCGTGGATGAGCTGCAGAAGAAAGGATATCGCTTCGTGACGGTGGAGGAACTTCTGTTTGACTGACGCAGGGGTTCTTTAGTATACTCATTGGCAGGAGGAAGAAGGAATGGAATATACGGTGCTGGAGCTTGTGACCTATCTTTTGCTCTACGGGTTTCTGGGATGGGCCCTGGAAGTGGCCGCCCTGGCGGCAGGAACGGGAAAATTCCGGAACAGGGGCTTTTTCAGCCTGCCGATCTGCCCGGAATACGGGGTGGCGGCGGATATCCTGATCCTGGTGCTGCCCACCATGAAGGACAACGCGATTCTGCAGTTTCTGACCGCGCTGACGGTGCTGTCCGCGGTGGAATATCTGTCCGCCGCTCTGGCCGGCCGGATCTGGCGCAGGAAGCTGTGGAGGTATGAAGGGGCCAACGCCTTCGGCGGCGAGAAAAAGGGGATTTTGATCGCGGGGCTGAAGGCGGCGGTGCTGCTGGCTACAGTGCTGCTTTTGCATCCGCTGATCTTCGCCGTGCTGAGCCTGGTGCCGGACACGGCGCTTTTGGCCGTCTGCGTCGCCGTCCTCTTTTTGCTGGCGGCGGATTTCGCCTCCATTTTGTACGCGGTCTGCCGGGGCAGACGCCGGGGAAAGCTGTCGGAAACCCGGAAGCTGGTGCAGGAGGAAAAGCGGAAGCGTCAGAAAAAGCTGGGGACCTGGATCTGCGATGCGGTGGTGCGCCGCCTGGAGCGCGCCTATCCGAATATGGAGGCGGTGGAGGAGGAGAAAAGCCCGGTTTTCGCCAAAGGGATCTGCCTGGACAAGCTGATCTGGGTGTTTATCCTCTGCGCCTTCGTGGGGGATCTGATCGAGACGGTGTTCTGCCGGTTTACCGCGGGGGTCTGGATGAGCCGTTCCAGCGTGATTTACGGGCCGTTCAGCATCGTCTGGGGGCTGGGCGCCGTTTTGCTGACCGTGATTTTGCAGAAGCTGGCGGACCGCGACGACCGGCAGGTGTTTTTGGCGGGCTGCATCCTTGGCGGGGTTTACGAGTATCTGTGCAGCGTTTTTACGGAGCTGGTTTTCGGCACGAAATTCTGGGATTACAGCGATATGCCCTTTAACATCGGCGGCAGGACGAATCTTTTGTACTGCATTTTCTGGGGCATCCTGTCGGTGGTCTGGATCAAAATCTGTTACCCGGCCATAAGCCGGCTGATCGAGAAGCTGCCGCCCATCGGGGCGAAGGCGGCCACCTGGGGGATCGTCGTTTTGATGATCTGCGACGCGGTCCTGTCCGGGGCCGTGATGGTCCGCTATGTGGCCAGGCACGGCGGCAATCCGGCGGACCGTCCGGTGGAGGCGTTTCTGGACGCCAACTATCCGGATGAAATGGTGGAAAAAGTATGGCCCAATATGCGGGTTTTAGGAGAGGACGGAAGAAGCGATGGACCTGTTCGATTACATGAGACAGACGAATCAGAAGAAGGAAGCGCCCCTGGCGGCCAGGCTGCGGCCCCGGACGCTGGATGAGGTGGTAGGTCAGCAGCATATCATCGGAAAGGACAAACTGCTGTACCGGGCGATTCAGGCGGACCGGCTGTCCTCGATCCTCTTCTACGGCCCTCCGGGAACCGGAAAGACCACCCTGGCGAAGGTCATCGCCAACACCACCAGCGCGGAATTCATGCAGATCAACGCCACCGTGGCCGGAAAAAAGGATATGGAAGAGGTGGTGGCAAAGGCGAAGGACAACCTGGGGATGTACGGGAAAAAGACGATTCTGTTCATCGATGAGATCCACCGTTTCAACAAGGGGCAGCAGGACTATCTTCTCCCCTTCGTGGAGGACGGCACGGTGATCCTGATCGGGGCTACCACGGAGAACCCGTATTTCGAGGTGAACGGGGCGCTGATTTCCCGCTCCATCATCTTCGAGCTCAGGCCGCTGTCGGAAGAGGAGATCCGGGAACTGATCCTCCGGGCCGTATACGACAGGGAACGCGGGATGGGCGCTTACGACGCGGTGATCGACGAAGACGCCTGCGCCTTTCTGGCGCAGATGGCGGGAGGGGATGCCAGACACGCCTTAAACGCGGTGGAGCTGGGCGTGACGACCACGCAGCGCGGCGCGGACGGGAAGATCCACCTGACCCTGGACGTGGCGCAGGAATGCATCCAGAAGCGGACGGTCCTGTACGATAAGAACGGGGACAACCATTACGATACCGTGTCGGCCTTCATCAAGAGCATGCGGGGCTCCGATCCGGACGCGGCCGTTTACTACCTGGCGAAAATGCTGTACGCGGGGGAGAGCGTGACCTTCATCGCCAGGAGGATGATGATCTGCGCGTCGGAGGACGTGGGAAACGCGGATCCCATGGCGCTGACCGTGGCGGTCAGCGCGGCCCAGGCGGTGGAGCGGGTGGGAATGCCCGAATCCCAGATTATCCTGGCCCATGCGGCGGCCTATATCGCCTGCGCGCCCAAGAGCAACGCCGCGGTATGCGCCATCGACGAGGCTATGAGGACGGTGAAGGAAACGGGCAATCTGCCGGTGCCGGCGCACCTGCAGGACGCCCATTACAAAGGAGCGGCGAAATTGGGACACGGACTGGACTACAAATACGCGCACAATTATCCGAACAACTACGTGCAGCAGCAATACCTTCCCTATGAGCTGTCCGGCAGGGAATTTTACCGTCCCTCCGGCAACGGCTACGAGGTGAAGATCAGGGAGCACATGCAGCGGATCCGCAGGGAAGCGGCGGAGAACGGGGACGAAGAGCTGGCCGGAAGAAGAAAGCCGGAGAGGGGATAGGAAGGCATGGGACAGAAACCGAATCGGGTGATGGTGATTTCCCTGGACGCGGTGGGGAATCAGGATCTGGAATATATGAATACCCTGCCGAATTTCCGGGCATTTTTTCAAAAGGCGGCCCTCTGCGGCCGGGTGGAGAGCGTTTATCCTTCCCTGACCTATCCGGCCCATACGTCCATCCTCACGGGCAGGAAGCCCATCCACCACGGAATCATAAACAACACGAAGCTCCAGCCGGGAAGGGAGCGGCCGGACTGGATCTATCAGCGCAAATACATCAAGAGCACGACGCTCTGGGACGAGGCCAGAAAGCAGGGGATCCGGACCGCGGCGCTGCTGTGGCCCGTGGCGGGAAGGAGCAAAATCCCCTTCTGTGTGCCCGAGGTGATGGTGACCAGAAAGTGGCAGACGCAGATTCTGGTCAACGCCATGAACGGGCCCGTTTTCTACCAGCTGGATCTCAACAGGAGGTTCGGCCATTTGAGGGACGGGATCCGGCAGCCCGCGCTGGACGATTTCATACAGGCCAGCGCCCTGTATACGATCCGAAAGTACAATCCCGGCCTGTTTTTCCTCCATCTGACGGACGTGGACACCAACCGCCACATTTACGGCGTGAACCATCCGAAAGCCCGGGAGGCCCTGGCCCGCCACGACAGTCGCCTGGGAGATATCCTGCGGGCGCTTCGGGAAACCGGGGATATGGAGAGAACCGCGGTCTTTTTGCTGGGAGATCACTACCAGAAAGACGCCCGGCGCATCGCTTTCGTCAACTGCATCCTGCGCCGGGAGGGGCTGATCGACATCAGGGACGGGAAGGTGAAGGGCTGGCGCGCCGTGGCGAAAAGCTGCGACGGAAGCTGCTACGTGTATCTGAACCCGAAGGCCAGGCGGGATCCTTCGCTGGCAAAACGGGTGGAATCGATCGTCAAAGAGCTGGAAAAACGGGAGGATTTCGGGATCGGACGGATCTTCTCGCGGGAACAGGCGGCGGCGCTGGGGGCGGATCCGGACTGTTTCCTCATGCTGGAAGCCAGGGAAGGCTGGTATTTTCTGGATGACTGGAAACGGGAGCAGCTGCCGGTGGAGGAAGAGAAGGCGCATAAGATGCGGGGAACCCACGGCTATCTGCCGGACGGGGAAGGGTACGGAACCTTTTTTGCCGCCGCGGGCTGCGGCATCCGGCCTGTGGCCGTGAATCGAAAGATCGCCCTCTGGGACGAGGGCGTCACCATTGCGGAGCTGATGGGGCTTTCCCTGGGCGACGCGGACGGAAACGTATTGAGGGAGATCCTCCTGTGACGGGGGATCTCCCTCCTGTTAAAGCGGACGAATATAAGACCTTTAGGGCATATGTGACAGCTTACAGAGAGCAGAGCATATTACAGGGCGATTCAATATAGATACAACAAGCTTATCGAACATCTTCCTCTCCCAACCAATGGTTGAGTTGGATAATTCAACTTATGGTTCGTGTACGGTGGCTAATAAAAATTGTAAAGTGTAGCATGAAAGGAGGCATATTGTAATGAATCAAATTGATACAGGAAGATTTATTGCAAGTTGCAGAAAAGAAAAAGGGCTGACGCAGGCACAATTAGCAGAAAAGTTAAATATTACGGACAGGGCTGTTTCAAAATGGGAAACGGGAAAATGTATGCCTGATTCGTCTATCATGCTGGAACTTTGCGATATTTTAGATGTTACAGTCAATGAACTGTTAAGTGGAGAGAGGATAGAAATGAATAATTACGAAGAAAAAGTCAATGAGAATCTCATTGAGTTAAAGAAAAAAGATGAGAATAACATGAATAAGAATACCATAATTTCAACAATATACACAATTACCATGGTAATTGGTATTCTCGTATGTTGCATATGTGATATCGCTGTTTCGGGAACATTGACATGGTCACTTATTGTGCTTAGTTCTGTACTGGTTACATGGATAGCATCTTTTCCTGTTATATTGTTGGGAAAGAAAGGGGTGTTCGTGGCGATGGCTGCGATTAGTATCCTGATTGTACCTTTTATGTACATATTAAGTATTTTGATAAAAGTCAATGAGGTATTCAGCATTGGCACAATTATGTCAATTATTTCACTTGTGTTTCTGTGGATAATTTATGTTTTATATTATCGACTTAAAGAACGAAAACTGTTGGCAACAGGAATTACATTTTTGTTTGCAATCCCATTTACGATTTTGATAAACAGTACATTGTCAAAAATGATTGGCGAGCCTGTGATTGATATTTGGGATATATTATCTGTATTTATTTTGCTGATTGTAGCAGTTGCTTTTATTATTGGTGATTATGCACGAAAAAATGGTTATTTGTAGCATCCTATCGTATAAAGAACTCCGGTGGATCGCACTGCGGCAAAAAGGAATGTTCCATTTCCCGGAAGATGTCGCTTGCGCGACCCGCCGCATTCCTAAAACAGCTCCGTGGTCAGATACTGATAGATTTGCCGGTTGCGCTTCTGCCAGTTGTCGCAGATGGAAATGGCCAGTTCCTCCGTCGGCACCGTCAGGCGGATCGTCACCAGGGGCACTTCCCTGTCCATGGCGGTGAGCTCGGTTTCGAATTCGCCGTTGACGGCCCGGTAGTAATTGCTGCGGATGGAGGATTCCTCACGCATTTCCAGCTCGTTTTTCTTCAGATAATCCTGGATCTCGTCCCGGATGGTTTCGCTGATCCGGTTCTCGAAGTAGGACAGGGTATCCCTGCCTTCGCCGGTGATCTGCAGGTGGGTGCGGTTCGCCAGCGTTTTGGCGTTGATCAGGCCGGACTGGGTCAGTTCGTTGATGGCCTGCTGTACGGTGAGAAAGCCCGTATACCCCTTTTCCAGAAAAAGGTCGCTGATCTGCGCCCGGGTGAGGGGAAACGTGACCTGGTTGAGCACGTAGAGGATGATCAGTTTATAAAGAGTCAGCGGTTCCTGATGGTTCATAATAACTTCCTTGTCTGATGCCCTTTTCCTTCATCCCTGCCAGGATGCGGTTGAGGACATCTCTTTTATTTTTGCTCCACAGCGGAGCGATCAACAGTTGGGCCGGGCCGTCCCCCGTGATCCGGTGGATGCAGATTTCGGGAGAGAGGGAGGCGATGCAGTCCGTCACCAGGTCCACATATTCTTCCTTCGTCAGGGGACGGACGGCTCCGGACGCATATTCGCCGGCCATGGCGGTGCCCTTCAGGATATGCAGAAGCTGCAGCTTGACGCCGAAGGGTCGCACCCCGTTGACGGCGTGCATGGTCTGCAGGATTTCCGCCCGGGATTCGCCGGGCAGGCCCAGGATGGCGTGGACGATCACGGGAAAGCCCAGGGCGTGCAGGCGCTCCATGGCGTCGTAAAAGACCCGGGAAGGATAGCCCCGGCGAATCCGCAGCGCCGTGGAGTCGTGGATCGTCTGCAGACCCAGCTCGATCCAGATGAACTTGTCCGGAAAAGCCCTTCGAAGGCCGGACAGGCGGGCCAGAATCTCTTCGTCCAGGCAGTCCGGCCGGGTGGCGATGGAGATGCCGGCGGTTTCCGGGAAGGAAAGGGCTTCCCCAAACAGGGAGGCCAGCCGGTCCGGATCCCCGTAGGTATTGGTGTAGGACTGAAAATAGGCGATCAGGCGGGGCGTTTGCAGCCCCCTCTTCGCGCCGCCTTCCGGAAACGCGCCGGCGGAGCCGGGAACGCTGTCCGGCCATTTGTTCCGCAGCCGGTCCGCGCCTTCGGCCAGCCGGGAGCGGAGGGAATCGCCGCCGGAGACGGCGAAGTCCCCGCTGCCGCCTGCGGAGCAGAAGGTACAGCCTTCCGTGCCCGCGGTGCCGTCCCGGTTGGGGCAGGTACAGCCGATGTCCAGCGCTACCTTATACAGCTTTCGGCCGAAGGTATTTTTACACCAGGCGTCCAGGGAGTACCAGGGCTTGTGATGCCAGTCCGGCTCCGCGGCGGCAGGAGAAAGGACGCCCGGGCGGTCCGCATCGCTGCGGCCCACGTCAGCGGATGCAGCCTTTCACCGCGGCTGCGACGGCCTCGGCCACTCTGGGATCGAAGGCTTCCGGCATGATATGATCCTCGTCCAGAACTTCGTCAGGCACCAGATCGGCGATGGCCCTGGCCGCAGCCAGCTTCATCTCTTCCGTGATCTGCGCCGCATGGCCCTCCAGCGCGCCCTTGAAAATGCCCGGAAAAGCCACCACGTTGTTCACCTGATTGGGGAAATCGCTGCGCCCGGTTCCCACCACTCTGGCGCCCGCCTGACGGGCCAGATCAGGCATGATCTCCGGAACAGGATTGGCCATGGCGAACAGGATGGCGTCCCGGTTCATGGAGGATACCATTTCCGGCGTCACGATGCCGGGGGCGGAGACGCCCACGAAGATGTCCGCCCCGCGCATGGCGTCCGCCAGGGCGCCCTTTCGATGGGAGCGGTTGGTGACCCGGACCATCTTTTCCTGCATCCAGTTGAGCCCCTCGTCCCCTTCGCACAGGATGCCGGAACGGTCGCACAAAATGAGATCCGAAAAGCCCCAGGTCATCAGAAGACGGGCGATGGCGATCCCGGCGCTTCCGGCGCCGTTGATAACCACCCTGCAGTCCTCCCTGCGCTTTCCCGTGACCTTCAGCGCGTTGATGATGCCGGCCAGCACCACGATAGCGGTGCCGTGCTGATCGTCGTGGAAGACCGGGATGTCCAGCGTTTCCTTCAGCCGTTCTTCGATTTCAAAACAGCGGGGCGCGCTGATGTCCTCCAGGTTGATGCCGCCGAAGCCCGGAGCGAGCCAGGTGACCGCGCGGATGATCTCCTCCGTGTCCTGCGTGTCCAGGCAGATGGGCACCGCGTTGATGCCCCCGAATTCCTTAAAGAGGACCGCCTTGCCCTCCATCACGGGCATGGCCGCTTTGGGGCCGATGTTGCCCAGCCCCAGGACGGCGGAGCCGTCGGAAACCACGGCCACCGTGTTGGCCTTCATCGTGTAAACGTACGCCAGGGAAGGATCCCGTGCAATTTTCTTACAGGGCTCGGCCACGCCGGGGGTATAGGCCAGGGCCAGATCTTCCCGGGTCTTTACCGGGACTTTGGAAACGGTTTCCAGCTTGCCCTGCAGCTGCTCATGGAGTTTCAACGCTTTTTCCTGATTGGTCATATGAATCGCCTGCTTTCTCTCTTTTGATAAAATCGGTGTGGAGCCGCGTCACAGGGCTCCGGTGTTTTCATCTTATAATATTTGAACAGGTGAATCAAGAGCTTTCTGAACCCGGAACTTGACAATAAGCCGAATTCGGACTATAATGCCGGTTGTCCGGAATCGGACTATTTGAGAGCGATTGGCGAAGGAATTCGTCGGAATGGAGGAAAGATGGAAAAATAAGCCCGACGGCTCATTTTTCCATCAGGATTTATGACGAAGCGTCATAAATCCCAGGATCGCGACGCCAAATTTGAGATTTGGCGCGCGTTCCTCAGCGCAAGACGCTTCGGAATGGAGGAGAAGATGGAAAAAAAGGATCTGGAAGAAGAGCTTGCCGAACAGCTGGAGCAGCTCAATCAAAATGACAAGGCGCTCAACGATCTTTACCGGAACTACGCGGCGGGGGTGAATCTGTCGGACGCAGCCCTCTGGGTCCTCTATGTGGCCTGGACGCAGGGAGAGGGATGCACGCAGAAGGACATCTGCGAATCCTGGTCCTACCCCAGACAGACCATCAATTCCGCGCTGAAAAATCTGGAACAGCGGGGGTATCTGACGCTTTATTCCACGCCGGAAAACCGGAAGAGCAAACGGATCGCGTTCACGGAAGCGGGAAGGGAGCTGGGGCGAACGGCGGTTTTGCCGCTGCTGGAAATGGAAACGGCGTCCTTCGGGCAGCTGAGCCGGGAGGAGAGAAAACAGCTGGTCGCCCTGTCGCAAAAGAGGACGATGCTTTTGCAGCGGGAAATGGAGCGCGCTGAACCGTATTTGAAGCGAACGCAAAAAGGGACAGGAGGAGAAGAAAAGCCATGAACTCGGAAACTTTATTCGCCAGGACGGCGCCGCTGAAGCTGTTTTTCCTGGCTTCGATTCCCGGGGCGGTCAGCATGCTGGCCTCCGCCCTGTATCAGACGCTGGACGGCGTTTTCGTGGGGCGGTTTCTGGGAGCCACTGCATTCGCCGCGGTGAATCTGGCCATGCCCTTTGTCATCATCAATTTTTCCCTGGCGGACCTGATCGGCGTGGGAGCGGCCGTGCCCATCGCCATCGCCCTGGGGAAAAAGAAGGAGAAGGAGGCCCATAATATTTTCACCTGCGCCTGCCTGATGATCGTTCTTGCCGGGATCGCGGTGGGAAGCATCCTCTATGGAGCGGCTCCGACGCTGATCCGCCTGATGGGCGCGGAGGGGGAATTCGCTGTCCTGGCGGTGCAGTACATGCGGGTATACGCCCTCTGTTCCCCCATCACCACCATCGTTTTCGCCATGGACAACTTCCTGCGGATCAGCGGCATGATCCGGGGCAGCATGTTTTTGAACCTTTTGATGTCCGCCTTGAGCGGTGCGCTGGAGTTTCTGTTTCTCGGCGTGCTGGGATGGGGCATATGGTCTGCGGCTCTCGCCACCTGTACGGGGATGGCCGTCTGCGTCCTATTGGCCCTTCTGCCGTTTCTGCGGGGAAAGGCGGCGCTGAAATTCTGCCGCCCCCGGTTTTCCTGCGCCATGATCCGCCAGATCGCCTCCTGCGGCAGCCCGAACTTTCTGAACAACATCGCGGGCAGGATCACCTCCATCCTGATGAACTTCATCCTGGTCCGCCTGGGCGGGGAAACGGCGGTTTCCGTCTATGGGATTCTGATGTACGCGGAAGGCTTCATCCAGCCGCTTCTGTACGGAATGTGCGACTCCCTCCAGCCGGCCGTGGGCTATAACTGGGGAGCGGGGAAATTCTCCCGGGTCCGCGCCATCGAAAAGTGCTGCTTTACGGCCAGCGCCGCGGTTTCCCTGCTGGCGGCAGCCGCGCTGGCAGCGTTCCCTTCGCAGGTGGCGGCCCTCTTTATGGGGGACTCCGGACGGGAAGTGCTGGTTTTGGCAGCCGGGGCGCTGCGCCTGTTCGCCCTCACCTTCGTGACCCGGTGGTTTTCCTTCGCCACGCAGAGCTATATGCTGGCCGTGGAAAAACCGCTGCCGGCTTCCCTCATTTCGGTGTCCACGGCTCTGATCTTTCCGGTGCTGCTGGTGGTTCTTCTCTGGCCGTTTGGACTTACGGGAATCTGGCTGAATTTCGCCGGAACCTCGCTGCTGGCGGGAACCCTCTCCCTGGGGATTTTGTTCCGGCTTCGAAAGGAGCTGTTTCGGCCGGATTTGCAGTAATGATTTTTATGCCGAAACGGGGTGGCCGACTTCCTTCCCCCGAATACTATGAAAAGAAAGCAGCCTGGAAGGAAGGGCGCATATGATATCGCAGAAGCTGGAAGATCTTTTGAACCTGAGCCTGGAATCTTCGCCTTCGGAAAGAGAAAGGTCGGATATTCTGGATGTGGGGTTCGACAGAGAGGAACAGACCTGGGAACTGATCGTCAAATACAGCGGCAGTCTGGATGAGCTGCAGCGGGCGGGAATCCGGACGGAACCTCTGCTGGCCGGTTACGCCATCGTCACCGTGCCGGAAAGCCGGATCGGGCAGCTCATCGCGCTGCCGCAAACCGAATATGTTGAAATGCCCAAGAGCCTGCAAAACGGCCTGTATGAAGCGAAGCGGGAAAGCTGCATCCTGCCGCTGGCGCGGGAAGGAGCGCCGGCCCGGACAGGGGAGCGGGCAGGGCTGTCGGGGGCGGGCGTTCTCCTGGCGATCCTGGATTCCGGCATCGACTATCGAATGCCGGATTTTCGAAATCCGGACGGGAGCACCCGGATCGCGTGGCTGTGGGATCAGACGCTGGACGCGGCGGAATTAAACCAGAGGCGGAGCGACCGGGAAGAGGGAGAGCCGTTTTACGCCCCTCCGGATGGCTTTGCGATCGGGGTGGAATTTTCCGCCCGGCAGATCGATCTGGCGCTTCAGGCCGGCAGCCGCGAGGAAGCCTTTGCCTTGGTTCCCAGCTCCGACCGGTCCGGCCACGGCACCTCGGTGGCGGCCATCGCGGGCGGAAGCAACCCGGATCCCCTGCTTCAGGGCGTGGCGTACGGGGCGGAATTTCTGATCGTGAAGCTGGCCAATCTCCAGAACGGATTTCCCAGGACCACGGAGCTGATGAGGGGAGTGACCTGGGCGCTTCAAAAGGCGCAGATGATGGGGCGGCCGCTGGCCATTAACCTGAGTTTCGGGAATACTTACGGCCCTCACGACGGGTCCTCGCTTCTGACCCGTTTTCTGGATAACGCGGCGGAATGCTGGCGTACGGTGATCTGCGCCGGCAGCGGAAATGAAGGCGCGTCTTCCGGCCACGCCTCGGGAAGGCTGGGAGAACAGAGCGGACGGACCGTGGAGCTGGCGGTGACGGAGTATGAAAGAACCCTGAACGTTCAGCTCTGGAAAAATTATGCGGACGATTTTTCCATTACGCTGCGAACCCCTTCCGGGACGCAGATCCCTGTGCTGTTCGGATTAAGGCAGCGGCAGCGGGTATTGACGGAGGAGACGGAAATCCTGATTTACGCGGGGGAGCCGTCTCCTTATTCCGTATGGCAGGAAGTCTTTTTCGATCTGCTGCCCCGGGGGAATTTTATCGAAGCCGGGATCTGGACCATTTCGCTGGAACCGGAGCGGATCGTTTCCGGGGAGTATCAGCTCTATCTGCCGGGCCAGGAAACGAGAAGCGCGGGAACGAGATTTTTAAGGCCGTCCCCGGAGCTGACCCTCACGGTGCCTTCCACGGCGAGGAAAGTGCTGACCGCAGGAGCCAGCAGAAGGGGAAACGACGCTTACGCCGATTTCTCCGGGCGGGGAGCGCCCAGAAAGGCGGAAAACGAGGATGTGCTGGCGGATTCCAAGCCGGATCTGGTGGCCCCGGGAACGGACCTTCTCGTCCCCGCGTCGGACGGGGGTACGCTGCGGGTCACGGGCACTTCCTTCGCTGCTCCGCTGGTCACCGGCACGGCCGCCCTGCTGATGGAATGGGGGATCCTTCAGGGGAATGATATTTATTTACATGGTGAAAAAATGAAGGCGTACCTGCGCAGGGGAGCCCGTCCCCTGACCGGGGAGACCCGTTACCCCAACGAGAGGGTGGGATACGGGGCCCTGTGCGCGGCGGAGAGTTTTCCGGAATCGTGAAATGAAGGGAAGGGGATCGTATTTAAAACAGATATGGTTGATGTGTACTAAAAAATGTAGTACAATATTGAAAAGGAGAAAAATATGGTAAAATTGAGCGTGACAGAACGTGAAATTATGGAAGTGATCTGGTCGATGGACGGCGTTTCGAACAATGAAATCGTGCAGCATTTTGCTAAAAAGGGAAAAGCGTTGGCGCGTCAGACTACACATACCTTTCTGACCAGGATGGTGAAGAAAGGGCTGATTACACGTGAAAATCATAGATTTTATCCTGTATATACGAAAGAAGAAGTGGAGAAGCAGCAGGCTCAGGATATTTTGGATACACTGTACGACAGTTCTCTGAGGAATTTTTTGACTGCCCTGAGTCATGGACGGGAAAAACTGACAGAGGATGAAGCAGAAAATCTGAAAAAGATAATTGACTCGATTCAATAAAGAGTGTGAGGGGAACGGATGTGGATTATTTTAGCGATGTCATTGTCCGGCAGCGTTGTGATAGTTGCCATTCTGCTGATGAATTTTCTTTTGGGAAAGGAGACGATGCTTCGTTGGAAGATGGTCTGGATTAAGATATCGCTGGCATTTTTTCTGTTTCCAGTACCTTTGCTGAAAGAAGAGATCGCGGATTTTTTATCAACGGACGCGGAGGTTTCTCAGAATTTTCATCTGAATGAAGGGGAACGCTTCCTTGTCTTTGAGGATAGAGCAGTGATCGTAAGCCATAGAGAGTGGGGACAGATATGGTTGTTGGGAGCAGTTTTATTGGTGGCGGCGGTCTTTTTGGTCCGGAACTGTCAGAGATACTTCAGGGTAAAGAGATGTACGAGACTTTTGGGGGAAATAGGGGGACACCTGGACTGGAAAGAAGAAATTGAGGAATTGAAAAGCCAGCTTAAGATCAAAAGAAAAATCAGGGTCTATATGGATCCTTATGACAGAACTGCTTTTACAACAGGGGTAATGATTCCAATTGTCATTGCTCCGGAGACGTTGGGAAAGGACCGACGTTATGTGGTGTTGATGCATGAACTAATCCATATTAAAAAACTGGATTCTTTTTGGAAAGTGCTAGTATCCATAGTTATTTGTATGCATTGGTATAATCCCCTGGTTTTCTTATTGCCCGTACTATACGACGAATTGTGTGAACTCAGATGCGATGGGACGGTGCTGAAATACCTTAATGCAAGGCAGAAAAGGATTTATGCGGAAGAAATTTTGAATCAATCGTTAAGAAAGAATGACCGTGTGTTATATGAGATGCCTCTTTTTAGCCGGGGGAGGAAGATGACAGAGGTGAGGATTATGAATATCAGAAACAAAACGGACATCAGGGAGACTTTGAAGAGATGGAAGGCAGCGGGTATATTGCTTAGCATTGCGATTGGCATAGCTTGTTATATCCCGGTACAGGCTTATGAAAAACCAACTGTTTTACATGTTAATTCTTCCAGGAATGAGGGAGTGATAGTGGGGTCCGTGGAGTTCACATTCCGGGAAAGTGGGCTGGAGGAGATCATTGCGGTCACATATGACAATCAATTTACCGACGAAAACGGAATGGTATATGATGCAGAAAATTGGGAAAGAAAAAACTGCTCCCACCCATCGAAAGTTCCCGGTGAGTATCAGGTTCATCGTAAAAATAATGATGGAGGATGTGATATATACATTTATTCTGCCCTGAGATGCAAAGACTGCGGTATAATTTTTGAGGAGGAATTGGTCTCAAGCCATCATTATGAAAAATGCCCTCATGGGTAAAGAATGTATCCGGAAGAAAGAGAAAGAGGGAACTGAAAAAATGAGCTGTTTGGTTATGACAACAAATAGCTCATTCTTTAAAACACAATGTACTACAACATATAATACATACAAAATTTCCAGTATACAAATCATGAGGAGCAGAAGTTGTAATTTGGGGAAAGGGGGGGATCCGTTGGATATGTAAATCTAATTTTGCCTGTCGGGATTTTGAGACACTTTAGCTATCAATTAAAAAGGAGGTAATTATGAGGAGATACATAAAAAAATGGATGTTTTTCTTGTGTGTGAGAGTCTTAGTGATAGCAACAGGTACTATGGTCCATGCGGAGACGGTTTCATTCTACATAACGATTACCGGAACAGGATACAATCAGGACAATGTATCGAAAAGGGCAGAAAAGACGGGAGGAGAAGACCTTTGGTTTATAAATCCATCCCATTTTAGTCAAGCAGGGGGAAGAGCTGCCATTACGTTATCAGAAGAATGTTCCTGAGAATGTATGGTTTAACGGGGCGCAATGGTTCCGGGAAATCGGTTCTTTTGAAATGTATCTGTGGTTTCCTGATTCCCGATGCGGGGAAAATCCGGATTTTCGGGAAGACGAAGAAAAGGGGAGAGATGCTCCGGGAAGCGGGGATCATCATTGAGGAACCGGCTTTTCTGGGAAAGAAGAGCGGTATAAAAAATCTGGAATATTTGTATGGGATTCGAAACCGGATGGATCGAAAAAGGCTGGAAGAGACGATGTTGCAGGTAGGGCTTGATCCGGGGGAAAGAAAGCCTGTGGAGAAGTATTCGCTGGGGATGAGGCAGCGGCTGGCCATCGCTCAGGCGCTGATGGAAGATCCACAGATCCTGATACTTGACGAATATTTAAACGGTCTGGACCGGCAGGGGGCGAAGGAAATTCGCGCTCTGCTGCTTTCGTGGAAAGAGCGGGGCAAGACAATCCTGCTGACCAGCCATAGCAGAGAGGATATGGAGATTCTCTGCGATCAGGTATTTGAAATGGATGGGGGAAAGTTGTTTTGCAGGAAAAGGGAGTGAGGTAAAATATCCGTAACGATTTTCCGGGCATGACATGCCGGGGAGAAAGGAGAGGGAAAACGGCCCGGCAGGGAAGGCTGTGGAGGAAACGCTGCAGCGGCTGAGCGCTGCTCAGGAGGAGACCGGTTCGGATTTCCCGCGACGGAATGCCAAATAGAATAAGGACGGATATAGAATCAGCTCTCCATTCCGGAGGGCTGATTCCGGTGAAACAGACTGTATTAGCTATGGGCGAATTGAAGAACGATGACGCCGTCCAGCCATTTAAAGATAAAAAATCCCTGCCGGTATTGGAGCGACTTAAAACGGAAGCCGAAGCCGGGCCGTTCAAGGCATGGCTGGCGATGGAGGGCCGGGAGCGCATCGGGGAAACCATTACCCCGGAACAGGCCATTGACCGGGCGCTGGAAACTGATTGGCAATCCGTATCCGCAACGGGCTTACAGACGAATGGAAAAGGCGGGGTGCAGAAAGGCGGCTCGATTGCCGGAAATACACGAAAAGAAGCTGTATTTACACACGGCTCTGTGCTACACTTTTTTCGAGCAGGATTCCGATGCGGGATGATTCAGGAATCGTCCCTTTTTTATACGGAGAATGGAGATTAAAATGAGCGATACGTCATTTGATTCGGCGCGAATTGCGCAGGGGTATAAAAACCGCCCGTTTTTGCACGGACAGGCGCTGGAGCAGTTTGTCCGGGAAACCGGGAAGACCGGGTTTCGAAACGGGCTTGATATCGGATGCGGCGCGGGGTTATCCACCAGGGCGCTGAGAACGATCTGCGACCGGGTGACGGGAATAGACGTCTCCGAAGAGATGATCCGGGTTGCCGGGGAAGCCTGTAAAAACGATCCCGGCATCCGTTTCCTCGTGGGCCGCGGGGAAAAAATTCCCGGTGCGGCGGGGAACCCGGACATCGTCACCGCGGCGGGGGCGATCCAGTGGATAGACCGGGAAGGACTGCTGGAATGTCTGAAAAATCGGATGCTTCCGGGCGGCTATCTGCTGATCTATGACTTCAGCATTTCGGATCGGATGGAAAACTGCCCGCAGTATACGGAATGGTGGGAGGGACAGTATTTAAAGCGCTTTCCCAGGCCATACCGCGATGAAGCCGTCTGGACGGAAAAGGACGTGGAGAAATACGGATTCGCAGTGCAATATCAGACTCCGCTGAAACTGCGTTATGAGTTTTCACTGGAAAGGTTTGTGGAATTCATGATGATCCAGTCCAACGTCAACGTCAGGATCGAGGAGGAAGGGATGGATGCGGACGAAATCCGGAGCTGGTTTGCGGATTCTCTGGAGCCGGTCTTTGCGGGCGAAAACAGGGTCGGCATTTTTCGGGGATACAGCTGGTGCTTTCGCAAAGGATTTCGATGTTGCGCGGCGGGCTATCCTGGTTTATGATAAGAAGAGATTTGAATCGGGAATGGATGGGATGAACGAGGATGCTGCCGGAACAATTTACGGAACGGATGAAGGCGCTGCTGGGAGAGGAATTCCCGCAGTTTTATGACAGTTATCAGAGACCGTGCTGTCGGGCACTGCGGATGAATCCGCTGAAGGCGGAGAGGGCTTCCTTTCTGGAAGCGGCCCCCTTTTCCTTAAGGGAGGTTCCCTGGGAGGGGAACGGTTTTTATTACGGACAGGAGGATCAGCCGGGAAAATATCCCTGGCACGAGGCCGGGGTCTATTATATTCAGGAGGCCAGCGCCATGGCGCCCGCGGCCTTCCTGGACGCCCGTCCCGGGGAACGGGTGCTGGATCTGTGCGCCGCGCCGGGCGGAAAGACTTCGCAGATCGGGGCGGCCATGCGCGGGGAGGGGATTCTGTTCTGCAACGAGATCCATCCCGCCAGGGCGAAGATCCTGTCGGAAAACGTGGAGAGGATGGGAATTTCCAACGCCGTGGTGACCTGCGAGACGCCGGAAAGGCTGGCGCAGCGCTTCCCGGGCTATTTCGACAGGGTGCTGGTGGACGCGCCCTGCTCCGGGGAGGGGATGTTCCGCAGGCAGGAAGAGGCGCGTCAGGAATGGAGCGAAGAAAACGTGGAGATGTGCGCCGAGAGACAGGACCTGATTTTGGACAGCGCGGCGGATATGGTGCGGCCCGGCGGAAGGCTGGTCTACTCCACCTGTACCTTCGCTCCGCAGGAGGATGAGGGGAGCGTCAGCCGCTTCCTGCAGCGCCACCCGGAATTTTCCGTCGTGCCGGTTTCCCCGCAAAACGGGATGTCGGGCGGCAGGCCGGACTGGATCCGGCAGCCCTGCCCGGGGCTGGAGGGGACGGTGCGCCTCTGGCCGCACCGCCTGGAAGGGGAAGGGCATTATCTGGCGGTGCTTCAGAAGGAGGGGAGCGGCGTGTCCGGCGGCTCCGGGTTCGGGCGTTTCGGGCTGCAAAGAGGGATTCCTGAAAAGGACTGCCAGGAGTATTTCCGGTTCCGGGAGGAGACGCTGTCCGTTTCCCGCAGGGGACTGTTTTTGAGGTTCGCGGATCAGCTGTATCTGGCCCCGGAAAACCTGCCGTCCCTGGAGGGGCTGAAGGTCTTAAGGCCCGGCCTGCATCTGGGCACTTTGAAGAAGGGGCGATTTGAACCTTCCCACGCGCTGGCCCTGGCTCTGGCCGAAGGGGAAGCGCTGCGGACCCACGCCGTTTCCGCCTCCGGGGAGGATGCCCGGGCGTGGATCGGGGGGATGACGCTTCCGGCGGAAGGGGAAAAGGGCTGGTATCTGGTGACGGTGGACGGCTACGGCCTGGGCTGGGGCAAGCTGGCCGGAGGAATTTTGAAGAACCATTATCCGAAAGGGCTGCGCAGGCAGATGAGAGAATGACAGGAGGAGCGAAATGAGGTATACGTTGGACTACGAAAAATACGCGTCTCTGGCGAGGCAGGCTGCGGCGGAAGGCTGCGTCCTGCTGCGGAACGAGGAAAAAGCGCTGCCCATACGAAAGGGGGAGAAGGTCGCCGTATTCGGACGGGCGCAGTTTCATTATTATAAGAGCGGAACCGGATCCGGCGGCATGGTGAACGTCCCTTATGCGGTGGGAATCCCGGAGGGGCTGCGGGAAAACGGCGTGGAAATCGAGGAAGAGACGCAGCGGCGATACGGGGAATGGCTGAAGGAAAACCCCTTCGACGAGGGGGAGGGCTGGGCCCGGGAGCCCTGGAGCCAGAAGGAGATGCCCGTCAGCCGTCAGCTGGTGGAAGACGCGGCAGCCGTTTCGGATCTGGCGCTGGTGATTCTGGGCCGCACGGCGGGCGAGGACAACGACAACAGCGCCGCGCCCGGCAGCTATCTTCTGGCCGCGGAGGAAGAAGCGCTTCTGGAAACCGTGTGCTCCGTTTTTCCCCGGACCGCGGTGGTGCTCAACGTGGGGAATATCATCGACATGAAGTGGGTGGAACGCTATCGTCCCCAGGCGGTGCTCTACGTCTGGCAGGGCGGCATGGAGGGCGGCAGGGGAGCCGCGGACGTTTTGTGCGGGAACGTGAATCCCTGCGGCAGGCTGGCCGACACCATCGCGGCCGATATCGGGGACTACCCCTCCACCGCCCATTTCGGGGATCCGGCGCGCAATTTTTACGCGGAAGATATCTATGTGGGATACCGGTATTTTGAAACCTTCGCGCCCGAAAAGGTGCTCTATCCCTTCGGATTCGGGCTCTCCTATACCAGCTTCTCCATTTCCGCCTCCGCCGTGGAACGGCAGGGGAACGGGATCCGCCTTTGGGCGCGGGTGAAAAACGAAGGGGAGACGGCGGGAAAGGAGACGGTGCAGATCTATCTTTCCAAACCGCAGGGAAAGCTGGGCCAGCCGGCCCGCTGCCTGGCCGGATTCGGGAAAACCACCCTGCTGCCGCCCGGGGAGGAGGAAGAGCTGGAGTTCTTCATTCCCTTTGAGCGGATGGCTTCCTACGACGACAGCGGCGTGACGGGGCACCGGAACTGTTTCGTGATGGAAGAAGGGGAGTACGGCGTTTTCGTCGGAAACAGCGTGCGGGACGCCGCGAAGGCGGGAAGCTTTTTCGTGGACGGCCTGCAGGTGGTGGAAGAGTGCGAAGAGGCCATGGCTCCGGTGCTGCCCTTTTCGCGCCTGAGGCCTTCCGGGGAAGGGCCGGATGAAGGGGGGCGTTATCAGGAGGCCTGGGAGGAGGTCCCGCTCCGGACGCAGGATCCGATGCGCAGGATTCTCGCAGAGCGGCCGCAGGAAGCCGTTTATACCGGGGATCGGGGAATCCGCCTGAAGGATGTGTGCGACCGGAACGCTTCCATGGAGGATTTCCTGGCGCAGCTTACGGACGAAGATCTGGCCTGCATGGTCCGGGGGGAGGGGATGTGTTCCCCCAAAGTCACGCCCGGCACCGCGGCGGCCTTCGGCGGCGTGACTTATCGTCTGCGGGAGTTCGGCATTCCGGTGGCGTGTTGCGCGGACGGGCCGTCCGGAATCCGGATGGACTGCGGGACGCTGGCGTTTTCGCTGCCCAACGGGACCCTGCTGGCCTGCACCTTCCATCCGGCGCTGGTGGAAGAGCTCTACCGGATGGAAGGGATGGAGCTCCGGAAAAACAGGATCGATACGCTGCTGGGGCCGGGGATGAATCTCCACAGAAATCCCTTAAACGGCAGGAACTTCGAATACTTTTCCGAGGACCCGCTGCTAACTGGAAAGATGGCGGCGTCCCAGATCAGGGGGATGGCCGGATACGGCGTCACGGGGACCATCAAGCATTTCGCCTGCAACAACCAGGAGTACCGCCGGCACGACGCGGATTCCGCGGTTTCGCAGCGGGCGCTTCGGGAGCTTTACCTGAAGGGGTTTGAAATCGCGGTGAAGGAGGGGGGCGCATACAGCATCATGTCCACCTACGGGCCGGTAAACGGCATCTGGACCGCCGGAAACTACGACCTGCTCACCGCGATCCTGCGCGACGAATGGGGCTATCAGGGCCTTGTGATGACGGACTGGTGGGCGAAGATGAACGATGAGGGCCAGGACGGCACGAAGGAGAATACGGCGGCCATGATCCGGGCGCAGAACGACGTTTACATGGTGGTGTCCGATTCGGCTTCCAATTCCGGACGGGACAATACGATGGAGGCGCTGAAAAACGGCGTCATCACGCGGGCGCAGCTGGTGAGAAGCGCCGCGAACATCTGCCGTTTCCTGATGCGCTCCCCGGTGATGAACCGGTTCCTGGACCGGGAATTCGATGTCTGCGAGGTGAAGAACGATTTTTCCGCAGGGATATCCCGTGCGGCCGATTTGGGCAAAACGCGCGTGGGGGACGCGGCGGACCTGGAAGTGGGCGGGCTTCGCACCCAAAAGGGGACGTCGGCGGCCTATACGCTTCTCTTTGAATCCTCCGGGACCTACCGGCTTTCGTTCCGGATGAGGGCGGATGCGGGAGAGCTGGCGCAGATGCCCATGTCGGTCTTCGTGAACAACCAGCTGATCCGCACGATTACCATTACGGGGAGCGACGGAAAATGGCTGGAGCGGGCGGTGGAGCTGGAAGCCGCAGCCGGTCCGGAGGTCTATCTGAAGCTGTTTTTCGGGGAGAGCGGAATCGGGATCGACCGCATTTGGATCGAGAAAATCTGAGGCAGAGGTAGCGTATGAAATACGGGAAAGCATCCGTCCTTCTGGCCGCCTGGGCGGCCGCCGTCCTGTTGGCGGGATGCGGCGCTTCGGGCGGGGAAAACCTGCAGCAGGGGATGGGACAGATCGAACAGATGGATTATGAAGGCGCGCTCACGAGTTTTGAGGCGGCCATGGTGAACAAGGAAAACCTGCGCCAGGTATACCGGGGGCAGGGGCTGGCCTATATGGGGCTGACGGATTATGAGAACGCGGCGGCCAGCCTGGAGAAGGCGCTGGCCCTGGGAGGGCCCGTGCCGGATCAGCTGGATTTCGATATCAACTACTATCTGGCCACCGCCTATTATAAAGGGGGGCAGGTGCAGAAGGCCATCGGGGTATATAGCGCCATTACGGATCTGCGCCCTCAGGAAAAGGACGCCTGGTATCTGAAGGGGACCATGGAGCTGGAGCTGGGGCAGCAGGAGCAGGCGAAGGCGGATTTCGACCGGGCGGTACAGACGGACGGGGACGATTATGACATGCGGATCGACATATTCTGCAGCTGCAGCAAATACGGTTACGGGGAGCTGGGAAGCCCGTATCTGGAGGAAGTGGTGGCGGACGATTCCCTGAGGCTGTCGGACTACGACCGGGGCAGGATCCAGTTCTATCTGGGAAATTACGAGGAGGCAAAAACCTGCCTGGAGAGCGCGCAGGGCAGCGGGGGCGCGGACGTGGCCTCCCTTCTGGGCCAGACCTATGAAAAGCTGGGGGACTACAACTATGCGGCCAGCGTTTACAGCAGCTATCTGGAGACCAGCCAGGCGGACGCCCAGATTTACAACCAGCTGGGGCTGTGCAGGCTGCAGACGGGGGATTACGAGGCCGCGCTGAATGCCTTTGAAGCCGGCATCGCCGTGGAGGGCAACCCGGTCATGCAGTCGCTCCGGTTCAATCAGATCGTGGCCTATGAATACCTGGGGCAGTTCGATCAGGCAAAGCTGGCCATGGAGCAGTATCTGGCCCTGTATCCTGACGACGAAAAGGCGCAGCGGGAATATACCTTTTTAAAAACCCGGTGAGCGGCCCGCCGGTGGCCGGAGCGGTATTTTGAAAACGGAACACATAATATTGTGTTCCGTTTTTGTATACATCACAAGATATGGTGTTTCTGCGTTGACTTTGAGGGGATGGAGTGCTACAATCATCCTATCGGCTCAAAACAGAAGAAAAAGGGGATCCGGATAGCATCTGCGGGATCGGATAAGGGGGAAGCATTATGTTTCAGGTGATTAAGCGGGACGGAAAGAACGCGGACTTCACGCTGACGAGGATCAGCGACGCCATCGTGAAGGCGTTTGAAGCCACGGAAATGCAGTACAACAGGGATATCATCGATCTGCTGTCTTTGCGGGTGACGGCCGACTTTCAGGAGAAGGTAAAGGACGGCCGCATTCATGTGGAGGACATCCAGGACAGCGTGGAAAAGGTGCTGGAGCAGGCCGGGTACGCGGAGGCGGCCAAAGCCTATATCCTCTACCGCAAGCAGCGGGAGAAGATGCGCGCCATGAAATCCACCATCCTGGATTATAAGGACGTGGTCAACAGCTATGTGAAGATCGAGGACTGGAGGGTGAAGGAAAACTCCACCGTCACCTATTCGGTGGGAGGGCTGATCCTGAGCAATTCCGGCGCGGTGACGGCCAATTACTGGCTCTCCGAGATTTACGACGAGGAGATCGCCCAGGCCCATCGCAATGCGGATATCCACATTCACGATCTCTCCATGCTCACCGGATACTGCGCCGGATGGTCCTTAAAGCAGCTCATCCAGGAAGGGCTGGGCGGGATCAGCGGCAAGATCACTTCGGCCCCCGCGTCCCATCTGTCCGTGCTCTGCAACCAGATGGTGAACTTTCTGGGGATCATGCAGAACGAGTGGGCCGGCGCGCAGGCGTTTTCCTCCTTCGACACCTATCTGGCCCCCTTTGTGAAGGCGGACCATCTGTCCTACCGGGAGGTGAAGAAGTGCATCGAATCCTTCATTTACGGCGTGAATACGCCCAGTCGCTGGGGGACGCAGGCCCCGTTTTCCAACATCACGCTGGACTGGACCGTGCCTGAGGACCTGGCGGATCAGCCGGCGCTGGTAGGCGGCAGGGAGATGGATTTTACCTACCGGGACTGCAGGGAAGAGATGGATATGATCAACAAGGCGTTCATTGAGACGATGGTGGAAGGGGACGCCAACGGGAGAGGGTTTCAGTATCCGATCCCCACTTACTCCATCACGAAGGACTTCGACTGGTCGGACACGGAGAACAACCGCCTGCTGTTCACGATGACGGCCAAATACGGCACCCCGTATTTTTCCAACTATATCAACTCCGATATGCAGCCCTCCGACGTCCGCTCCATGTGCTGCAGGCTGCGGCTGGATCTGCGGGAGCTGCGCAGAAAGACCGGGGGATATTTCGGCTCCGGGGAGAGCACGGGCAGCGTCGGGGTGGTCACCATCAACATGCCCAGAATCGCCTGGCTGTCCGCGGACGAAACGGAGTTTTACCGGAGACTGGACCGGATGATGGATCTGGCCGCCCGCTCTTTAAAGATCAAGAGAAACGTGATCACGAAACTCTTAAATGAGGGGCTCTATCCCTATACGAAGCGTTATCTGGGCAGTTTCGACAACCATTTCTCCACCATCGGCCTGGTGGGGATGAACGAAGTGGGCTTAAACGCGGCGTGGCTGAAGGGGGATATGTCCTGCGAAAGGACGCAGAAATTTACGAAGGAAGTGCTGGAGCACATGCGCGGCCGCCTCTCGGACTATCAGGAGCAGTACGGGGATCTGTACAACCTGGAGGCCACTCCTGCGGAGAGCACCGCGTACCGCCTGGCCAGGCACGATAGGAAGCGCTGGCCGCAGATCAGGACGGCGGGGAAGCCGGGGGATACCCCTTATTACACGAATTCTTCGCATCTGCCGGTGGACTTCACCTCGGATATTTTCGACGCCCTGGACATCCAGGATCCGCTGCAGACCCTCTATACGTCCGGGACGGTGTTCCACGCCTTTCTGGGGGAGAAGCTGCCGGACTGGAAGGCCGCGGCGAACCTGGTGCGGACCATCGCGGAGAACTACGAGCTGCCCTATTATACGATTTCGCCCACCTATTCCATCTGCAGCGAGCACGGCTATCTGGCCGGGGAACAGAAGGCCTGCCCCAGATGCGGGCGGCCCACGGAGGTATACAGCAGGATCACGGGCTATTATCGCCCGGTGCAGAACTGGAACGACGGGAAGCTGCAGGAATTTGAGAACAGAAAGCTCTATGACATCGGCGGTTCCCGGATGAAAAGAAAACCGCGGGCGGTGGCCTTAAACGGCGGCGGGGAGCCTGCCGTAAAGCAGTCGGCGCCCGTGGCGGACACGGCGGTGAAGTATCTGTTCACCACGAAGACCTGTCCCAACTGCGCCCTCGCCAGAAAGTATCTGGACCATGAAACCTATGTGGCCGTAGACGCGCAGGAGCACGCGGATCTGGCAAGGAAGTACGGCGTCATGCAGGCCCCCACGCTGGTCGTGGTGGAGGGGGACGCCTGCCGGAAATATGTGAACGCGGCCAACATCAAAAAGTACGCGGACGGCCGCGCGGGCAATTAAACAGAGCGGCATTTCGCTGCGGGACAACAGTCGGCGGGCCGGGAGGATTCATCCC
>DWXE01000004.1 GCA_019119355.1 Candidatus Eisenbergiella merdigallinarum
GGAGGGAAAGATACAGGGAGATCGGAAACGACTGCTGCACATGGCCGGGTACTAAAAAGAAAAGGAAAAAACGCTATTTCAACAAAAAGATAAATCAAGAAAAAAGTTGCCAACGATTACTTGACAGTGACATTTAGGATGTACCAGACCGCCACAAGCAGCCCGAAAAAGGCTTTCAGCGCAACCTCAATCCCGGCCTGCGCGGCTACCGACAGGATGATATAATCTACGATCATGGCCGCCGCGATGATACACAGGTATCCCACTTTTTTAATAATCCCTTCAGCGCCCCTCCGAGAAGACCAGCCATACGCTGGATCGTCCGGATGCTCCAGCGCTTCCCTCTTACTGGCCAGCATTCCGGTGATATAGTCTAATACCATCGCTGTCAGCAAAACACACAGCACCGGTAACAGGATCCCTAACCGCGCGGACAGCCACGCGATGATCGCGGCCGCGGCCGCCTGAATTGTCATGTACATTGCTCTCATACTCCTTTTTCCTCCTCTACTTCCTTCCACTGCTCTTCCGTCCCCACAACGCCGGGCTCCCAGACGTTGTGATCCACAAGGGACTCCCACGTTTTCCCGTTATGGGTCACTCTGTCCCCGGCGCTGTACGCATTTTCGGCCCCGGGCTGCTCCCATTCCGGGATCACTTCGGGATCCGGAATCAGGATCTTTGTAAACAGAGACGGGGCGTCCGCCGGCGTCCAACTTGCCTGTACCTGATGGCCCTGAAGGACCCTGTACAGCACGCTCTGGTCATTCACTCGGTCTCCCGCGGCAAGGTATGTCCCTTCCTCCAGGGTTTCCCAGTCCGGGTACAGCTGCGGCACTTTCAATGCCTGCTCATCCGTGTTCCCGGCCGCGCTGATTTTTGCCTGCCCGATAATCGCGCCCAGATTTCCCAGGGCGATGTCACTCAAAATTCCCACTTTAGTTTCCTCCTTCCAGGGCCCTGTTGAGCCCGCTCATATCCCCTTCCACGGCCGCCAGCCGTTCCCGCAAAAGCTCCAGCTCGGTCTTTTCCCGGATTTTGTACACCGTGGACACGCTGCCATCATCCGCCACCGTGGACGTTTCCGACTCCAGGACCAGGTCCGAGTAGTTCCCCGTCACAGTGTCGTCCGTCTTGATCTGGACTGTTTTCAGGTTTTCCGGCGTCAGCTTCTCCCAGTCCGCCAGCATGGCTTCTCTGCTGTCATAGCGGGCCATCATGTAGCCCAGGGCTGCCCCTCCGGGCATGACGATTTCCGTGCCGTCTGCCAGCACGATTTTAGATGTACTCATGGATTTCTCCTCTCTCCCGGCAACGCGCCGGGGCGTAAAATAGGACCCTTCCGGGTCCTGTCAACGGGTTCTCTATTTAGTTTTCTTTCTGCGTTAAATGGCAAGATGCCCTTCGTGGAATTTCATTCGGAAACACGCGATCTTGTGGCAGGAATAAACGACGTTCGTGTACCGGGTTATCACAAGAGTGGTTTCAATCAGTGGTTGTTGTCCGGATATGCCTTTTTATCGGATGCGACCACGACGCCATTGTGTGGCACGGTGGATTCGGAAGGCAATTTCCGGATGTTGGTAAACTGCTCCAGAGATCGCTCGGGATCAATAATCAGATACTATATTTTGTATATTGCATCATAACATATCGCCCCAGAATACTCGCGTTGTCGTTATGTATCCAAGGATTGCGTGCGGTGCTCCGCTGGAGGACTGCGCATCCTGGATCAGGATCATACCAACCGCGGCCGAAGCTTTCAGGATCGTCATAACAGGGCAAAACGATACGCCGGCATCTTTCAGGGCCTGCGGGTAGTCTTCCGGCACTCCGGTTACACCATAGGTATAGTGCTGTACGGAGCTTTCTGCCTGGGAGATAAATGTGGCCAAAATCGTCTGCGACGCTGTAAGCTTTATGATTCCCGGGTCAGATACACGCTTCCCTCCAAGATAAATGCCGGTGGTTGCAAACTCGTATTTGTAGCGGGAGTTGACGCCAAAAGACAACTGTACATTGCCGCTGGGGGATGCTCCAATTCCGGCCCAGTTGGCGTCCCCATATTTGTACATCAGCAGGGCAGCGTCTTCTGGGTCGTCGCCGTCAAAATCGGCCAGCCCGGCACCGGGCGTCTTGCCATTTAACGTATTAACCTGTCTTTGCAGATCCGCGTCCTTGTCCGTCAGCGTCTTACCCATCGCCGCGTCCAGCGCAGCCACGCCGGCCTGTGTCGTCGCCCCGTTATTGACCAGCGTCGGCATGGGGCCGGTATCCCCTTTTGGCCCCTGGGGGCCTACAGGGCCCTGAATCCCCTGCGGCCCCTGGGGGCCGATGGGACCGGCGGGCCCGTTCAGCTCTCCCTCCTCCAGCCGCTGCAGGATATCGTCCCGGGCAGCGTTGGCGTTGGCCGCAGCCGTGTTTGCCGCCCCCGCCGCACTCCGGGCTGCCTGTGCTGCCTGCCCTGCGCCGCTGGCCGCTGTGTTGGCCGTGCCGGCGGCGTTGGTTGCCTCCTCCACGGCTTCGGCTACGTCTGCGGTGTTCTGCTCCACTTCGTCGTTCAATTTCTCTGCCAGGGAGATCATGCTCCCACGGACCTCTTCGCCGTATTCCGCTTCCCGAAAGTTCTGAATTTCTTTGCTGATGTCTGCCATTCTATCACCCCACTTTCTGTTCCAGTGCTGACACCCGGGATGCCAGTTCGCTGATATTTCCCGCCCAGACGTCGCCGTTACAAAAGATATCATCGGACACTTCCAGGCTGTCCGTTACCCGGGTGCGGCCGGAAATATTGACTTCCCCTTCCACGCCCAGGTCTCCGCGGACCGTAGCGTCCCTTTCCAGTTCCAGGTCTCGCATGGTCCCCTTGCCGTTGGACGCGTCCAGCTGGATCCCATGGCTGCCGTCCAGCCACAGGACCGCGGATCCCGAAGATCCGTGCCCCTCATAGCCGCCGTTTCCCAGGTATAGCAGATAATCGTTCCCGACCCATGTCTTAAAGGAGCCGTCCGTCATGGTGGACCGGGACACGCCGTCGTCCGCGTAACTGGCGATCCGCCCGCGGTAGATGTTGACGCCGTCTTTATCGTATTGGGCCAGCAATCCCCCCGACGAGGACAGGATCCGGATGATCCCATCTTTTCCCAGTCCCGTTCCCCCGACTTCCAGTACCCCGCCGCGGATCCGGTCTGCCAGCATGGTCCCTGAGGTGATAAAATCCGCCACCAGATTTCCGTCGATGGTCCAGGCATTCCGATAGGGCCCGTTAATTCCCGTCGTGGAAAAACCGATTCCGTTTTGATTGATCTGGATGATGTTCTGGGCTGTCTCCTTCGTTGGCGCGTTCATCACCAGGATCCGCCACGGGTGGATCTTTTTTCCGGTGGCCGGATCGATGTTGTCCAGGACCACATATCCCCCAAAGCCGCCGGTGATCAGCGTGGTGGCGTTTTCGATCTTGCGGTTGATCTCTTCGGATGCCGCTTCCGCCGTCTGCTGGACCTTCCGCGACGCTTCGGCCTGGTTTTTTGCCGTGGTCCCGGAAAGGGTGGAAGCCCTGCCGCCCAGACTGATCTTACTTTTGTCCGGGTCAGAGATGTTGATATCCGCTTCGTAGAGCATGTACAGGCCGGAAACCTCATGGGGCCCGGAAACCACCCGGGTCCAGTACCCCACCTGCAGCTCGTCCACCGACACGTCGATCAAAGACAGGTCCAGCGCCGTCAGCTCCATGGTCTCCGGCAGCGCGGCACACTCTTCCAGATACGCCTGCGCCTTCTTTTTCAGGTTCTGCGGTAGGGTCACATCCTCCCATTCGTGCGTCCCCCAGATCATCCCCCAGCGGTCCACCGCCGCCTGATTCACCACGTATTTTTTCCCATCGTTGACGGAGGTGATATCCACCAGGCGGGTCTGGGTCTCCCCCAGCTCATCCGTATACTCCACCTCTGCCCCGATGGGGATCAGGGCGGTGATGATCCGGGTGGCGTCCACCTGCTTCGTGATGTCCAGCATGTTCTGCCCGAATCGGATCACTTGGCTGTTCGTGCCGCCGTAGTCGTACACGTAGTCCAGGTAGTTCCCGTCCGCTTCATGGCGCACCCGCAAAAAGCCGCCGTGGGTCTCCACCAGCTTGTCCTTCAGGGCTGCCGCCGTGGTGGAGTATTTTGAGTTGGACCGGTTAATATAGTTATTTTCATCTACCACGTTGACCACGCCGCGCTTGAACTGTTTCCGTGCCTCCACCATGCCATTGTGGGCGGTCAGCATCTTTTCAAAAAAGCCGGCGATGCCGCCGGTATACTCGTAAGGGTCCTGCATGGAATCCACTAAAAAATTTAGGTCCCCTTCGCAGTCCAGTTTTCCAGTCCGGTAAAAGTCCTCTTCCCGCCCCACGTACCGCCCCCGATAGATCCGCTTCCCTCCCTTGAGCAGCCAGAGGTCCGTGGACAGGGGGTGGATCTGATCTTTCAGCGGGTGGGTCGGCGGCACCGTGAAGGACAGCGTACCGGCAGATCCCGCGGACGGCCTGTAATGGATATCTGCCAGGGCAAGCTCCTCCACCCCCGGCAGCCACAACGCCCGCATGCCGTCCCCGTTATCCAGATAGATCTGATATTGGCTCATAGGCTCCCTCCCCGGTACAACACCGTCACCGTGCCGGTCCCCGAAAATGCCAGGTCATGCCGGCCCTCTCCCAGCTGCAGCTCATAGACCACCGTGGCCCCCGGCTGCAGGCTGATGATCTGGCCTTCGCAGGCCACCGTCATTTCCGCGTCCGTGATAATCGTGGGATTGACCTGCTTCCGGCGCCCAATGATGGTTATGGTGCCGTTGCCGTTGATCTGCCGCTTGCTGTAGTTGCGTATGATCCCCGTGCGGAAGGAAAAGGGATCCCATTTCCACGGCTCGCTGCCGTCTTCGATGTCGTATTTATAGGGATCTACATTTCCCGTAATGGTAATCTTGCTCAAAAAACAATCCGATTTTTGTACATCTACCGCGAACCGCCCCTCCCAATAAAAGGACCGGTCGAAGCCGTTGACGGCCTTTCTCTTTCGTCCGTGCAGATAGTTCGCGATCTCGGACGTCAAAGCAGGCCAGGCTGCCAGATCGCAGGCCGCGTCAAAGATGTACTCAATAGAGCGGTTCTGGTATCTGACATCCCCGAAGATCTCACTGAGATCGATTTCCCCGTCGATTCCCGGGACGTCGATGGTTTTTGTTTTCGCCGCCGGCGGCTCGATCCGCACGGACAGAAGTTTTAATCCCCAGTCTTTATCCGTGCGTACCCCGTCAAAGTCCACGTATTCGATCCCGATCATAAGCCACGCCCTTTCTGGTCCGCCAGGGATCCCAGCTCCGTATCCATGTATGGCGCCATCGCAACGGCGGCGTCTTTCCCGTCAATCTGCGCGATTACCATAATGCTTCCTTTTTGCAGCATAATCCGCTGCTCGCTGCCAAAATTCTGTCCTGCGCTCAGTCTCTGCTCAATTCCTTCCATCCCGCCCAGAGCGGAAAACCGCAGATTCTCTTCCTGCGTCAAAACGCGTTCGCCGTAATCCAGATAGGCCGGGAAGAAATCCCCTGGAACGAACTTGAGCCCTTTCTTTAAGCGAGGAATCAGGGATATATTGAATCCTTTTCCACCAACTCCCGGAACCCAATCCGGAAATTTTATCTTGTTCAGTCCTTTCAGGAATCCATTGATCAGGTCGATAATCCCGTTAATCGGCATTTTGAAAATTTTTACAAACGCTTCCACGATATTTTTAAAAATGTTGCTGATATTTTCCCAGGCGCCTTTCCAATTTCCGGTGAAGACATTCTTAATAAAGTCAATTAAATTTTGGAAAATCGTCATCACGTTATTCTGCAAAACGTCGGTTACCGTTGAAAGAATCCCCGTAAAGACTTCTTCAAATGCGGTGAGCAAAAGTTCCAGAACCGGCATAATTGGCTGAAGCCCTACGGTAATCAGCTCCATCAAAATCTCGATGAGCGGTTCTAACGCCCCTGAAATCAGTGTAAGCAACGGTTCCAGGAAGCCCATCGCCATCTCCAATAACGGCTGTAATAACTCTGTTACCACCGGCAGAATTGCTTCGATCAGGGTGGTCAGCAGCGGGATCAGGGCTTCTCCCAATGGGATTAGCAATAACTCCAGACTTCGCTGAAGTCCTTCCAGCATGGATCCCAAATCGTCATATTTGACTTCCTGTAGTGACTTCATGTCGTCGGCTGTCGCATACGCTTCGTCGCCGATAGCTGCTAAAGCTGTCACGGCATCGACGCCCAGGTCTTCCCACTGCGTTCCGAACAGATTTATGCCCGCAGTATTTTGCGCCAGCGGATCTTCCATTGCGGCCAGTGCATTGACCGTCTCCTGAAAAGCTTTTTTTGCGGATTCTCCTCCAGCTGCAAATCTGGCAGCCATATCATCCGCGTTTAACCCGATGGCTTCAAATCCTTCTCGTGTGGTATCCGAACCGTCTACCACACGAATGGCCATCTCCTTAATGGCATCGCCAACTTTATCCAGGTTAAAGGCCCCACTATCAGCTCCGGCCTGAAAGATCTTAAACATATCATCAGCATCTAAGCCGACTTTTGCGAACTGAACTGAATACTCCGAGATGCTGTCCAGCAATTCGCCTGAAAAGTCCAATCCGTTTTGCGCGCCAGCAGCGATGAGGGAAAGCGCTTTTTCTCCATCCACGCCCAGATTATCGATCATTGCTTTAGCTGCACGCGTAGATTCCGGGATTTCGTAACCGAACGTATCACGAAGGGCGAAAGCTCCTTCTGCTATGTTTTGAAGTTTTTCGTCGGACATATCACCGAGCTGCTTATTGATCTCAGCCATTCCCTGCGCTATATCCTCAAAATTCTCACCGTAATTGTTGGCATAGATATCTTCCAGAACTTTCTGATATCGTTCGGTTTCTTCCTGCCCTTTCCCAGTGCTGGCGATGAATTGGTTCATAGCCTGGTCCATATCTGTGGCGCTTTTTACAGCGATTCCACCAACGGCTGCAGCAGCAGCACCAACTCCCAACCACGCAGCACCCGCTCCAGATAAGCCATCTGTAACTTTTGAGACTGATCCGATAACTGGATTTTGATCCGCAGCGTCTGAAATGATATCTTTAATCTTCCCGGATACAGATTTTTCTGTGTCTTCCCTCTGTTTACCGGTTTCTTCGTCATCTTTTACCCGTTTGTCGTTTTCCTGTTTATGATGCTTTGTAACTTCTTCCTGTTCCTTCTTGATCGTATCAGAGGTTTTCTTTTCGATTCGCTCCGAAGATTCCCCCGCTTTTTTTGAGGACTGTTCTGCCTTTTTCTGCGCGCTGTCCAGATCCCCTTCCAGCTTGCTGTCGTCCCCTCGGATCTCATATAACACTTCGCCGTCAGCCATGTCACCACCTGCCCTTCTGGCGGCCGGATTTTTGCATAAAAAAAAGCTCCCTTTTCATGGAGCAATTTCACTTTGTTGCCATCTTTTCCAACGTACAAAACAGCTTGTTCAGCTCGTCCTTTGCATTCTCTTCCCGGTACCCCAAAGCGTAATAAGCTTTCAGCTGCATCAATTCCTGGATTTCTTTCTGATTTTTTCCATTCGGCTTCGGCAGGTCCATATCGCGGATCCGCATGACCTCCCTGATCTTCGTTTTATTGGTCAAGCCTTCAAACAGGGCCAAAAAACGCGGCCATGGCAGCTTCCCGCGCTGATTGATCAGATCAATCCCGTAGTCCGCCAGAAAAGAAGCATAGATATATTCCCCGTCATCCTCAAAATCAAACAGGCGTTTCTGTACGCCCACTTTAGGCCGGGGACGTCCCTGGATCTTTTCCCAGAAGATCTGATTGAGCAATTCTTCCCGGGTATCCCAGGGAAATGCACGAATCTCCCTCTCCGGGATCCCAAACATCCGAAGCGCTTCCACCAGCATTTCCCCGCCATTCAAAAGCTGTTCCCGGAACATTCGCTGTACGTTTAAAACAGTGTCATAGGCCAGATCAAGCCGGTACTCTTTTCCCTGGAATACCAGGAGATTTTCTTCATAGTCTGTCAGGAATCCCATCGATATCGCTTCCCAAAAATTCTTTTTTTCCGGCCATACCGGGCCAGAACCTGCTGCTTGTTTTCTTTGGCGATTTTGCGAACTTCAGGGATCACAAAATTCGTGATAAAGGGCAGCACCTCCTGACACATTTCCATGTATCGGTTATCGTAGAATGCCAGGATCGTTGCTGCATCCTGTTTCCCAAAAACTGCTTCCATCATCTCGATTGTGGATTTTCCCAGGACTGCAAGAGCAGCTCCCGGGTCAGTTTCAGGATCCGCAGACTGCACGTCCTTCAACGCCCGGATGAGATCCACGTGTTTTGCCGAAAGGTTTTTTACAACGCTGTCCGGATCCAAAGACACCGGAAAGCTGTGCATTATCGCGCCATTTTCATCTACCAGTTCAAAAGTTTCCCGAAAGATTTTCTTTCGATGCGCCTGATATGCCATGATTGCCTCCTTATCCCGCCGCTTCCGTTGTTCCAACGGAAGGCCGGCCGTTGCCGTGGATCGTCAGGGAAAGGCTGTTGGGCTGATTGCTGTCCCCATATCCCACTGTGATATTGGCCAGCGTCACCGGCCAGATCACGACCTTCGTACCGCGAACCAGCTTTAAATGCGTTTTTCTGGCATTCGCCAGACCGAACTGAACCTTTTCGCTGGTCAGGTATTCCGACGCGGCATCCCCGGGTTTCACGTCGCCGGTCACGGTCAGGGTCAGCTGAGCGCCGGTCACTTCCGTGCTGCCCCACCCCTGATCCTCATAATAGCTGGCCTGATACAGCACTTCGTTCAGCGCCTGGGTCATGTTCTTCATTACGGCGGCCATACTTGCCCATGTAGGCTGTTCTGCCTCCGGCGTAGTGTTGATCAGGGCCACCGTCTCATAGTTAATTTCCGGAGTAATCGTATTTTTCGGCAGCTCCGGCTCCGCAAAAAGCTGCAGGCTATAGTTTTCCATCGCAACCTCCTTTAAAAAAATATTTTGCAGTTCACAATGCAGGAATGAAGATATTTCCCATCTTCATCCCGCCCGATTTTGTTTGGCTGTGTGACGGTCTGAGCGTCTTTCCAGCTGTAAGATTCTCCCGAAGGATAGATCTTTTCTCTGTGTAAAAAATCGCAGATTTTCGACAGCGCTTCCATGCCGGCCTTCTGATCCGCATTTTTGGACAAAAACAGTACCGGGATGGTCCACAGGGCCGTCTTATCATAGTAACTGGATACCGTCTGGGACGCTCCTGTTTCCGCATACAGACCGCCATCCGGCGGCAGCTCATCCAGCGAAATTTCCACGTCCAGCTGGGCTTTCAGCCACGCAACCAGCCGATCCTGAAACTCTGTCAGCGGCTGCGCAGCGCCGCTTTCAGTGCTGCCTGATACAACGCCTTCCATTCTTCCCCGTACACCTCCTTTGCGTGTTTCGCCCATTCTTTTTGAGCCAGTTTACCCGTAAAATCCAACTCGTCCGGGCCATAGGTCCGGTTTTTGGCCGTTCCGCGCATCACTTTCCCGTGCCACAAATATCTGGCGTATGGCGTTTCCCAGCGCAGCACAAATTTCATGTCATGCGCATCTCGGTCGCTGTTGGTCAGGCTGCTGTCCTTCAGGCCGCCTTGGTCCACTGGGACAAACCGGTTGGCGTCCTGTAACGCCTGGAATCCCAATGCTGTCAACGCCTGATCGTTGGCCGCCCTGATCTGCGCCATCGCCGCGGACTTGTTAAACGTCACCCTTGTGCTGATTTTAGGCATTGCGGATCAACCCCACCTCGTAATGATGCAGTTTCTCCCCGTCGTACAGCGGTTCGATCAACGCGATCCTGTGCTTTTGGCCGTTAAAAACAATGACGTCATCTTCATGGAACTCAACCTTTGGAGCGCTGTTTTTGCAGTCAAAAAACAGAGTGGCCGCCAGCTGGATCTCCGCGTTGTTTTTGTCCCGGACGATCCTGCTGGACGGCTCCATCCGGACGAAACGCAGCCCGGTTTCCTGCCCCGGAGTAACTTTTCCCCACGGATCCTTGCTTTCTGGAGGAACGTGGATCACGGAATGGATTAAAAGGCGTTTCGGGATAGGTCTCATGCGCATCCACCTCCCCGGTACAAAAGCCCGGTAGGGGCCAGGATCCGCACCGCCCGCGGGGCATAGATGGACTGCTCTGCGCTCCCTCCACCCACCGCTCCGCCTGCGGAATAACTGAATTTCCCCAGCGTCGCACTTTGCAAAGAGACCCCGTTATCCAGATCACTGCCGCCGTTGGCATCCAGATATTCGATCTGCGCACATATGGCTCTTTTGATCCGCTCCTGCGTATCCGTGCCGTATTTGTCCATGTTTTCCGGACAGATCCGATACATGCACAACTCTTCCACGATTTCTTCCGCCCGGGCCAGCAGGCTGGGGAAGTCGGCATCCGGTACCGGCTCCCCGCCAAAGACGCTATCGTAGTAATCCCGCTCTAAATAGCTCATACCTGCCTCCTTACTCGGACGCCTTGACGTCTCCCGCCTTTACGGTGTAGTATCCTACGTTCTGAACCTTGTTGGACACCAGATTGACCACCTCGATGATATCCCCTTCTTTTGCCGGAATTTCTGTGGTCCCGCTGGTCAGAGTGGTGCCTGCATAGGCCGTATTGGTGGTATTGTACGCCGCCCTGACAGGGGGATTTTTCTTGTAAGCGTAGGTAGTGCCGGAGTTTCCGGAGGCGACGGTCAAAATCGTGTTGCCCGCCGTCGCACCCTGCGCTGCCTGAAGGATCAGGGACCCGGGAGAATAGACCGCGCGGATCGCGACGGACCGAAGGACCTTATGGTCGTATACCTTGCGGCCCTGCACCGCAGACGCGCCAATGTAATTCCCCGAACCGGACAGATCCTGCAAATGGATCGCTACCGCGAAATCCATCGCACGGGTGGCGAATCTGGGATGCCCTGCCAGCATCTGAAGGTTTGCCGTGTTATCGTTCCATTCGATCACCAGGAAGCCCGCGATTTTGCCGATGGCGCCGGTCTGCTTTACCTCATCGCCCAGGCTGGACGCCGAAATAAATTCCGGAGATTTTAAGATCAGGGCCATGGCATCCGGCAGGGCCAGCAGGTAGCGCTTCCCGTCGTTGGGGATGTTCGCCTTGTTCATCCGCGTCCGAAGATCCACAATCGCGCTGTAGATGTTATCCTTCGTCAGCTGCGTTTCGTTGTCCACGGTGGCCGCCGCCAGCAGGGTAGTCCCGCCATCCGTGTCGATCTGCTTCGCCATGCTGTAGGACGCGGAATCCAGACGATCCGCTACCAGGTTATCCGGCACTGCACTGGCGTCGTATCCGTCGATGATTTCATTGACCGCTTTGTCTTTGGTAATCGGCATATTGACATAAGCCGTGGACCCGTGGGTTCCCTGGATCCCGTTCGCTTTATCGTAGTCGCTTACCACCACTTCCTGATCTCTCTGCGGGATCTTTACAACGCCGGCGGCGGGGCTGCCCTCGTAATCGTTGTTAAACACAACGCCGTCTTTTAACACCAGTTCCTGACGCAGCTTTGCCAGCACCAGCTTCGACCAGCGCTCCTGATGCTCGTGTGCAAACAGCTGTAAAAAAATGGTTTTGAATCTCATAAAGTCCTCCTTCAATCAATTTTCAGGCCGGGGTTTTTCTTTCGGAAGGCTGCTTCCACGCCGGAAACCGATGTCCGGCCGCGGCCTTGCCGTTCTCCCCAGGCCTTTCCCCTGTTGGGATCCTTGTCTTCCGGATCCTCTTCCTTTTGCGCCTTAAACTGCGGATATTTTTTGACCACCTTCTCGATGGCTTCCTCCAGATCCAGGGAATCATCGCCTTCCATGTAGGCGTGTGCCAGGGCAGCCACATCGTCCACCGAATCCTTCGCCACGCCGGCTTCGTAGCAGGCCACCTTGACTTCCAGCCTGGAAGCCTTGTTGATTGCGTCCCGCTTTTCCGGATCCTCTTCCGCTTCTTTCCCGGCTTTTTCAGCGCCGGTACTGCCGCCTTTCGACGTTTCTTTCTCCCGGTTTTTCTGCTGCTCCCGCATCCACTTGCGCTTTTCCCGTGCAAGACGCTTCTGAACTGCTTCGTCCATATCCCGCTGGGAAAATTTCTTCTCATCGGGATCATCGTCTCCTTCATCGGCCCCGTCATCGCCGGGATCGTCATCGCTCCCGCCGTTGCCCCCGGCTTCGCTGTCGTCCGCAAAAAGCTGCAGATCCATCGTCCAGAATCTCTTTTTTAAGTTCATCAATTTCATCATGCTCTACCGCCTTTCATAAAAATTTCAGCATTCCGTTTTACGCCCGTCCGGCGCCGGATAAACCGTTACAAAATTCTCTCCGTAGGTCTGCTGGATATCCCCCACGGAAAGAAAAAAGGAATCAGTCAGCAGCTTGCCCTGTTCTGACAGATCCCTGAAAAAAATTTCGATATGGCCATCCCTGACATTGTAAAAGATCTCATCCTCGGTCAGGTCTGACAGCGCATGGATCAGCCCCTGCGCAAGGGCTGACACCGCAGCACAGACAATATCGTTCCCGGTTTTTGCGAAACCCGCATGGCCATTTACCGTAAGGCCATGATCCGATCGAATGACTGTGATCACATCCTACTCACCTCCTTTATTTTTCCCAGCTGAAACAGCCTTTGCTGCGATCCGCTTGTCAAATCCCACCACCTGCTCCCGGTCTTTCCGCCGATGCAGATCTTCGTGCTTTTCGACGTATGAGGACAGTATCTGCTCTTTTTCCTTCAGCTTCTCGGACGCCTGCATAAAAGCTTCATTGTCTCCCAGCTCATCAAAAAGCATACACTCCCGTTTTTGTCGTCTTACATCCCGCTCCAGGGCCCGCTGATTCTGGGTCTGCCGATACAGCCGGTCGTTTTCTTCCATATCCTCTGTCGGGAAATACCGCCGCGCATTCACGCCGGGGATGAACGGCCAGCGATGATGGCCGCAGTTGATTCCCAAAATCCCGTCCGGCTCCCCATAACTGGAGGAGCTCCATGGATAATAATGGATTTTTTTGCCTCGAAGATCCGTCGTTTCCCCTTCGCCGTTGCTGAGGTCAAATATTTTTCCCTGGTCCTTTGCGCATTTTGGCCGGGCCCCTGAATGGGAATCGATCTGCACCAGGGTGATCCCATAATCACGACAACGCGCTTCCTGGACTTGATCGGCCACGTTTCTGGCGGTGGTGCGCATGGCCATGTTGACGTAAGCCTCCGGGGTCCAGTTACGCCCTGCCCGATCCACAAAAGCGGGGATCCCCTTGTCGTTAAACCTCCGGATCGTCTGACGTAAGACCTGCTGGCGTGACTGTGCTCCGGTGACGACCTCTGCCGCGCCCCGATTCATCAGATCGAGGTATTCCTGCGCCTTTTCGGCTGTCACCTGAACCAGTTCCCGGTACGCATCCCTCGCCTTATACAGCATCGTGGTATTGCACAGATTCAGGGTTTCTTTCGCCTGTTTTTGCAAACCTTTCATAACCCGGCGCATATTCCGGCTCTTTTCGGCGGTCACGGCCAGATCCGCCAGACCGTCCCGAACCACATGGCGAAAACACGGCTCCACCTCCGCCAGGACGCTTTCTGACACCGCTTCCAGCATCCGGAGGGCCGCGGTTTGGCTGATCCCGGAATACCGGGCAATCAACTGCAGATTCTCCTGATTCAGTTTCCCGATTTCCGCCAGTTTTTTCATCAGCCATTCGTCCGAATCGATGGGCTGCTCATAATCCCGCAAGTGCCGGATGATATTGCGCATCAGCACCTCTTCCAGATCCTGATACAGCAGGTCGATGGGCTCCGCAGCCTGCTGATTTTCCAGATTCGTCATTTTCTCACCGCCTTATCAGACGGATTAGTGCCTCCAGTGTCCTTCTGATCATCGACTTCCTCCGGATCTTCCTTTTCTTCCGGATCCTCTTGATCATGTTCCGGTTCCGATTCATTTTCTGCACCTCCCCAGTCAATCGCGCTCGCCTGTATCTGCCCCTCCTGAGCGATTCGTTCCAGCTCCTTTTTGGCTTCGTTCTCATCGCATTTATTGATTTCCATGATTGCCGTTAGTTTGGATCGCAGCCCCGCCTGCACCAGCTTGATATTCCGGTCGATGGTGGTATTGGTATCCTCGATGATCGAATCATCAAAGCTTACTTCCACCGTCAGATCAGTCAGCCGGCGGTCAAGAAAGGCAATCGCTTTTGCCATCGCCACCAGTGCCGCATTCACTACGATCACATGTTTCTGCCGGTTTTGGTACAGATCTGACTTGTCGCTGATCACCTCCGTGGCCGTTTTTACGCCGCCGGAATCAAACTTGTATCTCCCGGTACCCATCCCGCATTTTAAGGACAGCAGATCCAGACTGCGCTGGATTCCCAGCTCGTGCTCCTGGGCCCGGATCGACATGTCCACCTGTTCCGGCTTGCTGGCTTCCCGGCTGTCTCCGGGCATCAGATAGTAGACCGTGTCGTTGGGATCAAAAGAAGGGGCGGTTACTCCATCTTTTTCCATCTGCTTTTTGGCCATGCTGATGGGTACCATGATCCGCTTCCGGCCCAGCACATACTCATTCATGTAGCTGTCATACACCAGGTCGCAGCCCTTTAACTGGCTGATCCCATTCGCATATACGGATACTCCCAGCGGGCTGTCCAGATCAATATTGTTGCAGACGTTCGGCGTCAGGACCTGGAACATGGGGACCGCGCTTCCCGTTGGGATCAGTGGGACCACCCCTTCCGGAAGCTCCTGTTCTTTTCCGCTTTCTGCATCTATGTAATGATTTTCGATGTAATACAGATCCGGATCTTCGGGGTTTTCCCCTCCCGGCGGATCTGCTATCCCTCCTCCGTTATCCCAGGACAGCGGGTAGATCATGTCTGCTCGAATAAAATCCAGCAGCACCTGTCCGCTTTCGTCCAGATATTCTACAATGGCTCCGGATCCCAGCGCGAAGGAAAGCTCAATCAACTGATTGCCCTGCACCCGAAAGTTATTTTTCTCCAAAATTTCATTCAGGCGCTTCTCATACGTCCCAGCTTTGATCGAGACTTTTTCGTTCAAGAGTAGGTTGGCCCAGTCCTCGCAGACTGTTTTGGCCATATTCAGCCGATATCGTTTATGGCTGGTCATGGTCATACCGTTGTACACCTTGTACACGTGGAAGTTCGGCACTTCCCCCTGGTACCAGTCCAGCCATTCATCGATATGGCTGTAAGTTTCGTCTGACGGAATGCTGTACTTGTGCTCCGTCAGGTACTGACATAAAATCCCATTCATTTTTTCACACCCCCTTTCTTATGCCGCGATGTACAGGATGTCATTTTGCACGCTTTCCGTGCTGTATTCTGTGCTATCCAGACTATCCACATTCATCATGCCATCGTCCAGCCGGACATCCTGATGGGGCTTTTTGTCGTCATAAACGGCCTGCTCAAACGCTCCGATAATATGTTCACAATGCGCCATTACAAACCACCGTCGCTGGGCGATCAGACTGTTGTAAAACGCGATCCTGTCATTGATCGGCCCTTTGATCGCATTGCAGATATCAATGCCTACGCCGGCCTGAATACAGGCCGCTTCAAGCCCGGAGATCAGCGTCTGCTCCGCGCTGTCACAATAGGCCTCATATACCTTAAAACGGCCCTGCGCGCGCCGCACAAAATCCAGAAAGTCTTCCTGGAGCTGTGCTGGATTTAACCGCTTTTTACAGTAATACTCATCCAAAACGACCACTTGTTTGAATCCCTTCGTAAACCCTGTCAGGGTAAAAGAATGGGCCGACTTCGTTCCGCCGAAATCGACCCCAATAACCGCGTATGCAATTTCATGTCCTGTCAGCCAGTCGTCGCTGATCAGATAATCTTTCACATGGTCAGCAAACTGCTGATAAATCAGGCCTTCAGCTGCCACCCACAGGCCCAGAATAAAACGCTTGTAAAACACGCTTCCATGCGGCCATGCGGCTTTATATTCTGCCTTGCGCTTTGGAGACAGGGAATAGTTGTCATCCATCGTGAAATGCAGGTGATAGACCTTCTTTCGCGCCATTTCCTCCGGATCCAGATATTCTTCCCGGATAAAGTGATGGGGGCTTTCCGGATTACAATTCATCCAAAACTTCCAGCCATCTACGGAACACCGGGCCACCGCCTGATCCACAAAGGATTTGGGAAAAAGCGCGGCTTCATCCAGGTATGCTCCTGCGGCGGTTAGCCCCTGCAGTGCATCCTGCGCCGCTTCGGTGTTGGCGCCGTACAGGTAATAGGCATTATTGCCGATCTCAATTCTGGCATCTGTCCCGGAACGGATGTAAGTATAAGGCCATCCCCACGCTTCCAGCATCTGGAGCATGGGCCGGACAACGTTCTTTTTTAGGGCGCCCATTGTTTTTCCTGCCAAAATGAAGGATTGGCCGGAAAACATCTCCTGCGACCAGGTCAGGAATCCGATGATGCAGGCGATCGTTTTCCCTGATCGGATAGATCCATCTGCGATCACATAGTTGTTTTCCGACGACCTCGCCGCCGGTCTCCACCAGTGTATCAGGCGTTTCTGCTGATCCGAAAACGGTTTGAAGTCAAACTTCGCCGGTCTCTTCTGTTTCTTCGGCATCGTCTTCCCCCTCTCCGAACAGGTCTTCCAGATCTTCTTTTGTTGGATTTATCGCCCGGAGGAAGGATTGGATGTTTTCTTCACCGGAATCCACATTCCCCACTTCCTGATCCCGTGCACGCTTCGCCCGATCCGTGCGAATTTTCTGCTCTTCCAGATCCTCTTCCGTTTTATCCGTCTGTCCCACAGTCGCTTTGATCGCGTTGTAGGCCGCCACATCTCCCTGCATTGCTTTCGAGATCATTGCCATGGAAATAATCTCTTCGTAGGTGCTTTCCCCGCCGTCCGCCAACAACACTTCCGTCAGCCCCGGCACTTCCGCCCGCATGGTCAACAGCCATTCCATGGTTTTTCGCATCTGGGCTTTCCGTCGCCTGGCTGCCCCGCTGGCTTTGCCCCCGTTTCTTCCCCGTTCTCTCGCTTCGGCCGTGGTTCGTACAGGTTTCAGGTTCTCATTGTTCAATCACCTCACCTTCCTATCCCGTTTTTATACGTCAAAAGGGAAGGCCGCCTGCCTGGGCTCCTTCCCTCTGTCCTTTCGCTGATGATACCATACTATCACAGATTGGACTGACATTCACTGACATCTTTTTTTGGGCCCTGCTCCAGGTGAGCCAGCCCCCGCCCATGGAAACGAAAAATCTGGCGTTCGGAAAATCCCATCTTTTCCGCGATCTCCCAAAATTCCATGCCTTTTATGTACCGGTAGAACAGGACGTCGTTCTCATAACGATTCCGTAACCGCTTAATGCACCGTGAAATATCTTGCCAGGCCAAAATCCTCTGATAACGCTCCTCCAAAAGCTCCCTTTCCAGCATATCAAACGTAGCCATATATCCCGACAGATCCTTTTGTCCGGACGACCCCCGGGGCATTCCATCGCAGCTGGCGGAAATACTGGTCTTGATTTCCCGAATCTCTTCCAGCTCCGCTTCGATCCGGTTCACCATCCGAACGTGATCACGATAACCACGAAGATACTCTTTTTTTCTGGCGTTCTCTGTTCTGATTTCCTCCAGATTTTTCTGGTCCATGAATATTTACCTCCTCTGCGGCTATGCCGCGCTGAAAAATTTGGAAGCAGCTGCAATAATCCTCTCCTCAGATTTTCCCATGTAGCGATCCGTGGTCTCCGCTTTTTTGTGGCCCATCAGGAGCTGGATCACCTCCCGCGGGCACTGCTTGTCCGCCAGGCGCGTCGCAAAGGTCCGCCGGAAGACGTGCACCGTCAGGGTCTTGTCCAATCCGGCGCGCCGGCCCACCGCTTTTGTCACCGTTTCGATCCCGTGATTGCTCATGCGCTTTGGCTGGCCGTCGTACAGCCGGTCCGTCACAAACAACGCCGGATTATCGTCCGTCCTGGTCCGCAGGTAGTCCTCCAGGTGCTTTTTCGCCGCGGCATCCAGCAGGACCGTCCGGAAACTGCAGTTCCCCTTCTCGCCCCGGAAGGTTACGGACCGCCGGGCAAAGTCCACGTCGGAGATATTCATGGCGGCCAGTTCTCCCACGCGGACGCCGGTGGAAAGAAGGAAGTCCACTATGGCCTGCTCCTTCACACTTTTTTCAACGTCGCGGACCCTCACTTCCTCTTCTGGAGTGAGACGAACCTGGCACACTTCGTCAATTCTCATTCCGCCTTTTTTGACTGGGTTGGTGCTTATGTACCCCTCTTCGTGGAGCCAGCCGAAAAAGCTGGACAGGTTGCGCTTCGTGTTGAGCAACGTGTTCGGCTTGACCCGCTGCATCCTCCACGCCAGATAGACCTTGATATCGTCCTTCGTCACGTCCCGATAGTTTTTCCGGATCCGCGAAAAAAACTGGTATGCCGTGGTCTTGTACTGGATCAGCGTCACCCGCTTGCACCCCTCCAGCTTTTTACTGGCCAGAAAGACGTTGATCACGTGCGCGTTATCGTCCAGCCAGGTGGACAGCGCGGTGCATTCCTCCTCAAGGGTCAGGCCATGAAGATTCTGGCGAACCACATTTTCAAGCGCCTGCAGCTGTACGGCCTCCATCAGCGGTCCCATCGCTGCGATGATATTTTGGATCACGATCTCTTTGTTACTGATTGCTGCTCCCATAATGCCCTCCTTAAACTCTCTTGCCTAAAGGGCATCGTTGTGATATGATACCTTTAGGCGGTAGCGGTGCAGGTATCTTTGGTCGGATGGTGCACCGCTGTTTTTTTGATTTACCTTGACGTGCGCGCTGCGTCATGATAAGATGTTTTTGACACTTCGAACAAGAGTTCTGTTTCTCGGATAGCCGGGGGCAGGGCTCTTTTATTTGTGATCCCTCAATCCGTTAGATCGCTGTCTTCTAATAATTCTGGGTTATCAAAAAAATTTCCGATAACCTCTACATCTTCTGGTCCTACTCCCTCTTCAAAAAAATGATTATACATCCACCCTTTTTTGCTCAATACCCAGCTTGCCTTAAAGGTGTGCCATGATACTCTCAAGTTCACTCCGCGCTGTGCGCGCCGCTGTACATGCTGTACAATATCATTCTCCCATATCCGTTTGCCGTTCTTATCTTTCAGTCCGGTATACTGGCAGAGGGTTTCAGGGTATACTTCATAGCGGTCTGCGCTATCCAAGCCGCCGGCGGGAAACACATACATCCTCTT
>DWXE01000005.1 GCA_019119355.1 Candidatus Eisenbergiella merdigallinarum
TACATATCGTTCAGGATATTCTTAAAGGGCGTGATGTCCATTTCCTGACGGGTCAGGCTGTCCACGCCGTCCGTGACGGCGATATAGCGCACATTGTGTTTGGGGAAAAAGATTTCGATATAGCTTCCAGCCTCAATATAGTTCCTACCAAGCCTGGATAGGTCTTTGGTGATGACACAGCCGATCTTCCCCGCCTCAATGTCAGCGATCATGCGCTGGAAGGCAGGGCGGTTGAAGTTGCGGCCCGTATAGCCGTCATCCGGGAATATTTCCTTCAGCTCGGTTTTATCGTCGGATTCGTACTCTCCGTTCCCTGCGGCGAAGAATTCCATCAGCTTCCCGACCGCTTCCCGGTCGTCGTTTTCCTTCCGCGCTTTTGCCGCTTTTCCCTCTTCCCAGAGATACCATCCCCTGTCTCCCCCGGCTCCCAGAATCCGGAAGCTTACCTTTCCGGCCGAAAGGATACTGCCGAGCTTTTCCAGCGCCGCATACACATTTTCCTGCTGTTCATGCGCATTGAACAGCAGCCGCTCGATGTCATATATGTGATTGAGCGTATCGATCCGCTTTTGCTTCACGTCCGCCACCTTGCGGAGATGGCGCATCATCCACAGGAAATAAGCGACAAAGCAGACCGATTCGAACGCCAGGAATATATTCAATATCCTCTTGATGATATTCGCGTTTTCGAATACGACGCTCTCCGGTACGGACACCGCGATCCGCCAGTCGTTGATCGCCATGGGCTGATAATAAAAGTAGAGATACTCCCCGATGGTCTTCGATACGAAAACGACATACCGGCTCTCCCCGTCCTTCACCCCCCGGCTCAGCTGTTCGTGGTCGTAACCCGGGGCCATTTCCCGTCCTCCCATCGCCCACATATTTCCGGTCTCCCCGCTGTGCCATGTGTCCACCAGGAAATCCCCCGTATTTCCGTCTATGATATACAGCGCGCCCTTCCCTCCATACGGGTTCAGATTGCTCTCCTCCGGGAGCTCGCCCAGCACAATCACGCCGTACAGCATGGCGACGGTTTTTCCCTCCCGCTCTACGGGCACATAATGCCTCGCGACATAAGTATCCTTCTGGACGATATCTCTCTCCCGGTCGCTGATATGAACGCCCTTCGCCGCTTCCTCTTCGAAGGACAGCGTGCCCGCGGCGTCCACTTTTTCCCCTCTCCCTGTAAGCACCACGTCTCCCGGCAGCAGCAGTTCGATTCGGGACATCATGCCGATATTCGTGTAGGAATCAAGAAGGTTCCACAGCTCCGGCGAGGACAGATCATCGTACCCCGCGATCACGGCGGAGAGCATCTCCAGCTCCTCCCGGTCATTGGCCGAATACTTCTCGATATTGTCCGCCAGAGTATCCGCCTCCTCGTAGAGGCGTTCAAAACTCCTTTGCTCCTCCATACGGTTTATGTAATTCGTCACGCCAAAAGAAGCCGCTACGATCAAAACGATCATCGCTCCCGTGGTGATCAGAGGACGTCCCCACCGTATGTCGTCCTGTGCTTTCAACCGTTTTCGATTCCCGATCCCAACCCGCATTCTTTCCAGCTTTCTCATGCTCCGCGGCCATCCGGCAGGCGGACGCATACAGTATGAACATTTTCCATATGCCGTTTTTATTATACGCCGGCTGTCCCTGATCCGCAAGACGGTTCCATCGATATTCTCTCCTTTTCGCATCGGTTCAGCCCTGCAGCGTTTTTTCACGGAAAAAGCGAAACGGCGGCTCCCCGCTCTGCGTTCAATCGCCCGTAGAGCGGGCACGAATCCCCCTCGATTGCCCGACAGCGGCTCCCATGGTATCCTTGGGACATCAGGAACACAGTTTTTTAAACTCGACGAAAGGAACGGTGTATGACATGGAAATGGGAAAAGTTTTGAAAGCGCTGCGGATGGAAAAGGGCGTGCGGCAGGAGGATGTAGCCGATTATCTCGGCGTCTCCTGCCAGGCCGTATCAAAATGGGAGACTTGCGCCAGCCTGCCGGATATCGTTCTACTGCCGCCCCTGGCCGCCTATTTCGGCGTCTCCATCGACGAGCTGTTTCAAATTCCCCGGGAAAAGGAACTGGAGCGGATCGAAAACATGCTCCTGCGCAAAAGGCGCCTGGAACCGGAGACGTTCCGGAAAGCCGCCTCCTTCCTGCAGGATACCCTGACAGAGGATCCCAAATGCGCCCGGGCCTGCTCGGATCTGGCTTCCCTGTATCTGCACAGATCCCGCAGCGACCGGCAGCAGGCGGCGGAATACGCGAAGCGGGCCATGCAGCTGGCTCCGGAGGAAAAGGCCGGCAAAGAGGCCTATCTGGAAGCTGCCGGCGGCATCTGCGGGGACGATTGGTATGATAACCACTTCGAGGTGATCGAATATTTCCGGGAATTCCTGCGAACAAACCCGGGAAATTTTCACGGGCTATATGCCATCATCGAAAATCTTCTGGCGGACGGCCGGTATGAAGAAGCCCTTCCCCATATCCGCGAGCTCAAAGAGATCCGGGACAATTATCAGCCCCTTTTCTATCTGGGCGACGTAGAAATGGGGCTGGGGAACCGCCAGAAGGCTTTGGCCCTCTGGAATGAGGCGGTGGAAAAAAGCCCTGACGCCTGGCAGGCCTACTGCTCCCGCGCGGACCGCATCAAAAAGCTGGGCATGAAAAAGGAGGCCATGGCGGACTATGAAAGGTGTTTTTCCATGCAGGAATCGCCGCGAATCGTGGACGGCCTGTGCTCCATGGCTCAGATGCTGGAACGGGAAGCGGACTACGCGGGAGCGATCTCCTGCTGCCAGAAGATCCTGCAGACGCTGCGGGACGACTACCGCGCGGAGGACACCGCCTTCTACCTGGAATATGAGGAAAAAATCAAACAGCTGGCCTCGCGCCGTCGCGAGTGCACGCCGTAGCGCACGCTTTTTTTCAGGCGCTCACTCCTCCTGTCTGGCCGAAGCGTACTCCATGGCCTTTTTCATTTTCGCTTCAAAGATTTCCGCCGGGACGAGGGCGATCCCTTCCATATCCTCGCTGAGCACGATCAGCCGCTGCCCTCCTGTAAGGCCGAACTTTTCCCGGAGGGCTTTGGGAATCACCAGCTGCCCGCGTTCGTTGACCGTAACCGAACCCCAGATATTTTTTCCTCTCGGCGCGGGCAGGATGGTCTCTTTTCCGTCTATCGTCTCACTTCGTATCAGGCCGTCGATGGTGACCCCGTACAGATCCGCGAGCCGTCTGCACTTTTCGATGTCCGGAACCGTCATTCCGGCTTCCCACTTCGCATAGGCCTGCCGCGAAATATCGATCTTTTCAGCGACTTCCTCCTGGGACATCCCATGGGCGTTTCGCAGCATGATTAAATTCTCTTTTAACATTTTCTCCCTCTTTCTGCAGCGAATTCACCGCATCGATATACAAATCGCTGTAAACGGTATGGATCACATGATCGCTTGTGCCGGTCTCAATCAACCTGCAGCGATCCCCGATACAGGCGGCCGCGCGTTCGGCCTGTTCGCGGGATGCGGCGCAAAGATATGTTCCGTTTTCGTGCACGCTTTCCTTCGCATGAAGATAGATGCAGGGAACTTTAATCGCCGACAAAATTTCTTCATGCGTCAGACCGTGATTCCAGCTCAGGTCATAAAATCTCTCTCCATAGGCGAAATCATACTCCCTGGCGTATTCGAACACATACCAGATTTTGGACGGCAGGAAGCCGATCTTCACCGCTTCCTCCGGGCGCTTCTCATGGTACTTTTGCGCATAGTCCGCAATTCCCGGCATGGCATCGCACATAAACAGCTGTCCCCAGTAACAGCGGCGCAGATAATAGGCTTCCCAGCATTCGGATTTGTCCGATTGATTATAATCATGAAGCGTCCTGTACGTGTCCAGCCAGGCAAAACTCTCCTGCCATCCCTCTCCCGCCGTCGAGAACACCGGCGGATCTTCCAGAACCGCGCCCGCTATGTTTTCTCCGCCAAAAGCTGCGATATATGCCGCGGTTATGGCCCCGTTGCTGTGGCCGGCCACCACCGCCGGTTCACCGATCACATGATCGATAAACCAGATAAGCGCATCGCCGTTGACATCGAGCCGGTACAGGCGTTCGTCGTGTTCGGATCCGCCGTGCCCATACACGTCCACGGCATAGACATGCCACTTTTGGGATAGCTTCGGCAGAACGGGCGCATAGTCTTCCCAGATGCTCATTTGACCGTGAATCAGGAGAAGCGCGGGTTTCTCATTCTCTACCTCTCCATAATTGATGACGCTTCCATCCGGAAGCACGACCTGCTTTTCCTCAGCGCCAGCTCTTTTCAGCGCTCTCTCATATCCGTCATACCAGTGCATATTGTGGTACCAGTAAATGCGGAAAGCGACCGCGGCCAGCACGATCATCCCCAAAAATACAATCCCGGCAATTTTCATAGCGATTTTCTTCCAAACCTCCATTCTGTTTGATTCCTGTGAAAATTGTAACGAAAAACTGCGGGAATATCCATCCATCAAAGTTGTCAAAAGATGAGGAGGGATGTTATGTTTGGTTGCATGGACAGCGTTTGCGAAAAGGAGGTCCTTCTGCATTCATTTTTTTCTTACCGGATGCCGGATCACCGTCCTCCACTTTTCCGGCGGGACCCGTCTGGCATCCGAAAGATAGATTTCATGGTGCATCCGGCCGTCCGAAAAATCGTTTTCATATCCCTGATCTTCAAGAAAATCATCCATCAGCGCTATCGTTCGGGGTTCTTCGTCAAATGCTCCGGGGTGCAGGCACTGGACGCACAGGCCTTCCTCGATTGTGAGGAACTCCGCTTTCGAAAAATCCCGTTTCTTTTTTGCCGATGCCTCCCGAACCGCCCAGTCAAAATCCGATTTCTTCACAAAATCCGGCAGGCGGATCACAGAAATCCACTGAAATAATTCCTTTCTTCCACAGTCGATCCCTTCTATCCCCTCCTGCCGCCAGAAGCCTTCCAACGGCGGCACCACATAGTCAAAATATCCCTGAATTTCGCGGCTGCCTTTCTTACTCATCTTAATCGTAAAAGCGATCCCGTACAAAAGTCCAATCGACTCCTGATAGGCCCCGCCTTCTTCGTTCGGGTCTCCTTTCCCCCGGACCGCAATGAAATTCATCGCGGGAATATCCACAATCCGGGGCTGCTTTCCGGGAAGATAGAATTCTTTATACTCCTTCTTATAATCAAATGCCATCTTTCGATCTCCTCCTTTTTTCCGATTTCTTCGCCTTCGGTTCCGGAAGTTCCGGATACATCTCCCTGACCATCCGGCACAGTTTTTCCCTGTCCTCCAGGATCGTACAGGGAAGCAGCGCCAGCTGTTCTGCCACATAGAGCGCCAGTTCCTTTTGCGCCATGAATCGCCCTCCTCTCTTACCCCTTTTGATCTCCGACTCCCCTTCTTCGGTAGTTCGACACAATATTTTCCGCCGTTTTCAGAAGCCGTTCCCTCACCGCGGGCGGCTCCAGCACCTCGGCTTTCTCCCCGAAAGTCAACAGCCATCCCACCAGGGAGTCCTCATCCGTATAGTCCATCTCGAACAGCAGCCGCCCGTCCTTTTGCTCCCGAAAACAACGGGGGCCGAATTCTTCCACCAGCCGCCACTTTGCATCCGCTTCAAACAACGCCTTTACCCGGATATTCGCCGGGAAGATCCTCTCATTGGAAAGATCCGGCATCGGCACCTGCCTCGGGACAAACTTTTCCTCCGTCTTTTTCAGCCCCTCCATCCGGTTCAGCTTGAACATGCGGAAATCCTCTCTTTTCCGGCACCATCCCCAAACATACCAGCTGGACCATTTAAAAATCAGATAACAGGGTTCTGCCATTCGGAAGCTCTCGCCGCCGGGAGCAAAGTATTGAAAAGCGATCTGTTTTCGTTCTTCGATGGCATCCTGGATCAGGGAGATTTTCGGCGCAAGGGACTCCTTATACCAGGACGAAAGATCGATCAGCATGGACTCCCTTCCGCTGACAAAATCCGATGCCCCGGCCTGCAGTTTTTCCATCAGCTGCCCGTAATAACTGCTCCCGCTGACGCTGTCCAGGCTCCGCAGTCCCGCCAGGATCATCCCCATGTCCCTGGAAGTCAGAAGCGTTCTGTCGATCCGATATCCGTCCATGATGCGGATGCCTCCCCCGGCTCCCTGCATCGTACAGACTGGGATCCCTGCTTTGCACAATGTCTCTATATCCCGGTTGATCGTTCTTCTGGAAACCTCGAACTTCTCCGCCAGTTCCGGCGCCGTACACTTTTCCTTCTGCAGAAGAACGGATAAAATACCGATCAGCCTGTCTGTCTTCATTTGCTCCACCTGCTTATATCATAACGGACTAAACACGACAACTGTATGTCATGTATATTTTAGCATGCGTCCCAAAATGAGAAAAGGCCCGCGCGCATCTTAATCCTTAAGACGGCCGCAGGCCTTATCATTTCGTTTATCTCAATTCTTCATATCCGATATTATCGCGTTTCTCCACTCTTCCTTCGTCTGGCAGGAAATATGTTCCGTCCGCAAAACGCCTTCCACAGCGCAGGGAACATTTTCGCTGGTATGATGATAATGAAACCCGCACTTTTCCTGAACCCGTTTTGATTTTAAATTTCCGTCAAAATAGCCGCACCATATTCTGGTCAGATTCAATTCTTCAAAGCCATACCGCAGAAGCTCCCGGACCGCTTCCGGGATCAACCCCTGCCCCCAGTACGGAACGCCAATCCAGTAGCCGATCTCGCCCTCCGTCTCCGGAAGTCCGATATTGCTGGTTTCGCCGATCATCAGCCCTGCGCTTCCAACCGGACGTCCGGTCTCTTTTAAAACGACCGCGTAGGTTTCAGGCGCGGAAAGGACTCCCCTGATAATTTCCCGGCTGTTCTCCACGCTCGTATGGACAGGCCATCCGGCTATGGGGCCAACATTCTTTCTTCATTTCGTCATCCCCTCGCGGGCAGGTCAATCAAAGTGATTACCCTGCTTTTTCGTCTCCGCCTTCGCGGTTGCGCCCAATGCCCGAATGGTTTGCAGATATTCTTCCTCGACAGGGGAGAGGGTCTGCGCCTGATAGCGTTTATACTCAGCTTTCGCCTTCTCCATCGCCTGTGCGTGGCTGACTTTTCCCGCGTGGATCAGCACATCCTCGCCCGTGGCGCGAAGGATGTTGTCCAACTGTTCCACATAGTCGCTCATATACATGGGACGGTGCCGGATCGCCTGCACCTCGGCAAAGTCAAAATAACCGGATACCATCTGATTCAGAACCCGCAGTTCTTCCACTGTGAGATAATTCTTGGCGATCCCAATGTCCTTTGCTGTAGGGAAATCACCGGAAAATGTGGTCAGTCCCATAAACGGCTTGTCCGCATCGGCCCGCTCGTAGATCACCTCCGCAGCCGTATGCCCGTGGGCCGCATAGTGGAGTTTATTCTGCACCATCTTAAAAAAGGCGACGGATTCTGCGCTCCTGGGGTCATAGTCCACGCTGGTGGCATACAGGTCCAGCACCTGCCGGTACATCACTTTTTCCGAAGAACGAATATCCCGGATTCGTTCAAGCAGCTCCTGCCAGTAGTTGCCGCCGCCCAGGTTCTTCAGGCGCTCATCGTCCATGGTAAAGCCTTTCACCATGTACTCTTTCAGGCGTTCAGTGGCCCACCTGCGGAACTGCGTGGCAATCAGAGATTTCACTCTGTAGCCAAGAGAAATGATCATATCCAGATTATAATATGGCATCTCCCTTGTGACCTGCCGGTTCCCCTCCATCCGAACCTGTCGGAATTTCCGACAGGTTGACGCAGCATCCAACTCACCTTCTTCGTAGATATGACCGATATGCTCCACAATGTTGCTTCTGGACGTATGAAACAGCTCCGCCATCTGCTGCTGTGTCAGCCAAACAGTCTCCTCTACAAAGCGGCATTCGATTTTTGTAATGCCATCTTCGGCCTGATAGATCACAATTTCCCCCTGGTTCGAATCTGGCTTTATTCTATCTTCCGCCATGCACTCACGCTCCCTTCTAAATACAGCTTCTATGTTTCAAGGGGTTATCGGTTAATACCGATTTTTAGCCCCTGACACGCGGGAAAACGACAATCCCAGAGGGGACTATCTATTTCTCGACAGCCCCCTTACAAATCTATGCAGTTAATCTGTCAAACGATGCCGGGATGTCCCGTGAATATATCTTTCCAATCCTCCACTCAACACTACATTTGCATATTCTAGTGACTGGTTTAGATTAACCATTCCAATTCGGATCGTTGATACATATTGTCTGCTACCTCGTTTTCAACAGCAACCGTATCAATCAAAATCATGCTACCATCAGCAAATTTCAGTTCAACGCTGGCTGTATCCAAATTGAACTCGCAAGAGATCGCACGCTCCATGTTGGTCCCCTCAAATCATCCCAAAATACTTCAAGGCCTCTGTGATCGCTGCTTCCTTTTCGGGCGGGCATTTCGGCTGTCTGGCATTTTCAGACTTGGGCTTGTTATAATTCTCCCGCTCGATAATGCCATACTTCTGCTTTACCTGGGCAATGTAGAGAGAAGAAACCTTCAACCCTGCAATACACGTTCTTTGATCTGCCCGTATGTGGCGTCATTCTGGAACCCGGACATATCCATATCTTCCAGAGAAAACTCCAATCGAACCTTCTTTGAGTCGATTTTTCCCTTGGAAAGCAAGACAACCGTCTCCACATTCCCCGTCCACGGGAACATGTCCACCGGCACGCACCGCACCGCCTCGTACCCGTTTTCCAGGAAAATCTCCAGGTCGCGCGCCAGGCTGGTGGGCTTGCAGGAAATGTACACAAGGCGGGGAACGCCGTAGGCGATGATCCGGGACAGCGCTTTGGGATTCACCCCGTCCCGCGGAGGGTCCAGGATGATGAAATCCGGCTTATCCTCAATGGTATCCAGCACTTTGAGCACGTCCCCCGCGATGAACTCGCAGTTGTCCAGGCCGTTTCGGCGGGCGTTTTCCCGGGCGGCCTCCACGGCCTCCTCCACGATTTCCACGCCGATGACCTTTTTGGCCACGGGGGCCATGAGCTGGGCGATGGTGCCGGTTCCGCTGTACAGATCGAACACCACGCTTTTCGGCTTTCCGTCCTCGCCGGTCAGATCGCCGATATACTCCCGCGCCGTCTCATAGAGAACTTCCGCGCCCCGGCTGTTTGTCTGGAAGAAGGAAAAGGTGGAAATCTGAAACTTCAGGCCCAGAAGCTCTTCGTAAAAGAAATCCTTACCGTATAAAATCCGGGTTTCGTCGCTTTTTACCGCATCCGCCACGGAATCGTTGCAGATTTGCAGGATCCCGGCGATCTTTCCCTCCAGGGGAAGGGCCAGCAGCATTTCCTTCCAGGGCGTCAGATCCGGGGAAAGCTGCGTCGTGGTCACCAGAGCGATGAGAATCTCCCCCGTTTTCGAAGCCTTGCGCACCAGAAGATGGCGCAGATAGCCCTCATGGGTGTAGCGATGGAAAAAGGGGAGGTTTTCCCGCTGAAAATACTGTAGCGTGTGGATCAGGATTTTCCGGTAATCCCCGTCCACGATGCGGCAGTCGTCCACCGTAACCACGTCGTAAAAGCTGCCCTTCCTGTGCATTCCCAGCGCCAGAGGGCCGTCTTTCACCTCGTCCCCGAAGGAAAACTCCATCTTGTTGCGATAGCCGAAACGGTCCGGACTGGGTTTGATGGGCTCGAACGCGCATTCCCGCTCCTGCCCTGCCAGCACGGGATCCAGAAGTGCCCGGACCTGCCTCTCCTTGAGGCGAAGGGTTTCCCCGTATGGCATGGAAAGATAGCTGCAGCCGCCGCAGATCCCGAAATGCCTGCAGCAGTCCGCTCCCCCCAGCGAGGTTTCCAGCGGGGACGGCTCCAGGATTTCTTTCAGCCTGCCTTCGCCCTTTCCCTTCCGCACCTTCGTCACAACCAGCAAAACCTTCTGCCCGGGCAGCGCGCCCTTGACCGTGCAGTATTCTTCCCCGACGCCCTCCGGGGCATCCGTGGAACGTTTTCCTTCCGCTCCGTTTTCCTCCGCAAACAGGCGCACGACCGCTCTGTTCGGGAATTTCACCTCTTCTACGATTCCTGTCCTGATCTGTCCCTTTTTCACCGTTTTCCTCCGTTCCGAAGTTCTTTTTTGCCACAGCTCGATCCGTCGTATGTTTTTATGCGGCATAAAAGCAACTTCCCCATCGTATAAAAAAGCGGGTGCCCCTATCCCGGCCAGGATCTCAGATCCTGTCTGCATCGGGGCAACCCGCCTTTCAACCGTCCTGTTTTGAGAAATCCGACGGCGCTCTCTTACGCCTCGGCTTCCTGCTGTTCGTCCGCTTTGGGAGCGGCGCTTTTGGCTTCCTCTTTGACGCCGTCCTTCTCCTCGTCGAGATCCTCATCCTCGAAGTCATCGTCAAAATCATCGTCGAAATCTTCCAGATAGTCCGGGGTCAGATAACGGTATACCGCATAAGCGATCCCCGCGATCACAACCACAGCGCCCACGATGGCCAGCGCCCAGAAAATCCAGTTGTTTTTCCGATCGTCCTTTCTCTTCAGAATCTCGTTCGTTTTGATCGCTTCCATGATCTCATCCAGTCTTGCCATACTGTTCACCCATCCTTTCTATTTCTAGCATGAAGCATTGCCCTTCGATCATTCGATGTACTTATCATACCACCCTTTGGACAATTTTACTATCAAAAACGCAGATTTTTATATTTTTTTCAGTTTTGCGAAAGCCGCATACATGATCTTCTGTCCCGGTCCGTCAAACTGAACGGTCACCTGATAGTCCCTCGGCCCATCCACAATATTGGTCACAGTCCCGTCCCCGTATTTCAGATGTCTGACCCGGTCGCCCACGCCGTATTCCAGGCTGTCGGCCCTGGCGGCGCCCTTCTGAAGCCCGTTCACCCCGTCCAGGCCGCCGATTCCCTTCGCGATGAAAGGCCTGTTTTCCGCAGCGGTCCGCTTCGGTCGAAGGACGGCTTTGGGCTTCTCATATCCGGTAAACGCCCCGCTTCCAAAGCCGCTGTTCCACGCGCCGCCCGAAGAGCCGGAAGCACCGGAGGAGCCGAATGCGCCGGCAGACCGGGAGAAGCCTGAGGAGCCTGAGGAGCCAGAGTCCCCGGAATCTCCGGAAAATCCCGAAAACCCGGAAAAACCCGAGAAGCCGGAAAATTCCCCGCCCTCTCCGTCCCTGCTTTCCTCCCCGAAGGAAAACCGTTTCGTGCCGGGAACCCGTTCGTCCAGCAAATTTCCCGGGATCTCCCGGACGAACCGGCTCACCGCGTTGTACTGGGTCTCTCCCCGGATCAGCCGCTGCTTTGCGCAGGTCAGGGTCAATTCCCGTTTCGCCCGGGTGATTCCCACATAAGCCAGGCGCCGCTCCTCCTCCACCGCCGTGGGATCGTCCGAAACGATGCTCATGTAGCTGGGGAACAGGCCGTCTTCCATGCCGGCCAGATATACCACCGGAAACTCCAGCCCTTTGGCCGAATGCAGCGTCATCAGAAGCACCCGGTTGTTGTCCGCATCCACGTTGTCGATGTCCGCCACCAGGGCCACTTCGGCCAGAAAGCTGCTCAGGGTAGCGTCCTCATGCACCGTCTCAAACGCCACCACTTTGCTGATCAGCTCGTTGATGTTGTCGATCCGGTCCTGGGCGTCCTCCTCGTCGGACGCCTCCAGCTCCCTGACGTACCCCGTATTCTCGATAATCTCATGGATCAGCTGTTCCAGCGAATAATATTCCAGCTTTGCCCGAAACGCCTGGATCATCGTCACGAAGGGCTCCAGTTTCGACGCGCTCCTCCCCAGGCCGGGAACCTGATCCGCCTGGCGCAGGGCGTCGTAAAAGCTCATCCCGGTTTCGTCCGCATACTGCTGCACCTTATTGATCGTGGCAGCTCCGATGCCCCGTTTGGGCACGTTGATGATACGGCGCACCTGCAGATCGTCCTGGCCGTTGTCGATGGTTTTCAGATAGGCCAGCAAATCCTTGATCTCCCTGCGGGCGTAGAAGTTCACGCCCCCCACCACGTCGTAGGGAATCCCCTCCACGATAAAACGTTCCTCCAGCAGGCGGGACTGGGCGTTGGTGCGATACAGTACGGCGCAGTCCTGAAAGTCCGCGTCCCGCAGCCGCTTTCTGCGGGCCACGTCGTCCGCGATGAATTCCGCTTCCTCGTAGGCGGTGTCGAACTGGCGGAAATGAATCGGGCTCCCCTCCCCCTGATCCGTCCAGAGCGCTTTCGCCTTGCGCTCCACGTTGTTCTGGATCACCTCGTTGGCCGCGTCCAGGATCGTCTGCGTGGAACGATAGTTCTGCTCCAGCTTGATGACGGCGGCTTCCGGAAAGACCTTCTCGAAATCCAGAATGTTGTTGATGTTGGCCCCCCGGAATTTGTAAATGGACTGGTCGTCGTCCCCCACCACGCACAGATTCCGGTATTTGCTGGCCAGCAGGCGGATCAGCTCGAACTGCGCGGTGTTCGTATCCTGATACTCGTCCACCATGATGTACTGAAACCGCTCCTGATAGGAATCCAGCACGTCCGGACAGGACTGAAACAGCTCCACCGTCTTGACGATCAGGTCGTCGAAGTCCAGGGCGTTGTTCTTTTTCAGCGCGTTCTGATACTCCCGGTACACCTCCGCGATTTTCCGCTTCCCGAAATCTCCCATGGTATTGAGCTCGTATTCCACCGGGGAAACGAGTTCGTCCTTGGCCGAGGAAATGGCCGCCATCAGGCTTCTTTCCTTATAGGTCTTCGTGTCGATCTGGAGCTTTTTGCAGACTTCCTTTATGATATTTTTGCTGTCGTCGGTATCGTAGATGGTAAAATTCGTGTCGAAGCCGATCCGGTCGATATAGCGGCGCAGAATCCGCACGCAGCTGGAATGAAACGTGGAAACCCAGACCGCTTCCGCCCCGTGTCCCACCAGATTGTCCACCCGCTCCCGCATCTCCCCGGCCGCCTTATTCGTAAATGTGATGGCCATGATATTCCAGGGCCGCACGTTTTCATGGGAAATCAGGTAGGCGATCCTGTGGGTCAAAACCCGCGTCTTCCCGCTGCCCGCGCCGGCCAGAATCAGCACAGGCCCCTTCGTCTTAAAGACCGCTTCCCGCTGCCTGTCGTTCAATGTATCGTAAATGCTCATCGTCGTCCTTCACCTGCCCTTTTCCTGCATGATTTTTCTGTAGCAACTCCCTCGATTTTATCAGATTTTTCCCTTTTGCACAATCGGAAACTTCGCGGCAGCCGGCGGGCTCTTCGCGCCCTTTTTTCTCACCTTCCCCGGCCAAAACGCATATGATATACAAACTCGCGTTCATCTCGGAGATAAGATGAAAAGGAAACTTCTGATTTTTTCTTTTCTGGCGGTCTTTTTGCTCACCGGACTGGCCGCCTGTACGAAAGCCGGCGATTTGGGCGAAGGGAGCGGCTCGAATGGGAAGGCCGTCAAGGTCACGCTCAATGAAGTGGCACATTCCATTTTTTACGCCCCCATGTATGCCGCCATCGAAAACGGATATTTTAAAGAGGAAGGGATTGAAATCGATCTGGTCAACGGATTCGGCGCCGACAAGACCATGACCGCCGTGCTGTCCGGGGAGGCGGACATCGGCTTCATGGGGTCGGAATCCACCATCTATACCTACCTGGGCGGAACCGACGATTACGTGATCAACTTCGCGCAGCTCACCCAGCGCGCCGGGAATTTCCTGGTCTCCCGTCAGCCCGCGGACGATTTTTCCTGGGATCTGCTGAAAGGGACGACCGTGTTGGGCGGCCGCGCGGGCGGGATGCCGGAACTCGTCTTCGAATATATCCTGAAGAAAAACGGCATCGATCCCAAAGCGGACCTGAGCATCGACCAGAGCATCGATTTCGGCTCCACCGCCGCGGCCTTCTCCGGAGGGCAGGGGGATTATACGATTGAATTCGAGCCCCACGCCACCGCTCTGGAGCAGAAGGGCGACGGGTACGTGGTGGCCTCCCTGGGCGAGGACTCCGGCTATGTTCCCTACACCTCCTTTTCCGCCAAAAAGAGCTATATCGAGGCCAATCCGGAGCTGATCCAGTCCTTCACCAACGCCCTGCAAAAGGGCATGGATTTTGTGGCCGAACACGCTCCGGAGGAAATCGCCGCGGCGATCCAGCCCCAGTTTCCGGAGACCGACCTGGAAACCCTGACGACCATCATCACCCGATATTACGATCAGGACACGTGGAAACAGGATCTGATCTTTTCCGAAGACGCCTTCACGCTTCTTCAGGATATTCTGGAAGAGGGCGGCGAGCTGTCCCAACGCGTGCCCTATGAAGATCTGGTCAATACCGATTTCGCCCGGAAAGCGCTGGATTGACCGCACGAAACGGAGATTCTCATGGATAAAAAAACCCGGAATTTTCTGGCGGCAGGCTTCGTGTTTCTCTGCATCGCCGGCTGTCTGCTGCACTTTTTCTACGATTTCACCGGGAAGGACCCGCTGGCCGGACTGATTTCTCCGGTCAGCGAGTCCCCCTGGGAACATCTGAAGCTCCTCTACTTTCCCGCCCTTTTGATGACCGCGGCGGGATGGCTGATCCTGCGGGAAAAGAGGGGGACGCTGCCGGCGGCCATGTCCGCCGGCGTCTGGGCCGGAATGTTTACCATCCTGGATATTTTTTACTTTTACACGGGCGTCCTGGGCCGCCACCTGCTGGCCATGGACCTGTTTTCCTTCGCTGCCGGCGCCGCCGTCACCTGTCTGGTGGCGGCTCGGGTGCTGAGACGGCCGAATCCGCTTCCGGCCCCCGTTTTCCGGGCGGGCGTGGGATTTCTCATCCTGCCGCTTTTGCTCTTCTTTCTCTTCACCTACGATGCGCCGCCCATCGCCCTCTTCTCGGTTCCGGGCAGGACGGCCGCAGCGCCGTTTTAAGGAAGGGAACTTTCCTACCGTATGAAAAAAGCCGGTCGCATGACCGGCTTTTCCCCTCTCTTAATCACTCGCTAGTTCGAATTCATTTAAAAACAAAAAACAAAGTCTTTATTATTTAAAGAACAGGCACATAGGTTAATGATAAGACAGCTATAAGATCCGAGAATCTTATAATTTGGTTACGTTAACAGCCTGAGGGCCTTTTTCTCCCTGAACGACGTCGTACTCTACAGCCGCGCCTTCTTCCAGAGATTTGAATCCTTCCATGTTCAGCCCGGAATAATGTACGAATACATCATGGCCGGCTTCATCGGAAATGAATCCATAGCCTTTCTGGTTGTTAAACCATTTCACAGTACCCTTGTTCATGTAGATACCTCCAAGAAAATTAGATTGTTACTTGTTACACATCAGAAGCATACCACATTCGGGAAAAAAAGTAAAGCAAAAAGTAAAATACCGTTTTCGCGCGAAATACGGCCTCACCGGTCTTTTTCTTCCATCCGGGAGAATACCATCTCGTAACCGTCGTTTCCGTAATTCAGGGAACGGTTCACCCGGCTGATGGTGGCCGTGGAAGCGCCGGTCTTTTCCGCTATATCCAGATAGGTCCTTCCTTCCCGCAGCATGGCCGCCACTTCAAACCGCTGGGAGAGGGAGAGCAGCTCGTTCACCGTGCACAGGTCTTCGAAGAAGGAATAGCACTCTTCCCTGCTTTCCAGGCTTAAGACCGCCTCGAACAGGTGGTCCACCGCTTCGGTCTTGATCTTTTTGTTCATGTCGTACAATCCCCTTTGCTTTGTGTGATAAAAACAGCGCAGCCTCCTGTGCCGCGCCGACCGGGCGTAAAAGCCCCGCGTGTTCTTTTCCTGTCTGGCCATATTTTAACATACTAAAGTTGCAAAGTAAAGGAGAACTGATGAAATCGGGCCGGAAGCGGCGCGCCCGAAAATTGTTGACACTTTTTTTCTTTCCGCATATACTAAAGAATATGCAAAGGCGCAGTTATCACGGAAAGGATAGCTGCGCCCTTCTATTTTCAGCGAGGAGGATTTGAATTATGTGCGGAATTGCAGGCTATATCGGGAATCAGCAGGCGGCCCCCATCGTTCTGGACGGCCTTTCCAGACTGGAGTACAGGGGCTATGACTCCGCCGGGATCGCCGTTTTCGACGGGGAACGGATCCGGATGGCCAAAGCGGCGGGACGGCTTTCGGTCCTGGAGAAACTCACGGACTCCGGCAGGGCGCTGCCCGGATTCTGCGGCATCGGCCATACCCGCTGGGCCACCCACGGCTGCCCTTCCGACGAGAACGCCCACCCTCATATGAATCAGGAAAATACCATCGCCGTGGTGCACAACGGCATCATCGAAAACTACAGAAAGCTTCGGGCGAAGCTGGAGAAAAAGGGATATGTCTTCTCCTCGGAGACGGACACAGAGGTTCTGGCCCATATGCTCACGGAATACTATCGGGGCGATCCCGTGGAGGCCATCGAAAAGGTTCTGCACCGGGTGGAGGGTTCCTATGCCCTGGGCATCATGTTTCTGGATCATCCCCACCACATCTATGCGGCCCGCCGGGACAGCCCGCTGATCGTCGGCGTCTGCGGCGAAGGCAAATTCATCGCCTCCGACGTGCCCGCCCTGCTGGAGCATACCCGCACGGTTTACTACATGGAAAACGAAGAGATCGCCACCCTTTCCGACGAGCACATCCGCTTCTATTCTATCGACGGGGAGCTGCTCTCCAAAGAGCCCGTCACCGTGGAATGGGACGTGAGCGCGGCTCAGAAGGACGGCTACGCGCATTTCATGCTCAAGGAGATTTACGAACAGCCCAAAGCCCTGCGGGATACGATCTTCCCCCGTCTGAAGGGGGACCGGATCGATCTGGAGGACCTAGGGCTCTCCGAAGAGGAGATCCGGAGGCTTTCGCGCATCACCATCGTGGCCTGCGGCTCCGCCTGGCATGCCGGCGTCACTGGGAAATACGTCCTGGAGGAGCTGGCCCGGATCCCCGTGGAGACCGATCTGGCCAGCGAATACCGCTACCGCAATCCCATCTGCGAGCCGGACAGCCTGGTCATCGTGGTCAGCCAGTCCGGGGAAACCGCCGATTCCCTGGCGGCCCTGCGGGACGCGAAGGCCCGGGGCAGCCGGGTGCTGGCCATCGTCAACGTCGTCGGCAGTTCCATCGCCCGGGAAGCGGACAGCGTTTTCTACACCAACGCCGGCCCGGAAATTTCCGTGGCCACCACAAAAGCCTACAGCTGTCAGCTGGCGGCCTTTTACCTGCTGGCGGCAAAGTTCGCCCTCGTCCGGGGAACCATCGATGAGGCCCGCGCAAAAGAGCTCCTCTCTTCCCTGAAAAAACTGCCCGATCAGGTGCAGGAGCTGTTGTCCGCCCCGGATGAGCTCTCCTTCCTGGCCAACCGCTATCTGGCCGCCGACCACGTCTTCTTCATGGGGCGGGGGATCGACTATGCGGTTTCCCTGGAAGGTTCCCTGAAACTCAAGGAAATCTCCTACATCCATTCGGAAGCCTACGCGGCCGGGGAGCTCAAGCACGGGACCATCTCCCTCATGGAGGAGGGAACGCCCGTCATCGCCGTGGCCACATCGGACCGCATCTACCCGAAGACCCTGAGCAACATCGTGGAAGTGAAAACCCGGGGTGCCAGCGTCCTGGCCCTCACCACCCCCGACCACCGGGATCTTTCCCAGGTGGCGGACCATGTGCTCTTCGTTCCCAAAACCGATCCTCTGTTCATGGGCTCTCTGTCCATCGTTTCGCTTCAGCTTCTGGCCTATTACGTTTCCCTCGGGCGTGGGCTGGACGTGGATAAGCCGAGAAATCTGGCCAAATCCGTCACCGTGGAGTGAAGGCTCAAAGGTCTTCCCGGCAGAAATAGCAGGTGTGGTCCTGGGGCCGGTCCCGCTCCGGAATCAGGTTTTCCGCGCCGCAATAGCCGCAGCGCACCAGCTTCATCCCACGGGGCATATCTTCCCATTCCAGATGTCTCTGCCCCGGCGCCTTTCCTCCGGTCTCGCGGTAGAGGCGCAGGTTTTCCTGCTGTTTTTCAGCAGCGTGCTCCCGGGAGTCTTCCAGGGCTTTCTGCCGCAGATATTCCGTGGTGGAGAGCTCCTGGTCCGGTTCGTCCGAAACGGCCCGCCCCTTCTGAGCGGCCCGGGAGGCCGCCCCTCTGGCGGTTTGCGTCCACTGGGAGGCCCACGTCTTTTTCGCCCCGTCCGCCTTCGTCCTGTCCTTCATCGTGCTGTCCGTTCCGGCCCCGGCGCGCCCCATGGCGCCGTCGCCCGCGGCCCGTTTCCCGGATCTTCCCGCGGCTTTGGGACTGCCGCCCTGCGCCTTTTTGGCCGAATTGACGATGATCACCGCGATGATGATGACGAATATCAGGTTTCCCATACTCCCCTTTACTCCTTTCCTCTGCTGTAGCGGATGATGAGCAGCTCCACGCTCATCCCGTCCCCCATTTTTCCTGTCTTTACCGCTTCGTCCGCCTCCACGCAGGCGGCCAGCGCTTCCTTCAGCTCCTGCTGCGAAAACCGGGATGCCTGCCCCGCGTACTTTTTGATCAGAAAGCTGCGCAGCCCTGTTTTTTCCGCGATGGTCCTGTCGTCGCAGCCGGCCTTTTTCAGCGTTTTCACCTGCCAGAGCAGGTTGAACTGCCTGCCGATGAGGTACAGGATCCTCATGGGCGGCTCCTTTAAGGAAAGCAGGTCGTAATAGAGCTTCAGGGCCTGTTGCTGACGGCGCATGGCGATGGCTTCCACCATCTCGAAAATCCGGCTGCTGATCTGGCGGATGCACACCGCGTCCACGTCCTCTTCCAGGATCGCTTCCCGGTCCATGGTATAACAAAAGAGCTTTTCCAGCTCGTTGCTGATGTGTTCCATATCCGTCCCGGTCATGGATAGAAAGCGGTTTAAGGTATCCGCGGAGATTTTTTTCCCTTCCCTCCGGATCTGGGCCAGAATCCACTTTTTCAACGTCTCCTCGGTCTGCTGGGCGAACTCCACCGCGCGCCCGGCGTCCTTCACCGCCTTGAACATCCGGCTTCGCCTGTCCACCTGGGTCTCCACGAAGACGAAATACGCGGTGGGCGCGGGGCTTTTCAGATAGTCCGCCAGCTGCTCGGCGCTCTTTTGGAAAAAGCCGCTGTTTTCCACCAGGATCACCCTGCGCGGCGCGAAAAAGGGCATGGTTTCCGCCAGGTCGATGAGCCCTGCGGGGTCGGTGTTTTTCCCTTCGAACCGGTGAAAATTCATGGTATCGGACGGATCGGCCAGCGCGTTTTTGAGCCGGTCCCGATACTGCAGGCGCAGATAGGCCTCCTCCCCGTACAGAAGATAGGCCTGTTTGAACTGTCCGCTTTTGATGTCTTCCAACAGCTGCTGCACGTTCGTTTCTTCCTCCCGTTTCCTCTTCCTTTCAGCATCATACCACATCCGGCCTTTCAGGAAAAGCAGCGAATTTCCATTTTCCCCTGCCGCACCGATACCGTAACCGCTCCCCTCTGCGCCGTGACGAAGCAGGGGATCCCCTTCGCCTCAAACCGTTCCAGCGTTTCCCTGGCGGGATGGCCGTAGGAGTTATCGACCCCGCAGGAAATCAGGGCGGCCCGCGGGGATACGGCCTCCAGAAAGGCCGCACAGGAGGCGTTTTTTGCGCCGTGGTGCCCCGCCGCCAGCAGATCCGCCGAAAGCCCCGCTTCCCCGCAGAGCTCTGCGAGCCGCTCCTCCCCTTCCTGTGGAAGATCCCCTGGAAAGAGGGCGGCGAACTCCCCCTGGGTCAGGCGGATCACCATGGAAACTTCATTGCGGTCCTGCGCCCCCTCCTCTCCGAAGGGATGCAGGCAGCTGAGCGTGATCCCGTCCCGCGTCAGCGCCATGCCGGACCGGAGCCGCGCCACGGGGATTTCGTACTCCCCGGCCAGGGCCAGCAGCGTTTCCAGAGCCGCATCCTCCAGGAGCGTCTGCGGCAGATAGAGCCCTCCTATGGGCACGTGATCCTGCTTCGCCCAGCGGAAAATATCTTCCAGCCCGCTGATATGATCCTCATCCCAGTGGCTGACCAAAATCCCTTCCAGCCTCCGGACGCCGCGATATTTCAGGTACGGGACGATCTGATACTGTCCGGTGCGGCTTTTGGAAGTGCTCCCGGCGTCCAGCAGCCAGAAGGAATGATGTTTTGTTTCCACGCATACGCTCTGCCCCTGCCCCACATCCAGCATTGCGATGGTCAAAGGGCCCGGCAGCCGGATCAGAAAAACGCCGGCCAGCAGCACCGCCATTCCCAGCCGCAGGGAGGGGCGCACCTTCCTGCCCTTCCACAGCAGCAGGGCGAGCCCCAGCGAAAACAGGGCGATCTGCCAGAGCTTCGGTTCCCCAACGTGCACGCTGCTGCCCGGCAGCCAGACCGCCAGGGTGCAGATCTGCCGGTAGAGGAGGAAAATCAGGCGCACCGGCCAAAAGAGGACTTTTAAGACGGGGATCATCTGCGGAAACCAGGGAGCGGGCAGCCCTGCGAGGGCCAGCGCCAAAAGCAGGGGCAACAGGATCCCCATCAGGGGGATGACCGCGAGGTTCGCCAGGACCGACCAGGGATTCCATTTGTAGAAATGCCACAGCAGCAGGGGCAGCGTCCCCAGCGTGATTCCGAAGCTGGACATCAGATTCTTCCTCAGATTGTTCAGCGCTCTTTTCAGAAACGCCCTGCGGCCCTCCTGCGGGGCCGCGGAGCGTATTCCTTCATCCGCCAGCGCCGGGGCCAGCAGCACCGCGGAGGCCGCCGCGGCAAAGGAAAGCTGAAAGCCGGGATCGAAGACGGACTCCGGGGAGGGGATCAGAATCGCGGCTGCCGCGGCCGCCAGGGAAGTGAGGGAATCCGCCGTGCGCCCCAAAAGCCGTCCGGCCAGCAGGAAAACGAACATGATCACCGCCCGGCGGGTGGAAACGCTCATCCCGGTCATGACGCCGTAGGCGCACAGAAAGGCGGCCGAACCCAGTGCGGCGGGCCACAGCGGGATCCGCAGGCGGCGCAGCGCGGAAAAAAATCCCATGCCGATCATGGTGATGTGCAGGCCGCTGATGGCCAGAAGATGGGAAATGGACGCATTCTGATAGAGCGTTTTGATCTCCTCATCCATCTCCTTTTTCCCGCCCAGGGCCATGGCCGCAGCCAGAGCCCCGTCCTCGTCCCCCAGCACCCTCCAGTACAGCCTGGCCGTGTTCCTGCGCAGCCGGTAGAGGAACTGCCCGGGGCGGCTGAAGCCTTCCCCCTGCGCCTCCACCGCCACGTCCCACAGGGGGCAGACGAACCCCTGCCCGCCGTAGTACCCCGCCGCATCGAATTCCCCCGGATTGGAAGCGGCCCGAAACGCGCCGCACTCCCCCCTGACCCGCACGCGGCTTCCGGTTTTGGGCAGAGCTTCCCCTTCTTTTAAATAGCAGAGGACGCGGTCCTCCTGTGTGGGAATAAAATCGTCGGAAAAAGAAGTGATTTCAGAAAGGGCAAAAGAACAGTTTTCCTGCGACCCATCCGCAGGCTCGAACAGCCCGGCCGCCGTGCCCTCCAGCAGCAGTTGACTCCCCGCACAGGGGGCGGGCTGTAATGATGCTTCCCGCAGCGGGGCCCGTCCCTCTCCCTCCGTTTTCCTCCACCGCCCTGCCCAGAGGGCGGCGGGCAGCCAGAGGGCGAGAAAGAGCAGCAGCCCCGCGCATAAAGGTCTTCTCAAAAATTTACGATTCTCCGTCGCCGTCATAAACCAGATCCAGGTTCCGGTCGAAAATCGTGGAAAGGTCGAAGGTTTCCCGATAGATGAGATCGGTTTTTCCGTTGACCGCGATCTGAACCCTGTTTACGTTCGGCAGTTCGATCAGGGAATTGGCGATGGAATAGATCACCACTTCCCCGGTTACGTTGTTCGTCTGGGTCAAAAATCCTTCGTTAAAGTTGACATAACAGACGCCGTCCTTGACGGTGACGCCCAGCACGCGGGTGTTGGAATTGAGCACAGGATAGCAGTCCGGGCTGTCCTCTCCCGGCCCCGCCACCAGCTGTTCCACCACCAGCTTTTCCGTGGAAATATTTGTGCTGTAAACCCTGGTCACCAGGCTCTCCACCAGGCCGTCTCCCGACGCGTTGGCGAAGTACAGCTTGATCCGCGTCTTTTCATAGGCGTTGATCTCGTTGCCGGCATTGTCGATGAACATGTCCGCCGTCATGGGGCCCACCACGCTGCCCAGGCTGTCCGTCAGCGCTTCCCCGTTCACCGTCATCTCCACGTGGTCGATGCCCGGGATCTGGGTGAAACTGCGCACCAGCGCCGCCCGGACCAGCACCTCCGTGGTGGCGGACAGCTTTTTGTAATCTTCGCTCACGTCGACGGACAGCTGGGTTTCCTGAATCTTCCAGCTCCTGACCTCAAATCCGCTCACCGGCGTGCGCACGGACAGCTCCACCGGATTTTCCCGGAGCGCGGCCCAGACCTCTTCCACCTGGTCCTCCACCCGCTCGCTTTCCAGCGCGCGCTCCACCGGGGTGATCCTGGTCTCCAGTTTGTTGATATAGTAAACGGAAACGACGGTTCCCTGCTCCCCTTCCGTCCTCCGGCCGCACCCTGAGACCGCCAAAAGGAAAAGCAGCGCCAGGGCCAGCCGTCTTAAGGGGATGGCGAATCCCCCCTTTGTTATATTACTTTTCATGAAAACGGCCTCCTACCTGATGTAAGAAAGGGGGATTTTCACCGTAAAGCAGGTGCCCTCGCCTTCCACGCTGTTGACCTTGATGGAGCCTCTGTGCAGCAGCACCGCGTTGCGGGTGATGGCGAGCCCCAGCCCCGTTCCGCCGATTTCCCTGGAGTGGGATTTGTCCACCCGGTAAAACCGTTCGAAAATGTGATCGTAATCCCCTTCGGGAATGCCGATTCCGGAATCCGAAATCTCCACGGTAAAAAACTGATGGTCCGCATCCAGAAGCACCTTGACCCAGCCGTGCTCCTTATTGTACTTGATGGCGTTTTCCACCAGGTTCGTGAAAATCTGGGAAACTTTTACCTCGTCCACCTCGGCGGTGACGGGGCGGATGCTCTCGAGCACCACTTCCACGTCCCTTTTGCGGGCGATGGGACGCAGCCTTTTGAGCGTGGACTCCAGCAGCTGATTGATATCCACCGTGGAAATGTCCATCTTCGCCTCGGTCTTATCCATTTTCACCAGCGCCAGAAGGTCGTTGATGATCTTGTTCTCCCGCTCGATCTCCTCCGCGATGTCCTGCATGAATTCCCGGTACAGCTCCACCGGAGCGTCCGGCTGCTGATTGAGGGAATCCGCCAGCACCTTCACCGAGGTCATGGGGGTTTTGAGCTCATGGGACACGTTCGCCACGAACTCCTGCCTGGAGTCGTTGATCACCTTCATCCGGGCCAGCAGCTGGTTGAAGGCGTCCACGATCTGCTCCGTCTCGATGTAATCGGGCACGGAGAGAGGCTCGTCCGTAAAACCGTCCTTGACTTCGTTGATCGCCTGGGTGACGCGGTTGAAGGGGCGGATCAGGATGTGTGAGAAGAACCACACCCCTCCCACGATGACAATGGCCATCACGATCTCCAGGATCAGCGCCTTGCGCTCCATGATGTCCAGCGTGGTCGCGATGCTGTCCGTGGATGCGCTGGCCAGGATCACCCCTTTGACCACGGACGTCTCCCTGCCGTCCTTTTCCACCTGTTCCACGATGGGTATGGTCATTTCGATGTACCCGTTGTTGGAATCGTGGCTGGTGGCGCTCTCCCCCTTAAAGCATTTGATCACTTCTTCCGAAATGACGGTCTTTCCCTCGCTGATGCCGTAAGTATCCTTCACGATCCGGAAATTTCCGTTGATGATCAGCACCCGGCCGTCATAGAGGTTGGACATCTGCTCCAGCTCTGCGTTGATGACCTCCGAGGTCGGCCCCTGAAGGTAGTTGTAGTTGAGCAGGTGGTTGGCGATGATCATATACTGGGTATAAACGTCCGTCGCCCGCAGGGAAACGGCTCGCTCCTCATAGCTTTCCAGAATCCCGATCCGCAGGATGATGCTGGGCACGATTCCGATCACCAGCATCAGGACAAAAATATAGGTTTTCAGACTCCGAAGCAGCGGGATTTTGCGCGTCAGTTTCCGAAACAACCCTGTTTTCTTTCCATGCATGTATGCGTTCTCCCTGGCTTTCGGCTTCTCTTACGCGCGGAAAAAATATCCCACGCCCCATTTCGTATGCACGTAGCGGGGCTCGCTGGGATTGGATTCGATCTTTTCGCGCAGCCGCCGGATGTGCACGTCCACCGTGCGAACATCCCCCGGGTAGTCCGCCCCCCAGACGATCTTCAGCAGATTTTCCCGGCTGTAGACCTTGTTGGGGTTTTTGATCAGAAGCTCCAGCAGGTCGAATTCCTTCGTGGTCAGATTCACCTCCCTGCCCGAGATGGTCACCCTGCGGCTGTCGCAGTCCATGCGCATGTCGCCGCTCTCGATGAGCCCGGGCTGGCGGTCCGTCTCCGCCCGGGCTGAGGTACGGCGCATGATCGCCCGGATCCTGGCCTTCACTTCCAGAATGTTAAACGGTTTGGTAATATAATCGTCCGCCCCGTACTCCAGGCCCATGATCTTGTCCATATCCTCGCTCTTTGCCGTCAGCATCACGATGGGCACGTTGGAAAACTCCCTGATCTGCTGGCACACTTCGGTGCCGCTGAGCTTCGGCAGCATGATATCCAGAAGGATCATATCGAACTTCTGCTCCCTGGCCAGGCGCAGGGCTTCTTCCCCGTCGTAGGCGCAGGTCACCTCCATCCCGTCCTGCTCCAGGCTAAAGCGGATCCCCTTCACAATCAGTTTTTCATCATCCACAACCAGAACTTTCTTCGCCATTGCTTCCTCTCATCCTGCGCGGGAACACAGGATTTCATCTTCCTGTCGTAATCTTATCCTTTAATTTGGAAAATGCCCCTTCCTTGATCCCGCTCACCTTCATAATATCTTCAATCGTTTCAAACCGTCCGTTTTCTTCCCTCCAGGCCAGGATGGCGTCCGCCCTGCTGTCCCCGATGCCCGGCAGGGTCTTCAGCAGCTCCCTGTCCGCGGTGTTGATATTCACCAGCCCGCCGTCCTCCTGCCGGGCTTCTCCCGGGGCCGCAGCTCCGTTCCCCTGCACGCCGGCGCTTCTGCCGCTCTCTGCCGACAGGGCGCTCTCCTCCCGGGTCATGATGTAGATCTGACATCCGTCGGTCACGGGCTGGGCCAGGTTGCAGGCTGCCGGATCCGCGTCCGCGGAGAACCCTCCGCCCGCAGCCACCGCGTCCACCACGCGGCTGTCCTGCGGCAGCTCGTAGACGCCGGGGAGGTTCACTGCCCCGCAAATATGTACCGTACAGGTCCGCTCCCTTTCGTCCGCTCCGCCCTCTTCGGGCTCCGGCCCCGCGCCGTCTTCTTCCGCTTCCGCCGCAGCCGAACTCTCCTGTTCCTTTGCCGCCGCATCCGAATCGCCCTGCCCTTTTGCCGCGCCGGAAACGGCCTCCGCCGTCTCCGCCAGCAAAAACTCCGCTTCCTTCCCGCCGCTGCAGGCGGAAACCGTCAGCGCGGCCGCCAGCGCGATTCCCGCCAGTGCGGATCTGAAGAGAAAAACATTTCTTTGTAATTTCGGCATTTTCTTTTTCCTTTCTTTGCATTCCGCTGCAAAAAAGGACCCCATTACGCCGCAATTTCATTGTATGTCAGAAAAATCGATTTCGCAAGTCCCATCTTCACTTCCATTTGAAGATCGCGATCCCCGCCACGGCCAGCCCCATGCCGATGGCCTTTCTCCATTCCCAGGGCTGGCGCTGGGTCCCGAACAGCCCGAACAGTTCGATCAGGTAAGCCGCCGCGATCTGAGCCACCACGATGAACAGAACGGCTTTTGCCGGCCCCAGGGCGTCCATGCTCCGGATCACCGTCCAGGTGATGGCCGCTCCCATCACGCCTCCCAACAGCATGTACCTGGGTTCCACCCGAAAGACGGAGAGCAGGCTGGAGCGGTCGGAAACGGCCCAGGCCGCCAGACAGACCAGAAGGGCGGAAAACTGGACGAAAGCGTTGGCCGTCCAGATGGAGGAAGCTTTCGTCACCTGGGTATTGAAGACGCCCTGCACGCTCATCAGCGCTCCCGATAAAATTGCAATCAAAAATCCGATCATCCCGTAACCTCCTTTTTGAAGAAGTATGGCTGATGATCGGATTTTTATGCAAACGGCTTTCTCCAGAAGCGCCGTTTCCCCGGAATGTTAATCCATGCCTTCGTCGATGTATTCCGTCTCTTCCTCCTCCGGCACTTCGATGTATTCCTCCTCCACGTATTCCGTCCCCGTGACCTGGGTCATGAGCTGCTCCGACAGGCTTTTGAGAATATCGGATACGTTTTCCCCCGTCCAGATCTTCTGGCAGGCGATTTCCATCTGCACCCAGAAATTCGCGGTGCGCATCAGTTTCGGCATGGGAACGGATTTCGCGTATTCCTCCAGAAACCCTTTCGCCCCCTCCGCCTCGATCCGGGCGCCGTTTACCGCAGGGAGCCGTCCCGTCCGGCCGTACATCGTGTCCGTCCCGTCCGTCACGAGCCAGGCCGCGAATTCGTTGGCCAGCTCCTGCTTTTCGCCGTAGCCGTTGACGGCCACCGCGTTGGTCACGGAAAGCCCCCGGGTCAGGATCTCTTCGTCGACGTCCGGCAGGGCAACCGTGCCGTACTCACAGGAAAACGTTCCCTCCGAAGCCGCCCGGGCGATCCGGCTCAACATATCCGTGGTGGCTACCGTAAATACCAGCCTGCCCTCCAGAAAATCCGCGACCACCGCGTCGTAGCTGGACTCCTCCGCATCGATGGAGAAAAACTGGTTTAAGTCCTGATAGGCCTTCAGCCCCTTCACGGCCTCCGGATTGTAGATGTCGATGCTGGAGGCATCGTCCCCGCAGGGCCCTCCCACATCGATGTAATTGCCCGCGAAGAAGTAGTTGTAAAAGATATCCGACACGTCCCATTTAAAGACGGCCTCCACCGCCTCCGACGCGTTGTAGGAATCCGCGAAGGAAAGGATGTCGTCGATGGTCTCCGGGATCAGATCTTGCAGGGAAACGCCGCTTTCGGAAGCGGCCTGCTCCAGATAGGTCCGGTTGTAAACCAGGGCGCTGGTCTCGAAATAAAACGGGTAAGCCACCAGCCTGCCCTGACAGGTAACGGCATCCAGCGCCGTCTGAGGAAAGCGCTCCTGCGTCACCGCCCCTGCCGGATCCCCGATGGGCGCGGCCAGCCCGGCCAGATACGCCCGCTCCAGGCTGTCGTTGGTGACCAGATACAGGTCCGGCGCGTTTTCCTCCCGCAGGGACGCTTCGTTGACCGCCTCCAGATATTCCAGCCCCGAAGTCAGGACCGGCACCACCCGCACGTCGTACTCTTCCATATAATCCAGCGCCACGCTGGCCAGATAATCCTCCAGCGCTTCGTCCGTATACCACAGCGTCAGGGTGGGGCGGACGAGGAGGGCGTTTTCGGGAATCACTCCGGGCATCATCCTGCTTTGCGCGGCAAAAAAGGCCACGCCGCCGAGGGCCGCCAGGATGCCCGCGGCAGCCAGTATCCGTTTCCTCAGATTCATGTAAGACAGATCCGTTTCCTTTCTTCTATGCTCGCTGTTCGGCCAGGCAGCTCTCCAGGATTTCCATCATCTCGTCCACCTCTTCGCGGCCGACGATCAGGGCCGGGACGAAGCGGATGACGTCCGCGCCCGCGTTGATCAGGATCAGCCCCTTTTCCAGCGCGGAAGCGATGACCGGGGCCACCGGCCTGTCAAAGACCAGCCCCTGCATCAGCCCTGCGCCCCTCCTGGCCACAATTCCGTTTTCCTTCGAAACGAGGGCGTCCAGCCTCTCTTCCAGATAGCCGGAGATCTCGCCCACATGTTCTATTATATGGTTCTTTTCAAATAAATCAAGGACTTTGCAGATGGCCGCACACGCCAGCGGGTTTCCCCCGTAGGTGGTCCCGTGATCGCCGGCCTTTAAGGAATTGGCCCCTGCTTTTTCCGTCATGAGAAAGGCGCCCACAGGAACGCCGCAGCCCAGCGCCTTCGCGCAGGCCATGATGTCCGGCTTCACCCCGTATTTCTGCCAGGCGAACATGGAGCCGGTGCGCCCCATGCCGCACTGGATTTCGTCCAGGATCAGCAGGATATCCCTCTCGTCGCACAGCTTCCTCAGGCTCTTTAAAAACCCTTCCTCCGCCGGGAAGATCCCGCCTTCCCCCTGTACCGTTTCCAGCAGGATGGCGCAGGTCTTTTCGCCGACGTTGTCCAGCACGCTGTCGAAATCGTTCATCCGGGCGAAGCGGATATTTCCGATCCCCGGCTCAAAGGCTTCCCTGTATTTGGGATTCCCCGTTACGGACAGGGCCCCCATGGTCCTGCCGTGGAAGGAATGCTCCATGGCGACGATCTCGTGGTCCGTCTTCCCGTCCTTTAAAAAGGCGTATTTGCGCGCCGCCTTGATGGCCCCTTCGATGGCCTCCGCCCCGCTGTTGGTGAAAAACACCCGGTCCATGCCGGAAACCGCCTTCAGCTTTTTCGCCGCTTCCACGGCCGGCACATTATAATAGTAGTTGGAGGTGTGGATCAGTTTATCGATCTGGGCCTTCAGCGCGTCGTCGTAATCCTGATAGTGATAGCCCAGCGCGAAAACCGCGATCCCGGACGCGAAATCCAGGTATTTTTTTCCATTGATATCGTATAAATATACGCCCTCGCCCCTGTCCAGGACCACCTGGTAGCGATTATAGGTGTGCAGAAGGGCGCTTTCCGCCTCCTCGATATACTGCTGCATCGTGCTCATATTCCGCTCGTTTCCTTTCCCTCTTCCTTTTCCGCATCGTTCCCGCATGATCCGGTCCGCGCGGTCCGATCCCGCGCGCCCCGTTCTTTCCCATGCGGATCTCCCGTCCTGCTCTCCCGCCCTGCGCGCTTCCGCCGATTTTTCAGACATGCCTTTGGATTTACCGGATGGGGACGCCTTTGCGCCCGGCTTTGGCCAGGACGTCCTCATCCCCCACGATGGCGGTTCCCACGCCGTGATCCGTGAAGATTTCCAGCAGCAGGCAGTGGGGAATTCTGCCGTCCAGGATGTGCACCCGGTTGACGCCGTTTCGGATGGCGGAGGTACAGTTTCCCAGCTTCGGCAGCATGCCGCCCCCGATCATCCCCTCCGCGATCAGCTCTTCCGCGTCGCCCGCGCTGATCCGGGAAATGAAGCTGCTCTTATCCTCGAAATCCCGATACAGCCCTTCCACGTCCGTCAGAAAGACCAGTTTGTCCGCTCCTACCGCCTTCGCGATGGCGCAGGCTGCGTCGTCCGCGTTGATGTTGTACGTGTTGCACTCCTCGTCCAGCCCCACCGGCGCCACGATGGGCAGGTAATCCCTTTCCAGCAGGTCGTAAAGGATTTTGGGCGCCACCGAAGTGACTTCTCCCACAAAGCCGATATCCTGCCCGTCGGAATATTTTTTCCGGACCCGAAGCAGGCCGCCGTCCTTGCCGCTGATGCCCGCCGCGGCCACGCCCAGGCCTTCCACCATGGAAACCAGGCTCTTGTTCACCCGCCCCAGCACCATTTCCGCGATCTCCATGGTCTCCTCGTCCGTAACCCGCAGCCCGTTGATGAATTCCGGCTTTTTCCCGGCCTTTTCCACCCACCTGCTGATGGCTTTTCCGCCCCCGTGGACGATGATGGGCTTAAATCCCACCAGCTTTAACAGGGTCACGTCCTTGATGACGTTTTTCTGCAGCTCTTCGTTGCTCATGGCGCTGCCGCCGTACTTGACCACGATGATTTTCCGGTTGAATTTCTGTATATAGGGGAGGGCTTCGATGAGCACCTCCGCTTTCTTCAGGATTTCGTCCATTTCCGGCTTTTTCATTTTTTCCTCCGTTCCGAAGCGCTTTTGCGCGGTCGCAAATGGCCGCTCAGCTCCTGTAATCCGCGTTGATCTTTACATAGTCATAGGTCAGATCGCAGCCCCAGGCCGTAGCTTCTTCGCTCCCCATCTTCATATCCACCCGGGCCGTGACTTCCGGGCAGGAGAGGATTTTCGTGGCCTCTTCCTCGCTGTAATCCGCCGCGCTTCCGTTCCGGTAGATCAGGATGCTTCCCGCCCCGCTCTCCAGGTACAGCTCGATTTTTTCCGGATCGAAGGAAACGCCCGCGTACCCGAGAGCGCACAGGATCCTCCCCCAGTTGGCGTCGTGTCCGAAAATCGCCGCCTTCGTCAGGCTGGAGGTGATGACGGATTTGGCCAGGGTCCGGGCGTGCTCCTTCGTATCCGCCCCGGTCACCTTCGCTTCGAACAGGGCGGTGGCCCCTTCCCCATCGCCGGCGATCTTCTTCGCCAGGGCCGTGCAGACCTGGCTCAGGGCCGCCGCGAAGGCTTCGTAATCCGCGTTCTTCTCACGGATGGGCTCGTTTTGGGCGCAGCCGTTGGCCAGCACCAGCAGGGTATCGTTGGTGGAAGTATCCCCGTCCACGGATACCATGTTGAAGGTGTCCACCACGACACAGCTGAGCGCTTCCTGCAGCAGCTCTGCGGAGATATCCGCATCCGTGGTGACGAAGGCCAGCATGGTGCACATATCCGGATGGATCATGCCGGAGCCCTTGCACATGCCCCCCACCGTCACCGTCTTTCCGCCGATCTTCACCCGCACCGCCGCCTCTTTGGGCACGGTGTCCGTGGTCATGATGGATTCCGCCGCTTCCAGCCCGGCCTCCTGTCCGCAGCGCACCAGGCCGGCCAGCTCTTTCGCCCCTTCCGAAATCCGGTCCAGCGGAAGCTGCATCCCGATGACGCCCGTGGAGCAGACCAGCACCTCCCGCTCCCCGACGCCCAGAGCGCCGGCCGCCGCCGCCGCGGTGGCGCTGCAGGCTTCATAGCCCTGCTGCCCGGTACACGCGTTGGCGATTCCCGCGTTGACCACAACCGCATACACCGGCCCCTTTTGGCTGACGATCTCCCTGTCCCAGATCACCGGCGCCGCTTTCACCACGTTGCGGGTAAAAACGCCCGCCGCCCGGCAGGGAACCTGACTGCGGACCATGGCCATATCCTTCCTGTCCCGGTACTTGATCCCCGCCGCCGTCCCGGCCGCCATAAAGCCCTTCGCGGCCGTTACGCCGCCCGCAATGATTTCCATAATCCCTTCCATCCTTTCTTCTATCCCGCGGGATTTTTGTATAAATATACATCGTTTTTGAATATTATGCAAGGAATTTATGCGTTAAATTTTTCGATGTTTTCCCGATTGAGGACGAAATCATAATAATTCAGATCTTCCCGCTTCGTCCAGCCGATCCGCTTCCAGAACGCGTTTCCCACGTCGTTGGCCGTAAAGGCGATCAGGGAGACCTTGCTGATCTCCTCCTTTTTCAGGGCGTTCATGCAGGCCACCACCATGGCCTTTCCGATGCCGTGCATCCGGTATTCCTCCCGGACGCAGACGTGATACAGGCAGCCGCGCCTGCCGTCATGGCCGCACAAAATGGCGCCCACCACCTTTCCGTCCGCTACGGCCACCACGCTGGTGTCCGGATTGCGCCGCAAAAACCGGGCCACTCCTTCCCGGGAATCGTCGATGCTGCGGATGGAAAACCCGTGGATGGACATCCACAGATCGTACACCTGATCGTAATCTTCCTTCCGCATCGTGCGGATTGTAAACATATCCGTCTCCTCCTGTGGTTTGCTGCATCACAGTGTACGCTCTTCCCCTTTTCCTGTCAAGACGGCGTTTTGCGCCCGGCCCCATCCGGCGTTTCAGTCCCGGCCCGCGTCCGCCCTCCATTCCCCGATGGCCCTGCAGGTTTCTTCGATGAGCCCGTCCGAATGGGCGGCGGATACGAACATGGCCTCGAAGGGCGACGGGGCCACATAGATGTCCTGCGAGAGCATCCAGGCGAAGTAGTCCGCAAAGGCCCTGCGGTCGCAGCGCAGGGCGCCGTCGTAGTTTTTTACCTCCCTTCCGCCCGTAAAGAAGGGGGTCAGCAGGGAGCCGGCCCGGTTCACCGTCAGCCCCTTCTCCAAAAAGGCGCGCTCCAGGCGGGCGGCCTTTTCGTCCAGCTCCCGGTACAGCTGCGGGCGATCCATGAGGATTTTCAGCGTGGCGATCCCGGCGGTGACGGCCGCCGGATTGCCCGAAAGGGTGCCCGCCTGATAGACGGGCCCCAGAGGGGCCACGCAGGACATGATCTTTTCGGATCCTCCGTAGGCCGCCAGAGGCATTCCGCCGCCCACGATCTTGCCGAAGGTGTGCAGATCCGCATGGACGCCGGTATATTCCGTGGCCCCGCCCAGGCCGAGCCGAAAGCCCGTGATCACCTCGTCGAAGACCAGCAGGGCCCCGTTTTCCTCCGTGATCGCGCGCAAAAATTCCAGAAAGCCCGGTTCGGGCGGCACCACGCCCATATTGGCGGCCACCGGCTCCACCACCACGGCCGCCACCTCTCCCCGGTTTTCTTCCATGAGCCTTCGCACCGAGTCCGGATCGTTATAAACCGCCGTCAGGGTGGTTTTCGCGTAGCCCTCCGGCACGCCCGCGCTGTCCGGCACGGACTGGGTCATCATCCCGGATCCCGCTTTTACCAGAAGCCCGTCCGAATGGCCGTGGTAGTTCCCCGCGAATTTGATGATCTTCTCCCGACCCGTAAACCCTCTGGCCAGCCGCACGGCGCTCATCACCGCCTCCGTCCCGGAGCTGACCAGGCGCACCATTTCCACATCCGGCACGCAGGCGCAGATCATCTCCGCCAGGATCCCCTCTTTTTGCGTGGGCGCTCCGAAGGTGAGGCCGTCCGCGCATGCCTTCTGCACCGCCTCGATCACCGGCGGGCAGGCGTGCCCCAGGATGCAGGGCCCCCAGGAGCACACGTAATCCAGATACCGCCTGCCGTCCTCGTCGTACAGCCAGGGCCCCTGGGCCCTGCGGACGAAAAAGGGATGCCCGCCCACGGCCCCGAAGGCCCGCACCGGCGAATTCACCCCGCCCGGCATCAGCCGGGACGCCTTCTCGAAAAGTTCCTCCGATCTGCTCATCCCTCTTCTTCCTCCTTCAGCCAGGCCGCCATATCCAGCGCGTGATAGGTGATGATGATTTTGGCCCCGGCCCGCTTCATGGCGGTCAGATTTTCCGTCACGATTCTTTTCTCGTCGATCCATCCGTTTTGCGCCGCGGCTTTCACCATGGCGTATTCCCCGCTCACGTTATAGACCGCGAAGGGCATGGAAAATTTCAGGACCGCTTCCCGGAGCACGTCCAGATAGGCCAGGCCCGGTTTTACCATGACGATATCCGCCCCCTCCCGGATATCCGCTTCGATTTCCCGCAGCGCTTCCCGGCCGTTTGCGAAATCCATCTGATAGCTTTTGCGGTCCCCGAATCCCGGCGCGGAATGGGCGGCATCCCGAAACGGGCCGTAATAGGCGGAAGCGAATTTGGCGCTGTAGGCCATGATGGGCACCTGCGAAAACCCGGCTTCATCCAGCGCCTCCCGGATGGCCCGCACCCTGCCGTCCATCATGTCGGAGGGCGCCACCATGTCCGCTCCGGCCTCCGCCAGGCTCACCGCCATTTTCGCCAGCAGCGGCAGGGTCTCGTCGTTCTGAATCTCCTCCCCGCACACCAGGCCGCAGTGTCCGTGGGAAGTGTATTCGCAAAGGCAGACGTCCACAACCGTATAAAGATCCGGGTAATGCTCCCGGATGAAGCGGACCGCCCGCTGCGTCACCCCGTCCTTCGCATATGCCTGGCTGCCCAGGGGATCCTTTTTGGCCGGAATGCCGAACAGCAGCACCCCGCTGATCCCGCTCTCCTCCGCCGGCTTTAAGATTTCATCCAGCCGGTCGATGGAATACTGAAACACCCCGGGCATGGATTCCACCGGATTTTTGATATTCTCCCCTTCGATGACGAACACGGGATAGAGGAAATCCTTCGCGCACAGCCTGGTTTCCCGCATCAGCCCACGGATCCGTCCGTCCCTTCTCAACCTCCGAAATCTCTGCATATTCTCCTCCATTCCAGACGCCTCCTTCCATTTATCCTGCCTTCTTCCGAAGCGCGCCTGCGCTCTTCCTCTTCTTTCAGACAATCCACGATCCCGTCTGCGCTGCTTCGCTCCGCCGTCAGAAACGGCCGGTCGGAAAGGGCCCGAAACTGGGCGGCGCAGGCGGGGCCCATGCACACATAGACGGGCTCCTTTCCCGGCGTCCCCCCCTCGGGCGGGAAAAGCCCCTTCGTTTCGTCGAACCAGGCCCGGACGCCGGAGGCGCTGCCGAAGATCAGATAATCCGGCGCCGGGCGGCCTTCCATCCGCTCCTTTGCAGCTCTCACGGCTTCCCGGTCCACCCCGGTCCCGTACAGCGGCCAGTCCAGAAACGGGATATGGCAGCGCGCAAAGGCCTGCAGCAGCTGCGCGCTGCCCGCGGCCGCTCGCAGAAACAACGCGCCCCGCGCGTTCCCTTCCTCCCGCCGTTCCAGCATTCGCCGGCACAGCCCTTCTCCCAGATGGGCGGCATCGTGGATTTCCGGCACGAAATCCGGATACAGCCCGGCCTCCTCCAGCGCCGCCGCGGTTCCCGGCCCGATGGCCGCGATCTTCTTTCCCGCCAGGCAGCGCAGATCCCTGCGCTCCTTTCGCATGGCCTTTTGAAACAGGCTCACCCCGTTGGGGCTGGTAAAAACCAGCCAGTCCCAGCCGGAAAAGTCCGGAAGCTGGCCGGGAAGCGGGCGGATCTCCAGAAATCCCAGGTCCTCCGCCCGCGCCCCCTCTTCCGAAAGCCGAGCGGACAAATGCTCCACGAAGCTCCGGCTTCCCGTCACGCCCACCCGGACGCCCGCCAGGGGGCCCTTTTCGCCCCCCGGAAAAACGCCCTCTTCCGCCAAAGGGCTCGCCTTCGGCACGGCCGTCTCTTCCGCCAAAAGCTTCAGCCCGGCCACTTTCCCGATGACGATGACCGCCGGCGCTTTCAGCCCCGCCTCTACGGCCCGCTGCGCCAGATCCCGAAGCGGCGCCCGGACGCTGCGCTGTTCCGGCGTAGCCCCTTCCATGATCACCGCAGCCGGCGTATCCGGCGATTTCCCCGCTTCCATCAGCCGGGCGGCGATGGTTTCCAGGCAGTGCATCCCCATCAGGATCACCAGCGTCCCGTCCAGACGGGCCAGCGTTTCGAAGTCCAGGTCCGGGCCGCTACGGGCTCCTTCCCGTGCCGTGGTGCCGGTGACGATGGTGACGCTGCGGCTCAGATTTCGATGGGTCACGGGAATGCCCGCCGCTGCCGGGGCAGCGATGGCCGAAGAGATGCCCGGCAGACAGCTGCAGGAAATCCCCGCCTCCAGAAGGGCCAGAAATTCCTCCCCGCCCCGGCCGAACACATAGGGATCGCCGCCTTTTAGGCGCACCACCCGCCGGCCCAGCTGCGCCTGTTCGATCAGCAGGCGGTTGATTTCCTCCTGTTTCATGGAATGCCGCCCGCAGCGCTTTCCCACATAAATTTTTTCGCAGCCTTCCGGCGCCAGATCCAGCAGCTCCCGATCGATGAGATCGTCGTAGACCAGCGCATCGCAGCTTTCCAGCTGGCGGCGCACCCCTTCCGTCAACAAAGAGAGGCCGCCGCAGCCCGCCCCCGCCAACACCACGCTTCCCGTTTTCATCCCTGCATTTCTCCTCTCAAGACGCGCGCGGCCGAAGCGGCCAGGCGCTCTCCCTCCCCGAAAGAGGCTTCCCCGCAAAAGCGGCACGTCCTCTCCCCGTAGCGGGCGTCCAGAATCAGCCGGCCGTCCCGGATCCGGCACCAGGCCGCGGCCGCCTGGCTGCAGTCCGCTTCCAGCCCGGCCAGCACCAGCCGTTCCGTTTCGAAGCAAAGCCTCGTTTCGCCGGAGGTGATGCGGCGGCAAAGATCCGCCAGAAAGGCGGTGTCCGCCGGGGAACCGTTCTCCGCCGCCGCAGAAAAGGCTTCCCTGCCCTCCGCCACGATGATCCCCTGGCAGGCAGCGGGGAGAAAACGTTCGGCTTCCAGCGGGACAAAATCCAGCTCCGGAGCCGTTTCGGGGCCGATTCCCAGCCGGTCCAGCCCGGCCTTCGCCAGCAGGATCCCGTCGTATTCCCCGGCTTCCAGCTTTCGGATCCTGGTCTCCACGTTGCCCCGGATCAGGCGGCAGGAAACCCCTTCCCAGGCCAGCCGCGCCTGCAGGATCCGCCTCTGGCTCCCGGTGCCCAGCACGAATTCCTCCCCCCGTCTGGGCCGTTTCCCGCCTTTGGGCAAAATCAGCACGTCCCGCACGTCGCCCCGGGGGAGCGCCGCCAAAATCGTCAGCCCGTGGGCCAGGCGAACCGGCAGGTCTTTGGCGGAATGGACCGCCAGATCGATCCGTCCCTCCGTCAGCGCCCGCTCGAATTCCGAAACGAACAGCCCCTTGTCCCCGATCTCGGACAGGGGGCGGTCCAGAATCCGGTCCCCTTTCGTCTGCAGGACCACCAGCTCCGTCTCCACATCTTTCTCTTCCCGCCGGATCGCCGCTTCCACCAGCCTGGCCTGGCAGAGGGCCAGGCGGCTTCCTCTCGTCCCGATTCTGATCTTCATCCCGTCCCTCCTGTCATCCGTCCCGTCGTCCTTCCTGCCGCATTCCGTGCAGCAGATCGCGCAGCTCCTGCAGCGTCACTTCCCCGCCCCGGCGCAGGCTGTAGAGAAACAGCTTTTCCATCGCCTGAGCCCGGTCGGTCTGCCGGTCGATCCCTTCCGCCACCTCCGGCCGCAGCTGGCCCAAAAGGTCGATGACCGCGCCGATCCCTTCCGGCAGGCAGCGCTCCACCTGTTCCCTCAGAAAGGCCGACGCCGCGGGGCATTTTCCGTCCGTGGAAATCCCCACGGTCAGCGCCCCTTCCTTCACCAGGGCCGGAAAGAAAAACGTACATTTTTCCCGGTCGTCCACCACGTTCACGGGAACGCCCCGCCTCCTGCACCAGTCCGAAATTCTCCCGTTTACCGCCCCGTCGTCCGTAGCAGCGACGACGAAGGCCGCGCCCTCCAGATCTTCCGGCTCGAAGCTCCTTTCCACCAGCGAAACGGGATATGTTCGCGCGATTTTACGAAACGCCCCGCAGAATTCGGGCGCTACCGCCACCAGCCTGGGGCCGAAATCCCTCAGCTTCTCCGCCTTCCGGGCCGCCACGGCCCCTCCCCCGACGATGACGCCCTTTTTGCCTTCGATGTCCATAAAAAAAGGAAAATATCCCATCCCATGTCCCCTCTTCGTCTTTTCCGTTATCCCAGCGCCCGCAGAAGGGCCTCGAAGGATCCGCTGTCCAGCTCGTCCCGCAGCCGATAGAGCAGCTTTTCAAAGGGCCTGCCCTCGTAACGCTCCTTCCATCCGGCGATCCGGTCCGCAGCCCCGTGCAAAGCCAGCGCCTTGAACAGGGTTTCCGCCTCCTCCTCCACGATCTGGGCGGCGTCGGCCGCAGCCTGCCGCTTCCTTTCGTTGTTTTGGTCCGCCAGCCTGTTGAAATCGTCGATGGACAACAGCCTGCAGCCCGGCAGCCGCCCGATTTTTCCATCGATGTCCGGCGGCACGGAAACGTCCACGAACAGCCTCTCTTTGCCGGCCTTCATGGCCTTTTGGGCACGGCCGGCAGTGATGGTATAGTGCGGGCTGGCGGTGGCGGAAATCACCGCGTCCGCTTCCTCCAGCCAGTCGTAGCGATCCCGGTAATCCACGTTTTTCACCCGGCCGCTGCCGTCCTGATACAGCCCTCTGTGGGTTCTGGTGGTGGCCACCACCCGGATTTCCTCCCGGCTGAGCAGATTTTTGAGAATCGTCCCGCCGATTTTGCCGCTGCTGCCGATGAGCAGGACGGTCTTTGCCCCCGGACGGAGATGAAATACCTCCGCCGCCGCCAGGGTCGCCACCGAAACGGAACTTCTGGAAAGGCCCGTCTCCGTTTTGATCCGTTTGGCGCAGGCCAGAGCCGCCTGAAAGATCGCGTGGACCTCATATCCGGCCGCACCGCAGGCCACGGACCTCCCGTAGGCGTCGCGCACCTGACCCAGGATCTCGTCCTCTCCCACCACCATGGAATCGATCCCGCAGGTCACGGAAAAGAGGTGGCGCACGGCCCCCTTCCCCTCATAGCGGCGGGCCGTTTCCCGGATGCTCTCCGCATCCAGCCCCGCCCTGGCCGCCAGCAGTTCTTCCAGCAGGCCGAAAACGCCCGGCCGGCCCTGCACATAGAGTTCCGTCCGGTTGCAGGTGGACAAAAGCACCGCCTGCCCGATTTCCTCCCGTTCCATAAGCCCCTTCACAAACGCTTCGGCCTCCTGTCCCGAAAAGGCGAAGCGCTGCCGCAGGCCGGCTCCGGCCGTTTTATGACTGATACTGATGCATTCCATAATCCCGTTTCTCCGTCAAACGGGGCCTTCGCGGCAACCCGTCCGTTTTCCGGAATCTTTCGCGAAGGCCCCTTCTCCGTTTTTCCCCGCCAGCCGGCCGTCAGCAGGTGGCGCCGCCCTTTAAGTGCAGCTGAGCTCCGACGATTTCCTCTTTCCTGCTCAGAATATCGTCCGAAAGGAGCTGCTCCTGTACGTTTTCAAAGCCGATCCTGTCGATGGTGTCCGCAAAGCGCTCCCCGGTCCTGCCCTGTTCGCGGAAGAGGAGGATGGCTTTCTCCAGCACGGAAAGGACTTCGTCCTCCCGCAAAAAGATCCGGTCCAGCATCCGGCCCTTCGCCACCTTCTTGCCCCAGCGTCCTCCGATATAGACCCGGTAGCCGTAGGTACCGTCCGCAACCGCGGAGAACGGACATTTGCCGATGCAGCGGCCGCAGTTGTTGCACTTTTCCGGATCCACCACCAGCTTGCCGTCCACCACCTGGGAAGCCCCCACGGGACATGCCAGGGAAACCTGGCAGCGGCCGCAGCCTCTGCACTTCTCCAGATCCACGGCGGGCACCCTCTGGCCCACGATGCCGAAATCGTTGAGGTTGGGCTTCACGCAGTTGTTGGGACAGCCGCCCACCGCGATCTTGAATTTATGAGGCAGCTTCACGGACGCGTAGCCGTGATAGAACCGCTCGTGAATCGTCTCGGACAGGGCGTAGCTGTCCAGCAGGCCGTACTGGCAGGTAGTTCCCTTGCAGGCCACCACCGGGCGGACTTTGGAGCCCGTTCCCCCGGTTTCCAGCCCTGCTTCCGCCAGAAATGCGCGCAGCTCTTCGATCTTTCCGAAGGGCACGCCCACGATTTCCATGGTCAGACGGGTCGTCATCACAACGTCCCCGCTGCCGAATTTCTCCGCCGCTTCCGCGATCTTCATCTGCTCGGCGGCCGTCACCTTGCCGTTGCGGGTGATCACGCGGACGTTGAAGTTGTCTGTCCCCTTGTTGTGCAGGCAGCCCAGCGCCTTCACGCGGGTGATCTCCTCCGCGGGCACCGTCACGGCCCCGGGCTTCTTCTCCACCCGGATCTCGTTGAAGAAGGAGGATCCCTCCAGAACCTTCGTATTGGTATAGCCATAGTGCTTCAGGCGGTTTTGCAGCAGATAGGCGCGCCTTCCCTTCGCGCACACCAGCAGCAGCTTCTCTTCCTTTCCCAGCCCCGGCACTTCCCCGTTCACCGAAATCAGATCCACATAGGCAGCTCCGGGGATGACAGGGCCTGCGGCGTTGACGTCCACCACGCGGTAGTCTTTGGCCGCGCCGGCCAGATATTCCGCCGGGGTGAAGCTGTCCATATCCCCGTTGAGCTTATTCAAAAGGACGCATACCGCCTGCACGAAAGGATGGATGGCCGTGGAAAACGGCGGCGCGTAGGACAGATCCAGGCAGGTCAGATCTTCCAGGCAGGCTTTCATGGTCACCGCGGTCACGCCGATATCCGTCACCTTGTCCACCGCTCCGGGGCCCAGCACCTGTACGCCCAGCAGCCTGCGGGTCGTCCGGTCGGCCACCAGCTTGATGGCAAACCACGCCGCTCCGGGATAATAATGCGCCTTGTCGTCCGTCACCGTCAGCGCGCAGACCGGATCGTAGCCCGCCGCCTTCGCCTGTTCCTCGGAAAGCCCGGTCCGTCCTCCGTTTAAGCCGGGCAGCTTCACCACGCCGGTCCCGAGGACGCCCGGCCAGGAGACGTCGCGTCCGCCCAGCGCCAGGGCCAGGGTGCGGCCCTCCATGTTCGCGGAGGATCCCATGGGCGACCACTGCCGCTGTCCCGTGATGCGGCTGGTCACCATGGCACAGTCCCCGGCCGCATACACGTCCCTGAGGCTGGTCGCCAGCCGTTCGTCCACCAGAATCGCGCCTCTGGACATCTCGATGCCGGTTGGCTGCAAAAACTCCGTGTTGGGGCGGATGCCCAGAGAAAGGATCACCAGATCCGCAGGAAGCAGCCCGCGGTCCGTCTGCACGCCCTCCGCCCTGCGGCTTCCGGCCACCCCCTCCAGCTTGGTGGAGGTCAGCACGCGGATCCCCTTCTTCTCCAGATGCCGCGCGGCGAAATCCGCTATCTCCCGGTCGAAACCGGGCATGATCTGGTCGGCCATATCGATCACCGTCACGGAAATCCCCTTCGCCAGCAGATTTTCCGCCACTTCCAGCCCGATGAACCCGCCGCCTGCCACCACGGCGCGCTTCACGCCGTTTTTCTCCATATAGTCCCTGGCCTCGATGGCGTCGTCCGGGGTGCGCATCACGAAAACCCCGGGAAGGCTCATTCCCGGCAGGGAAGGCACGACGGGGGAAGCCCCCGTGGCGATCACACAGGCGTCGTACTCATACGTTTCCTCCGCTCCGGTGCGCAGATTCTTCGCCACCGCCTTCTTTCCCTCCGGATCCAGGGCGATCACTTCCCGTTCGGTGTAGACCATGGCGCCGGTGAGATCCCCGAATTTTTCAGGGGTATTTACGATCAGCTGATCCCTGTCCTCAATGGCGCCTCCCAGATAATAGGGGAGGCCGCAGCCCGCATAGGAAATGTCCTTTCCCTTCGTCACGATCGTCACTTCCGCGCCCGGATTGACGCGCCTGAATTTTGCGGCTGCTTTTGTTCCGGCCGCCACACCGCCGATTACCAGTAATTTCATCCCGTAACCCTTCCTCTTTCTTTTTTCTTTTGTGTTTCTATTTCCCGTAGTTTCATATCTATTGTACGCCCGATTTCATATAATGTAAAATAATTAAATCTATGTGGTCCATAAAGTTTTCTTTTTAAAAGGGGGCGCAGATGACCGGATTTTCATCTGCGCCCCGGGGGACTCTCTGTGTATCATTTTGTCACAAAGCCCGCTCAAATCTGGCGGTAACTTTTTTCAACCACTCCCGGACAGGAAGGTGTTGCGGACACAGCTTTTCACATTGCCCGCACTCAATACATTCTCCTGCTCTTCCATACTGTTCAGAAAAATGGCTATAAAGCATGGTCTGTGCTGTCCATGCCTTTGTTTCCAACTCCTGCATATCCGCATTGTAGAGAGCAAAATATTTTGGAATGGCTATATTTTTCGGACACTTATTGATGCAGTAGGCGCAACCCGTACAGGGTATGACAATATTGCCATTGATAATGTCTGCCGCTTTCTGAACCAACGCATATTCTTCCTCTGTAAACGGAATGAAGTTTTCCATATAGGACAAATTATCTTTGACCTGTTCCAGATTGCTCATGCCGCTTAAAACCAACATCACATTCTCATGGCTTGCCGCAAAGCGGATTGCCCACGAAGCGGCAGACAGATTGGTGAGACAGGCATGAAACAGGTTTTCCGCTTCCTGTGGGATATTGGCAAGCGTCCCTCCCTTTACCGGCTCCATAACGATAACGGGCTTCCCATGTCTTTTTGCGGTTTCATAGCATTTACGAGATTGGATTGTGTCGTTTTCCCAATCAAGATAATTCAGTTGTATCTGAACAAAATCGACTTCCGGGTGTTCAGACAATATCACGTCCAACACGTCGGCAGTATCGTGGAATGAAAATCCGATATGCTTTACAAGTCCAGCTTTTTTCTTCTCGGAAAGGAACTCAAAGATATGCGTTTCTTCCGCCGCTTTGCGACGGTTACCGCCCATGTCATGGATTAAATAGTAATCGAAATAATCCACACCACACCGCTCAAGTTGTGTATTGAAATATTCCTCCAGCTCACTTTCTTCGCGGATAAGGATAAGGGGCATTTTATCGGCAAGCAGAAAAGCAGAACGGGGATAACGCTCCACAAGACACTCTTTCACGGCGGCTTCCGATTGCCCGTTGTGATAAAACCATGCCGTATCAAAATATCGAAAGCCTTTTTCAAGAAACAAGTCAATCATGTCACACAGCTGTTTTTTGTCCGGCTTTGTGAAATCATCGTTTACAAGCGGCAGGCGCATAAGCCCAAAGCCTAATTTTTTCATATGCTCTCCTCCATTCTGAAATGCCGAAAACCCTTTAGGCATGGTTTAATCTCTGCCGTCCTTCCTGTCATGGAGCTATTGTACCGAAGGACGTCAGGATCGTGCGTAAGACCCTCCTTAAGGGAACAGCGGGGGCATCATGAGCCCTTCTTCCTCCGGCAGGCCGAACAAAAGGTTCATGTTCTGAACCGCCTGGCCCGCGGCGCCCTTCACCAGATTGTCCATGGCTCCCATCATGATCACCCGCTTCGTGCGGGGATCCACCGCGATGTTCACATCCACATAATTGCTGCCCTCCACCCAGCGGGTTTCCGGACAGATCCCGGCGGGCAGGAAGCGCACGAACCTCTCTTTTCCATAATATCTTTCATAGACTTCCCTCAGCTGCGCTTCCGAAGGCAGGCTGCCGCCGCCCTCCGGGCCCGCGGCTTCCTTCAGGGAAGCGTAGGCCGTCACCAGGATGCCCCGGTTCATGGGGACCAGATGCGGCGTAAAATTGAGGATCACAGGGCGCCCGGCAGCCCGGGACAGCTGCTCCTCGATTTCCGGGGTATGCCTGTGGGACGCCACTCCATAGGCCTTGATATTTTCATTCACCTCGCAGAAAAGGTTCTGGACCTTCGCTCCCCGCCCCGCTCCGGACGTCCCGCTCTTGGCGTCGATGATGATGGTGTCCGGATCGATCAGCCCCTCTTTCAGAAGCGGCCAGATGGAAAGGATGGAACAGGTGGGGTAACAGCCCGGATTCGCCACCAGCCTGGTTTTGCGGATCCGGTCCCGGTTGATTTCGCACAGCCCGTAGACCGCCTGATCGATCAGCTGCGGCGACCGGTGAGGAATCTGATACCACTGTTCGTAGACGGACACGTCGCTGATCCTGTAATCCGCGCTCAGATCCACCACCTTCACCTTTTTGAGGAGCTCCTCATCCAGCACGGAAGCCAGAAATCCCTGCGGGGTGGCGGTGAAAATCACGTCCACCTGCTCCGCCAGCTCCTTCATATTGTCATCCCTGCACACGTCGTCCACGATCTGAAACAGATTCCGGTAGACGGATGCATACTCTTGCTCAATATAACTGCGGGAACCATACCATTTGATCTCCACGTCCTTATGCCCCAAAAGCAGCCGGACCAGCTCCCCTCCCGCATATCCTGTCGCTCCGATAATCCCTGCGCGAATCATATTTCCCTCCTTGCTGCCGCCTGTGCGGCCCATAAATTCAGACTGTCAAAACGCCGTCCGATCCGGCCCGGCGTTTGGTGATATCATACTACTCGGATGAATAATATTCAAGTATTTTGCATATTTTTTCACTTGCAATTCCCCCCCTGCTGTTGTATAGTATGGAATGGACAAAGAATCCCGCCTGTGCGACGGAATTGTTGCCTCTATTATATCACAGTTTGAATCCGATAAGGAGGACATTCTAAAATGAAAGAAAAAGTAATTCTGGCTTACTCCGGCGGCCTGGATACCACCGCCATCATCCCCTGGCTGAAGGAGAACTTCGATTACGAAGTGATCTGCGTCTGCATCGACTGCGGACAGGAAGAAGAACTGGACGGACTGGAAGAGCGCGCGAAATCCTGCGGCGCTTCCAAACTGTATATTCTGGACGTTACGGATGAATTCTGCGACGAATACATCGTTCCCTGCGTGCAGGCCAACGCCGTATATGAGAACAAGTATCTTCTGGGCACCTCCATGGCCCGTCCCCTGATCGCCAAAAAGCTGGTGGAAATCGCCCGTCAGGAGGGCGCTGTCGCCATCTGCCACGGCGCTACCGGCAAGGGCAACGACCAGATCCGCTTCGAGCTGGGCATCAAGGCCCTGGCTCCCGACATCAAAATCATCGCGGCCTGGAGAAACGACAAGTGGACCATGGATTCCCGCGAATCCGAAATCGCCTACTGCCGGGCGCACGGCATCGATCTTCCCTTCTCCGCGGATTCCAGCTACAGCCGCGACCGGAACCTGTGGCACATCAGCCATGAGGGGCTGGAACTGGAGGATCCCGCCAACGAGCCCAACTTCGACCACCTTCTGGTCCTCGGCACCACGCCGGAAAAAGCGCCCGATGAGCCCGAGTACGTGACCATGGCCTTCGAAAAGGGCGTGCCCGTCAGCGTCAACGGCCAGCGCATGAAGGTTTCCGACATCATCCGCACCTTAAACGCCCTGGGCGGCAAACACGGCATCGGCATCGTGGACATCGTGGAAAACCGCGTGGTTGGCATGAAGTCCCGCGGCGTCTATGAGACCCCCGGCGGAACGATTCTGATGGAGGCCCATCAGCAGCTGGAAGAGCTGATCCTCGACAGGGATACTTATGCGGTGAAAAAGGACATGGGCAACCGGATGGCCCAGATCGTCTACGAAGGGAAATGGTTCACCCCTCTTCGCGAGGCCGTGCAGGCTTTCGTGGAGAAAACCCAGGAATATGTGACCGGCGAAGTGAAGTTCAAGCTCTATAAGGGCAATATCATCAAAGCCGGCACCACTTCTCCCTACTCCCTCTACAACGAGAGCATCGCTTCCTTCACCACCGGCGATCTCTACGACCATCACGACGCGGAGGGCTTCATCAACCTGTTCGGACTTTCCTGCAAGGTACGCGCCATGAAAATGCAGGAAGCGGCCAAAGAGAACGGCTGACGGTCCGGGGATTCGGACGGCCGCCAGAAGGCGGAAGGACAACTGCAGATTGCGCGCCGGTTTCGCGGCGCGGCTTTTCGGGGGGCGGGCACAAAACTGTGCGCGCCCTTCACAAAAATAAACGGGAAATTTTGTATATGGATGTCATTTTCATTTTTATCCTTTATGGTATAATAGTAAACATAGCCGGGTTTGCCGCCATGGGGATCGACAAGAGCCGTGCGAGGCGCAAGGCCTGGCGCATTCCGGAATCCACCCTGTTTCTCATCGCCCTTCTGGGCGGCAGCATCGGTTCGCTGCTGGGCATGTACGGGTTCCGGCATAAGACGCGGCACTGGTATTTCGTCTGGGGAATGCCCGCCATCCTGATCCTTCAGGCAGCGGCGATCCTCTATCTCCTCTTTGCCTCGCCGTTTTCCTTTACGATCCTGTGATTTTTCCGGAGGTACCGCTATGCATCTCGCGATCTGCGACGACCACATTGCTGACAGAAAACAGATGGAGCGCCTTTTGGGGCGCGAATCCGACCGGCGCATTCCCACCACGGGCGTTTTATACGTGGACTCCTATGGCAGCCGGGAATCCATCCTGACAGCTCCCATGATCTACGACGCGCTCTTTATGGACATGACGGAGGACGGCTGCGACGCCGTGGAGCTGGCCAACATGCTCCGTACGGACGGCACTTCCGTTCCCATCGTGTTCTGCTGCGGCAAAATAAACTACCGCAACTCTCCCAATTTGCCGGATCAATGCCTGTTTCTGGACAAGCCGATCCAGGTCGCGGAGCTGTCCGCGATGATCGACCAGCTCCTCGCTTACAAAAACAGCCTCGTGAAAAAGCTGGAATTCCGAAACCGCTTCGAAACGTTTTATCTGGAGGAAGAAGAACTCCTCTACGCGGTGCCGGACGACCGCACCATGCGCCTGACCCTCACCAACGGGGAAGAGCATGTGGCCGAGATGACGGCCGAGACCTTCTGCGGCAACCTGAATGACTGCTACAGCTATATCGAGCTGGTCAGCCATACGGTCCTCAACATGCGCTATGTCAGGGATATCAACTTCTTTCGGGTGACCATGCGGGACGGGAAACAGTTCCGCCTCTCTTTCGGGGAATCCCGCCCTCTCGAGAAGGCGGTGGAAACCTGGCGGAAGGAATACAGAGGAGCCGGGACGGTGGGCTGATAGCCTTCCATCCCGGCTCCTCTTTTTCCTTCTGTTTTCGCCCCCGTTCGTCAAAGCGTGACGATCACTCCGCCGTCGTTGGCATACATGCTGCTGATGCCGGCCGTATCCATCACCAGCACATCTTTTACCCGGATCTTCTCCAGGATCAGTTTCTTCATGTACTCCGCCCTTTCCCGGTTGTTGCAGTGGGTGATCATGAGCACCTTCTCCTGCGCCTGCACCGCGCTCCTGGCCACCGCGTCCGCCATCTTCTGCAGGGCTTTCCGGATCCCGATCCCCTGTCCGATCTGCTCGATGGTCCCCTCTCTGGTCCCCGCCATGACGGGCTTGATATTCAGAGTGGAGGCCACCAGCGCCTTGACCCCCGTAAGCCTTCCGTTCTTCCGGAGCGTCTCCAGATTGTCCAGGACGAAATAGGTGTGCATCCCGTTCCTGAATTCCTCCAGCCGCTCCGCGATCGTCTCGAAGGGAAGCCCCTGCTCCTCCAGCTCCATGGCCTTCAGCGCGATCTGGGTCTCCCCGCAGGAGGCCGATCTGGAATCCACCACATGGATCCGCTTCTCCCCGTCCTTCTCCAGATAGAGGTTCTTCCCGAGCACGGCGCTGTTATGGCTCCCGCTCAAATTGGAAGACAGGGTCACGATATAGACGTGATCCGCATCCGTCTCGCAGGCCTGCATGTAACGCTCGGGAGACGGGCAGGAGGATTTGGGGCAGGTGGGGCATTCCGCCACCTTCTGCAAAAACAGCTTCTGATCGAAGCTCTCGTCGTCCATGATCCGGTAGTCCCCTACCTCCAGCCCCAGCGGCACGATCTCGAATCTGGGGTCCTTCCGGAGATCCTCCGGCAATTCGCAGCAGCTGTCCACAACAATCTTATAACTCATAGCTTCCTCCAGGCTCACCACATTCAATGTAGTTTTCATTACTACATATAATAACACGTGCCCCTTTCTCTTGTAAAGAGATTCCCCCAATTCTGTCTGGCTTTTTTGAAACCTTCTGTTATACTATTGATATTGGAGGTATCGACATGACATCTTTCCAGATTACAGAGCTGAAAAACTTCATGGGAAAACTGCTGGGAACGGACTGCTTCGATTCGTTCCTCCTGGCCGGCGCCCAGGTTGTCACCGCCGTGGAATACACCATCGACGGGCGCATCCATTCCGAATTCTACAGCAGGGAAGAACGGGAGGACCCTTCTGTCTGCCCCTTCGAATTCGCGCCCTGGGCCGATATGCGCCCCGTGCTGTTCCAGATGATCCGGGGCAGGCGCAGCCCGTCGCGCTTTAAGCTGATGCTCCATCTGCGCCCGGATTATGTACCCGGCGTCCTGAAAGGCGCCGATCCTTCCCTCTCCCCGGAACAGGTAAAGGCGCTGGTCATCACCGTCCGCTACGAGGAAGGCCGCGCTTCCATCGTCACGGGAACCGCGTTTCATTCCTTCGTTTTGGACAAAACGCTGGACGCCTGCTGGGATAAAACCATGCGCCAGTTTTTAACCGCCAGACAGATCGCCTATACGGAGAGTTGAGAAGCCGGGCGGTGAGCCCTCTCATTTTTTCATCTTCGGATTGAAAATCAGGCTGGCCAGATAGCCGAATATCAGGGCCGCAGAAGTGCCCACGGCGCCGGCCTTCAGCCCCCCGGCGAACAGCCCCAGAAATCCCTGTTCATCCACCGCTTCTTTTACCCCTTCCATCAGCACGTTTCCAAACCCCAGCAGCGGGACGCTGGCCCCCGCCCCGGCGAACTCCAAAAAGGGCTGATACAGGCCCAGGGCTCCCAGCACGGCTCCCGTGCACACCAGCAAAACCATAATCCTTCCCGGCATGAGCTTCGTTTTTTCCAACAGGATCTGGACCAGGGCGCAGATCAGGCCGCCCACCCAGAAAGCGTTTAAATAGTCCATCCAGACCGCCTCCTTTTTCGGATAGGTTGCCCGGCTCTTCTCCCTTTTATGCGGTGACAGTTCAGATATACTCCTATAGGGCGGACGCCCGACAGGAATCCTTTGACGGCCAGCAGCCTTTTGCGCAGCCAATTCAGCGGAATCCGTCAAATGATGAACGGCATGGCTGAACGGTTACTTTATGCGCTCCCCGGCCTCCCAAAAAGAGCTTGCGATGTAGTTTTGAATACTATATAATGAGGAAAAGGAGAAAACGGATATGACACTGGAATCAGAAGATTTACTGCAAAGCATTTTGAACAGCCTGGATCGGATCGACTACATCCGCACGCAGGACATCCCCGATATCGAGCTGTACATGGATCAGGTGACCACCTTCATGGGAAGCCGGCTGAAAAATTCAGCCCGGAATCCCGAGGACGACAAGATCCTCACCAAAACCATGATCAACAATTACGCCAAAAACGATCTCCTGCCGCCCCCTTCCAAAAAGAAATATTCCCGGGAGCACATTTTGCTCCTGATCTTTATCTACTATTATAAGGGCATCCTCTCCATCAGCGATATTCAGACCATTCTCCGCCCCATCACGGAACGCTATTTCCACAAAAAGGGGGACAGCTTCTGCCTGGAGGATATCTATAACGAAGTGTTCGGCCTGGAGAAGGCGGAGGTGGAATTCTTAAAGAAGGACGTGGCCGAAAAGTTTCAAAAGGCGCAGGGCACTTTTTCGGAAGCCCCCGAAGAAGATCAGGCGTTCCTCCGCACCTTTTCCTTCCTCTGCATGCTCAGCTTCGACGTCTATGTGAAAAAGCTCATCATCGAAAAGCTCATCGATTCCTGCGGCGAACTTTTCGAAAGCCGGAAGGAAAAATGAAATTTTTTCAAATTGGTATTGACTTATTCTGTCGTTTGAGGTAAGATACTATTCGTCCGGTTGAGAGAATCGGATGAATCGGGGTGTGGCTCAGGTGGTAGAGCGCTTCGTTAGGGACGAAGAGGCCGCAAGTTCAAGTCTTGTCACTCCGATGAAAAGGATCCTGATTTTCAGGGTCCTTTTTTCGTTATTCCCTTCTCTCCGCCCGTGTCAGAAAAAGTTTAAAAAAATTGAAATTAGGGCTTGATTCTTTTTGATAACGTGGTACAATAGTTTTTGTCAGCACACGGAAGCATAGCTCAGCTGGGATGAGCGTTCGCCTCACACGCGAGAGGCCACGGGTTCGAGCCCCGTTGCTTCCACTTGACGGAATATCCCGATACGGTCATCCGGTCGAGATCATCCGTATGGGCTCGTAGCTTAGCTGGGAAAGCGCTGCGTTCGCAACGCAGAGACCGAGGGTTCGAATCCCTTCGGGTCCATGAAGAAACCCCTGCAGGATCGTCGATTCTGCAGGGGTTTTGTCATTGTTCAAAACCGGGCACTGTTTTGAAGGCGATGCCGAAAAAGGCCGACGGATTTTTGAGCAGTCGCGCCCGCTCAAAAATCCTGCTGCGTATAGGCCACCGTCTGTTCGAAGGGGAGATTCCCGCCGTAAAGGTCCAGGGCGCTCCCTACCGTGATATGGATTTTGCCGTTGCCGGCGCGGCGTATTTTGTCGATGTCCTCGAAGGAGCGAATGCCGCCGGCATAGGTGATGGGGATCTGGTTCCAGCTTCCCAGCATTTCGATCAGCTCCTCTTCCACGCCGTTTTTCGTGCCTTCCACGTCCACGCCGTGAATCAGGAATTCGTCGCAGAAGGAAGCCAGCATGGTGAGGATGTCGGGCGAGAGGGAAACTCTGGTATATTTCTGCCATCTGTCCGTGACGATATAGTATCGCCCGTCCTTCTTCCTGCAGCTTAAGTCCAGCACCAGCTTCTTCCTTCCCACGCAGTCCACGAGCCGGCTGAGATTTTCGAATGAAATGTTCCCGTTCTGGAAAACATAGGATGTGACGATGACATGGGAAGCGCCCGCGTCCAGATATTCCCGGGCGTTCTCAGCGGTGATGCCTCCGCCGATCTGCAGCCCTCCGGGATAGGCGTTCAGGGCTTCCAGAGCCTGGCTGCGGGTCTGTTCATAGTGGGGGCTGTCCTTGCTGTTCAGCAGGATCACATGCCCGTTTTTCAGATTTTTTTGAGAAAACAGGCCGGCAAACCAGGCCGCGCCTTCTCCGGAGACATAATTTTCCCGGGCGGTATCGTCCTGATCCTGCACGCTGGCCCCCACCAGCTGCTTCACTTTCCCGTTATGAATATCGATACAAGGTCGGAATTCCATCTCATCACCCCTCGAGTATATTTTACAATTATTTTACTCGAAAGCTGTATTTTATGCAATGAAAATCCGCATACTAAACCAGGAGTCAGGTGACTGCTCAGATGAAAGGAGAGAAAAATTTATGAAGAAGCTTCAAAAAATGGTTCCTCTGTTTCTGCTCATGTGCCTGTTTTCCCTTGCGGCAGGCTGCGGATCGGATAAGGGAAATACGGATCCGGAGGATATGGCCGGCAATACCGTGACGGAGAGCCGTCCGGATACCGGCGCTGACGGGACGGACGCTTCCGCCCCGTCGGAAACGGAGGCGTTTGACGGCTCCGAAACGAACCCGGAAATGAATTCGGAAACGAACCCGGAGACGAATTCGGAATCCCTGAACAATTCCGTTACCGATCCTACGGCAAACGCGGTGGAGGAATCCGCATCCACTTCGACGGATACGGGAAACGTGATGGATGATGCGGCCGACACGGCGGGCAATCTGGCAAAGGACGCCGGGGATATGATCGACGACGCGGGACACGCGGTGAAGGACGTTGCGGACGACGTAGGAAACGGCGTGAAAGATATCGCGGACGATGTGACGAAGACCGCACCTTAATATGAGGCGCTGAAGTCCGAAAAACGGGAAAGAAAATAGAGTCGAAACCGGAAGGGCGTCCGCGCAGGCGCCCTTCCGGTCTTTATTCCCTTTGATCGCGAAAAAAATTCCTCCGCATTTCCGAAAAGTTTCCGATTTCCCGGCGGGCAGTTGCCGTTCAAAAAGGGAAATGCTATAATGTGCCAGACAACTGAATCGAAGGTCTTCAGGGCAGGGTGAGATTCCCGACTGGCGGTAAAGTCCGCGAGCGCATTGCGCACGATTTGGTGCAATTCCAAAACCAACAGTAAAGTCTGGATGGAAGAAGATTTTATCCGGTTTCTGCAGGCGGGGCATCCGTCCTTTCCTGCAGTTTCTTCCTTATGAAAACACCTGAAAGACATTTTTCGGGTGTTTTTACATTGTGTCATATTTATGCATACGCTTTTTAGCGGAGGAGGAAAAGAGCATGAGGAAAGAAAACGGAGGCCCCGTGATAACAGGAGCGCTTTGCGCCCTTGCCTGGATCGTTATGGCGGTGGGAAGAGTCCCCGTCATCCTGTTTTTGAAATACGACCCTTCTGATGTGGTCGTAACGCTGGGAGGCTTTCTCTGGGGGCCTTCCACCGCCTGTCTCGTATCGGTCATCGTGGCGGCCGTGGAAATGATCACGGTCAGCGATACAGGGATTTTAGGCTGCCTGATGAACATCGTGCAGACGCTGTCCTTCGCGGGGACGGCGTCCTTCCTCTACCGAAAGAGGAGGTCCGCTTCGGGAGCGGCCGCAGGGCTGCTGGCCGGATGGATGCTCACCGTCGTGGTCATGCTGCTGTGGAATTATCTGGTGACGCCTCTTTATCTGGGATACTCCAGGGAGGCGGTTGCAGAACTCCTGCTTCCGGTTTTCCTCCCTTTCAATTTATTGAAGGGCGGGCTCAACGCCCTTTTCACGGGTCTGCTGTACAGGCCGGTCGCCACGGGTTTAAAAAAGAGCGGATATCTGCCCGCAGCAAACGATGAAACCCCGGAGAGATAAGCGCATGGGAAAAGGGAGGGAAAAGAACCCCCGGAACCGGGCGTATACCTTTCAAGGGTATTTCTGGAAGAACGGGTCTTCCATGGCGTCACGCATATCGGGACGCGGCCCACCCTGGAAGACGGCGGTGATATCAGAACGGAAACCTTTCTGCTGGATTTCGAGGGGGATCTCTACGGCCGTACGATCCGCATTGAACTCTGCCAAAAAATCCGGAACGTGAAACGGTTCGACGAATTGTCCTCGTTGCTGGAGCAAATCCGGAAAGACTGCGCCACGGCGCGAAAATTCTGGGGGCTGCGGCCGGAAAGCCCTTGCCTGAACATGGATTTGAGCCAGCGCTGCGTCTTTCTGGGCCGGAATAAAATCCGTCTGACCGGAAAAGAATTCGGCCTTTTACATCTGCTGTATTCCAATCCCGAAAAGGCCTTTCCCAAAGAACAGATTTATGAGACGGTATGGGGAGAGCCATCGAACCACTGCTGCCACGCCGTAGAAAATACGGTGTTTCAGATAAGAAAAAAACTCCGGCCATATGCCGGCCCCTGCGATTACATAAAAACCATCGTCGGATATGGCTATCAATTCAGCGGAGACCGAAACGTCGGAGAGGAAATTTATTGCATGAAAAAATGGAGCATACGGGATTCGAACCCGTGACCTCCACACTGCCAGTGTGGCGCGCTCCCAGCTGCGCCAATGCCCCATGCGTCTAATATAACACAAGACGGCGGAAAAGAAAAGCATTTTTTTAAGGAATTTCTGAAATCCCCGTCGTCTCCCCGTCCGCAGCGAACCCCCGGCGCCGAAACGCCGGGGGAGGGTTGCCGTCAGACCCCTTTTTCGATCAGGGTGCCGTCCTGATAAGCTTCCAGAAGCTTTTCCAGATGGACGATGCTCTGCTTGAGCTCCGCCCCTACATCGGTATCGGAAACCATAAGGCGGTGCGCCGCCGTTTCCACGATGATGGTGTCCGAAACGATGTCAGCCTCATCCCGGATGGCCGCTTCCGCGGACTCGAAGGGCTTATGGGCCACCAGGTTCAGCCCGTGGGAATTGGCCACCAGGGTATAGCCCGCGATTCCCGTTTTGCTCTGATAGGCCCTGGAAAAGCCGCCATCGATGATCAGCAGCTTGCCGCCGCACTTGATTGGCGTCTCTCCCTTCTTGAGTTCCACGGGCACGTGGCCGTTGACGATGTGGGAATGGGATTCGTCCAGGCCGAATTCCCGCAGGATTTTGTTGATGGTCGTCTCGTCGTCCAGCAGGCTGTAGTAGGCGTTCTTCACTTCCCTGTGGGTTTCCTTTTCCTCCACGAAGTAACGCTCGAACGTGGCCATCTTATCTTTGCCGAAAACCGGGGAATTGGGGCCGGCCCAGATATACCAGAGGATATCCCGCCCCTTTCTCCTCTCCTGACGGTCCTGGGAGTAATATCCTTTTCTCGCATAGGTTTCCAGCGCATCGTACAGGGCCTTGCCGCTGTAGCGCTTTCCGTAAACGTTGACGGCGCTGAAGTTTCCGTTCTCGTCCATGGGAACGCAGCCGTGGTAGAGCAGGTTGGAATTGTGAACCTTATACAGGCTTCCCTTGGAGAAGAGGAAACGGACATGGCGCTGGAGCTTCTCGCAGTGTACGAAGGCATGGCGCAGGCGGTCCACCACCAGCTCTTCCTCCTCGGTCAGCCGGTAAGGATCGGCCGGATCCACCGTAGGGAAATCCAGATCCTTCATCGGATACTCTTTTCCGCCGATGTTCACCGTCTTCGTCTCATAGTTGATCTTATCCAGAAGCAGGCGGTCGTCCATTTCAAATTCCGGGTGCTGACGGATGACCTGCCCTTCCAGCTTGAGCTGGATGATGGCGATGGCCTTGTGCATCATCATGTCCAGCTGAAGATCCTTCGTATTGTAATCCTGTCCGTACTTGATGGAAAAGGCGCTGCAGTCCGTGTTCTCATACACCTTCATGGCGAAGGTGGCGAGGGGGATCAGGTTGATCCCGTATCCTTCTTCCAGGATGTCCAGATTCCCGTAGCGGGCGGATACGCGGATCACCGTGGCGATGCAGGCCGTATGTCCGCTGGCCGCCCCCATCCACACCACGTCGTGATTTCCCCACTGGATATCCACCGAATGATACTGGCTGAGGGTATCCATGATGATGTGAGGGCCCGTCCCCCTGTCATAAATATCCCCCACGATGTGCAGGTGGTCGATGACAAGCCGCTGAATCAGTTCGCAGAGGGCGATGATGCACTCCGGCGCGCGCCCGATCCGGATAATGGTGTGGATGATCTCATTATAATAAAGTTCCTTGTCCTGAATCTCCTCTTTTTCCGTGATCAGCTCTTCGATCACATAGGAGAAATCCTTCGGCAGGGCCTTGCGCACCTTCGATCTGGTGTATTTGGAGGAGACGCGCTTCGTCATCTGCACCAGCCGGTGGATGGTAATCTTAAACCAGTCCTCCAGAACCTCCTGGTCCTCTTCCTCTTCCAGAATCAGCTCCAGCTTTTCCCTGGGATAATAGATCAGCGTAGCCAGGCTGCGCTTGTCTCTGGCGCTCAGCGTATTGCCGAATTCTTCGTCGAGTTTGCGCTTCACCGATCCGGAACCGTTTTTGAGCACATGGTTGAACTGCTCCCATTCCCCGTGAATATCGGTCAGGAAGTGCTCCGTGCCTTTGGGCAGGCTCATGATGGCCTGCAGATTGATGATCTCCGTGGCAGCGTCCGCAATCGTCGGAAACTGCCTGGACAGACTTTTCAGATAGATTTTATATTCGAAGTCTTCCATATTCCCTCCTCCCATTCTCCTTTTTCGTTCATTCCCCGTCGATCACGTCGCTCATGGAATACATTCCCGCCGGCTTTCCCGCCAGAAATCTGGCCGCCTGAATGGCTCCCTTCGCAAAAACCGCTCTGGAATACGCCACGTGGGAAAATGTGATCACTTCGTCCGTGCCCGCAAAAATCACATCGTGATCGCCCACGATGGTTCCGCCCCGGACGGCGGAAATGCCGATTTCCCGTTTCGGGCGCTTCTCTCTCCTCCCGCTCCGGTCATACACGTAGTCGTAATCCTCTCTCAGCCCTTCGTTGACAGCATCCGCCAGCGCCAGCGCGGTCCCGCTGGGCGCGTCCACCTTCTGATTGTGGTGCTTTTCCACGATCTCGATATCGAAGCCCGCATCCGCCAGGACCGGCGCCGCTTCCTTCAGAAGCTTCAGCAGCAGATTGATCCCCATGGACATGTTGGCGGAACGCAGCACCGCCACCTGTCCGGACGCCTCTTCGACCCGTTTCAGCTGCTCCGCGGAGAGCCCTGTGGTGCAGAGCACGCAGGGAATCTTCCTGCTCACGCAGTAATCCAGCAGGGCGTCCGCAGCCTTCGCGGACGCGAAATCGATGACCACGTCCGCCTCTTCCCCGCAGTCCTCCAGCTTCTGATAGACCGGGTAGGGGTTGGAAACGCCCTCCATCGGGTCCACTCCCGCCACGATCCCGATCCCTTCCGTCTCCTGCACGAGTTTCGTGATCATCTGTCCCATCCTGCCGTTGCAGCCGTGCATAATCGCTTTTACCATCTTCTTTTACTCCCTTCTTCCGAACGCTTTCGACAAACAGGCCGGGGCATAACGTCCCGGCCTGCAGAAAATCCACTTTGTCCCGACGCCTGCGCGCCGTCTTATAACACTCCGAAGGCCTTCATCTCTTCTTCCAGCTTCGCCGCATGCGCGGGTTCCATCTCCGTCAGAGGCATCCGCAGCCTTCCGCCGCACATCCCCATCAGCTCCAGCCCCTTCTTCACCGGAATCGGATTCACCTCGGAAAACAGCGCTTCCACCAGGGGCACGGCCTTCAGCTGCAGCGCGGCGCTCCCCTCCACATCCCCTTCGAAGTACCTGCTGCAGATCTCATGGGTCTGGCGCGGCGCGACGTTGGACAGGACGGAAATCACGCCCTTGCCGCCCAGCGACAGGATGGGGACGATGATGGCGTCCTCTCCGGAATACAGATCCACGCAGCCGCCGGCGATGCTCATCAGATGGGCGGTCTGGCTGATGTTGCCCGTAGCGTCCTTGACGCCCGCGATGTTCTCCACGTCCCGGCAGAGCCGGACGATGGTCTCCGGCTGAAGCGTGGTGCCCGTCCTCCCGGGCACATTGTACAGAAGGATGGGAAGCTTCACCGCCTCCGCCACCGTCCTGAAGTGCTGATACAGCCCGTTCTGAGTGGCCTTATTATAGTAGGGCGTCACCAGAAGCAGCGCGTCCGCCCCGCTCTTCTCCGCCTCCGTGGAGAGATATACCGCGGTTTCCGTACAGTTGGAACCCGTTCCCGCGATCACGGGGATCCTGTGATCCACCTTCTCCACGCAGTAACGGATGACATCCAGATGCTCCTCGTGAGTCAGGGTCGCGGACTCTCCCGTGGTCCCGCAGACGATGATCGCATCCGTCCCGTTGGCGATCTGATATTCAATCAGCTCTCCGAATTTCTCATAATCCACCGATCCATCCTGATGGAATGGCGTGATAATCGCGACTCCCGCGCCTTTAAAAATCGCCATAATTACCTCCTTGACAGGGACTGCCGCATCGAACTGCCGCCCTGTATCCCGGTACCCGGCGTCCCTCTTTCAAAACGATTTCCTGAATTTAGAATTATCATATCATTCCGCCCGGACGCTGTCAACGCGGTTTTGCCGGCGGAAAAACGGGCCGTTTCCTTCCCTGCCGTACAAAAAGGGCATCCCGGCGCCGGGTTTCTACCCTTTGCCGCGGATGCCCGCGCTCAGTCTCCGTCCTGCCTATCTGGCCCGATGGATTTCGGAAATGGCGTCCGCCATCTCCCGGATCCCTTCCGGCGCCTGCGCGCCCGTCAGGATCACATCCGTATATTCCCCTCTGGCCTCCAGCACATTCTTCAGGTCATCTTCTCCGATGATGCTGTTGCCCACCAGCTCCAGCACTTCATCCAAAACCAGGAGATCGCATTCCCCTGTGGTCAGTACCTTCTTGGCGAAGTTGAGACCGTTGCGGATATTGTGGATCTCTTCCTTCCGTTTTTCCTCGGACAGCGCGAAGAAATCGCAGTCGGACTTTTCAAACCGGAACAGCTTGATCTCCGGCTCCAGCCTTCTCTGATAAAGGGACTCCTGCAGCCCGCGGCCCTTTAAGAACTGGATGATCACCACCTGCTTTCCCAAAGCGGCGGCCATCAGCGCCTCCCCCAGCGCAGCGGGCGTCTTCCCCCGCCCTTCGCCTGTAAAAATCTGCATTTTGCCCATCTTAAGATACCCTTCCTTCAGGTTTTATCCCTGCGTTTTTTTCGATTATATCATGAATGCTCCCGGCCCGCAAGTTTCCCGGCCCTTACTCCAGCAGTTCCAGCTTGCTGACGGATACCTCGTAAGCGACCCGCTTTTCCAGCTGATCGTCGGACAGCTTCTTCATATATTCCCGGCTCTGGATCCGGCCCCAGATCTCGCAGTGGGATCCCACTTCAAATCCTCCCGCATAGCGGGCGTTTCTCCCCCAGCAGATGCAGGGAATGTAATCGGATTTTCCGTAGGGGCGGTTTACCGCCAGCAGAACGTCCGCGATTTCCCTGCCCAGCGGCGTCTTCCTGTAAACCGGTTCCTTACAGATGTATCCGTCCAGATAGATCTGGTTGGTCCTGGAGCTCTCCTCCAGCTCCTCCACGAAGCTGATCTCCCGGGCGAATACGGAAAGGATCAGCCGGTTTTTGCGCTCTTCATGGCGGTTGTAGGAACGGAACTGGCCCGAAATGCTCACATAGGCCCCCTGATAGTCCTCCTCCACATCGATGAGCCGCTCGGAAACCATGATGGGGATGATGTCGTAGGACTCGCTCAGCCGCGCCACTTCCACGTCCATCATGTAAAAGCCCTCCCCGAAGATCTCATGGCTGAACGCGAATCCGCTCACGATCTTCCCCATGATCACAACCTGGTTGTTTTCAATCACCTTATCTGTCATTTTTAGGTTCTCCCTTCTTGATACAAGAATTTTTTCCTGTCATGTATTATCAGTTTATGGGAAATACCGGAAAATAGAACAGGATGGCGCCGCAGCTTTCCCCAGGATGCGACAGGCCCGGCTTTTGCGGGGAAAACGTCCCCGATCCGGGTCGAAAACGCGCGATTTCCGGTTGCATCCGCCCTTTCGTGGTGCTATACTTGTACCGTTTGAAATCAGAAAACGTTTTTATCAGGGAGAGCGGCCGCCGGAAGAGCCGCCTGGAATCGAGGAAATTATGAATCAGAAAAGAGAAGATGTCAGAAACGTAGCCATCATCGCCCATGTCGATCACGGCAAAACCACTCTGGTGGACGAACTGCTCAAGCAGAGCGGCGTTTTCCGGGAGAATCAGGAGGTCGCGGAACGGGTGATGGACTCCAACGCCATCGAGCGCGAGAGGGGCATCACCATTCTTTCCAAAAATACGGCCGTCACCTACAACGGCGTGAAAATCAATATCATCGATACGCCCGGCCACGCGGACTTCGGCGGCGAGGTGGAGCGGGTGCTGAAAATGGTCAACGGCGTCATCCTGGTGGTGGACGCGTTCGAAGGGCCCATGCCGCAGACCCGTTTCGTTCTCAGAAAGGCGCTGGAGCTCCAGCTCCCCGTCATCGTCTGCATCAATAAGATCGACCGGCCCGAGGCGCGTCCCCTGGCCGTGGTGGACGAAGTGCTGGAGCTGTTTCTGGAGCTGGACGCCAACGACGAGCAGCTGGACTGCCCCTTCGTTTTCGCTTCCGCCAAAAACGGCAGCGCCACCCTCAACATCACCGTGAAGAATAAGGACATGAAGCCCCTGTTCGACACCATCCTGGACTACATCCCCGCTCCCGAAGGGGATCCCGAAGCGGGCACCCAGCTTCTGATCAGCACCATCGACTACAACGAATACGTGGGCCGCATCGGCGTCGGAAAGGTGGACAACGGCACCGTCAGCGTCAATCAGGAAGTGGTCATCGTCAACCATCACGACCCGGACAAGCAGAAGCGCGTCAAGGTCAGCAAGCTCTACGAATTCGACGGGCTCAACAAGGTGGAGGTGAAGACCGCGGGAATCGGATCCATCGTCGCCATCTCCGGCATCGCGGACATCCATATCGGGGACACCCTCTGCTCCCCCGAGCATCCGGATCCCATCCCGTTCCAGAAAATTTCCGAGCCCACCATCGCCATGCAGTTCATGGTCAACGATTCCCCTCTGGCCGGGAAGGAGGGCAAATATGTGACCAGCCGCCATCTGCGCGACCGGCTCTTTAAAGAGCTCAACACCGACGTTTCCCTGCGGGTGGAGGAAACGGATTCCACCGACGTATTCAAGGTTTCCGGGCGGGGCGAGCTGCATCTGTCCGTGCTGATCGAAAACATGCGGCGGGAAGGATACGAATTCGCCGTCAGCAAAGCGGAGGTGCTGTATCATTTCGACGAAAAGGGACACCGCCTGGAGCCCATGGAACAGGTTTACATCGATGTTCCGGAAGAATACGCCGGAAGCGTCATCGAAAAGCTGGGCCAGCGCAGGGGCGAGCTGGTGAACATGGCCCCCGGCAACGGCGGCGTCACCCGGCTGGAGTTCATGATCCCTTCCCGGGGGCTGATCGGTTACCGCGGGGAATTTCTCACCGACACCCGCGGAAACGGCGTCATGAACGCGGTTTTCGACAGCTACGCCCCCTATAAGGGAGATATCCAGTACCGCAAGCAGGGCTCCCTGATCGCTTTCGAGGCCGGGGAAGCCATCACTTACGGGCTGTACAACGCCCAGGAGCGCGGAACTCTCTTCATCGGCCCCGGGGAAAAGGTCTACGCCGGCATGGTAATCGGCCAGACCGGCAGGAGCGACGACGTGGAGGTCAACGTCTGCAAGACCAAAAAGCTCACCAACACCCGTTCCTCCAGCGCCGACGAAGCGCTGCGCCTGACCCCGCCGCGGATCCTGAGCCTGGAACAGGCGCTGGATTTCATCGATACCGACGAACTTCTGGAAGTGACCCCGGTTTCCTTAAGAATCCGTAAAAAAATCCTGGATCACACCATGCGCAAGCGCGCGGCGATCCAGGGAAAATAGGACGCATCTCTTTTCAGTTCACTTCCGTCACCCGAAATCCCGTCCCGGTCTCATCCCTTTGAAACATGATGTTGGGCCCGCCCTCAGGGCCCAGCGTCCAGCGGCCGTTCTCTTCCCGGAGTTCATAGAGGTTTGCCGAAAGAACGGCCTCCCTCCGGGCGTCCGGAAAGATCAGGGAAGGGTCCAGGGTTTCCAGTTCCGCCGGGGCGGCGATCGTCCGGACCCCGCCGTTTTCGCGCACCGTCAGCGGAAAAGCCGCCAGCGAACTCAGGCCCTGCAGGCTCCTGTTCTCCGCCATGAAGCGGACGCTGCCGGCAAAGGCCAGGGCTTCCCGCTGCGCCCGCGGTTTTGCAGCGCCGTCCGAAAGCCGCGTCGCCCGCCCGTTTTCCAGGCGGACGGATACCGGGGTCCCCAGCATCAGCCCGCCCGCGAGCGAAATCTCCTCCGGCATGGGAAACGTCAGCAGTTCGCCCTGGGCGGTGACGACGGAAACGCTGTTCATGGTGGCGTCGATGACGATTCCCTCCAGCTGTTCCCCATAATCCTCATGCGCGCCCGCCTCCGCGGACAACAGGCACGCCGTCAGCAGGGCGGCCGCGATCTTTCCCTTTCCCTTCACGTTTTCACAAACCCTCTCAGTCCTTTAAAATCAGTCCCACCGGGCAGTGATCCGAGCCCATCACTTCCGTATAGATGCAGGCGTCCTGCAGCCGTTCCTTCAGGCATCCGGAAACGATGAAATAATCGATGCGCCACCCCGCGTTCTTGCTGCGGGCCTGGAACCGGTAGGACCACCAGGAATAGATTCCCTCCCGGTCCGGGTAAAAGTAACGGAACGTGTCCACGAATCCGCTCTCCAGAAGGCGGGACATCTTCGCCCGCTCTTCATCGGTAAAACCGGCGTTTTTCCGGTTCGTCTTCGGATTTTTCAGATCGATCTCCCGGTGCGCCACGTTCAGATCCCCGCAGAAGATCACCGGTTTGTTTTGTTCCAGTCCTTTTAAATAGGAAAGGAAGGCGTCTTCCCACCGCATCCGGTAGTCCAGCCTCGCCAGCCCGTCCTGGGAGTTCGGCGTATAGACCGTGACCAGATAAAAGTCCGGAAATTCCAGCGAGATCACGCGCCCCTCATGGTCGTGCTCCTCCACTCCGATCCCGTAGGAGACGGAAAGGGGCTCCTTTTTGGAAAAAACCGCCGTCCCGGAATATCCTTTCTTCTCCGCGCTGTTCCAATATTGATGATAGCCCGGCAGATCCAGCTGAATCTGTCCGGGCTGGAGCTTCGTCTCCTGCAGGCAGAAGATGTCTGCGTCCGCCTCCTTAAAAAAATCCTCAAATCCTTTCGTCACACAGGCCCGCAGCCCGTTTACGTTCCACGATATCAGTTTCATCCGTTTTTCTCCTTCCTATACCTGTAAATGCAAAAAGGACACCGCGAACTGGAAATAAATGATCAGGGAAAGGGCGTCCACGATGGTGGTGATGAACGGGCTGGCCATCACGGCGGGATCGAATCCCAGCCGTTTCGCGGCCATGGGGAGCACGCAGCCCACCGTTTTTGCGATGGTCACCGCAGCCACCAGAGTCAGGCATACCACCGCGGACACCGCAAGGCCCACCCGGTCGAACAGCATCAGCTTCGCGAAATTGCACGCCGCCAGCGTCGCCCCGCACAGGATCGCTACGCGGATTTCCTTCCAGATGACAAAAAACAGATCCGAAAAATCGATATCGTTCAAAGAGAGCCCGCGGATCACGGTGGCGCTGGTCTGTCCTCCCGCATTTCCGCCGGTATCCATCAGCATGGGGATGAAGGCGGTCAAAATCACACAGCTGCTCAGTGCGTCCTCGAAGGTCGTGATGATCCTGCCCGTAAAGGTGGCCGAAATCATCAGCAGGAGAAGCCACGGAATCCGCTTTCTCCAGATCTCGAAGACGCCGGTCTTCATATAGGGTTTGTCTCCGGGCAGGATGGCGTTCATCTTCTCGATGTCCTCCGTGGCCTCTTCTTCCACGATATCCATGATGTCGTCCACGGTGATGATGCCCACCAGCCGGCTCTCGTTGTCCACCACCGGCATGGAGGTGAAATCGTACTTCTGAAACAGGGCGGCCGCTTCTTCCTGATCCATCAGCGTGTGGATGGAAATGACATTTTCGTTCATGAAGTCGCCGATCACTTCCCCGCCGTCGTGCAGCAGCAGCGCGCGAAGCGCTACCGTCCCGATCAGCCTCCTGGAATCGTCCAGCACATAGCAGTTGTTGACGGTCTCGCTGTCCAGCCCCACCTTCCGGATCCGTTCGATGGCCTCCGAAACCCGGAGGCTCTCCCGCAGGTCCACATATTCCACGGTCATGATGCTGCCGGCGGAATCCTCGGGATAGCGCAGCAGATGGTTGATATCCCGCCTGGTATCCGGGCTGGCGTGGGCCAGAATCCGCTTCACCACATTCGCCGGCATCTCGTCCATCAGATCCGCGGCGTCGTCCGCCATCAGATGATCCACGATGGCCGCCGCGTCCCTGTCCGACAGGGAGGTGATGATATACTGCTCGTTGTCCACGTCCATATAGGAAAAGACCGCCGCCGCCAGATCCTTGGGCAGGATGCGGAATACCCGCAGCATCTCTTCCTCTTCCATTTCTTCCAGCGCGGCGGCCACATCCGCTTCGTTCTGTTCGGACAGATGCTGCCTCAGCCTGGTGTACTGCTTCTCCTCCAGCAGTTTCCGCAACAGTTCTTTTTCGCGGATTTCTCTTTCTCTCAGTTCATTTTCCCTGATTTCTTTCATCGCAACTTCCCTCCTGTGGCCCAAAAGGGCATACTGAAGTCAGGAGCGCGGTTTTACGACTTCGCTCCTTCTGTTTCTGTCCCGGTCGGGGACTGTCTCCGCTGCCTGATGGACTGCCCGTCATAAAACCACCTCCTTTCGAAATTGACGATGTGAACTGTTTCAACGCTTTTATGCTACTGTATGCGCCCGTCTTTGTCAACAAAATACAGGCTCTCCATCCGGTCGAAAACCGCCCGCCCGTTGGTGGCTTCCACCAGTTTCTTTTCAAATCCTTCCGCTTTCTCCCAGACCAGCAGCAACCTGATGCGCACCCGGTCGGTGTAGCTGATTTCCTCCGGCTCAAGCCCCTCCTGGCCCATCAGATACTGGATTTTCCCCAGATCGGTATAGTCCGCGTCGATCTGCAGGCGAACGCCGTACCGCATGGTCCCCAGCCGGCAGGCCGCCAGCCCTTCCTTCACCGCCATGGTATAGGCCCGGACCAGCCCGCCGGTCCCCAGCAGGGTCCCTCCGAAGTACCTCGTCACCACCACGGCCGCGTTTCGGATCTTTTCGCCAAGAAGCACCTCCAGCATGGGCCGTCCGGCCGTCCGGGCCGGCTCCCCGTCGTCGCTGCATCTGGTCAGCCCGGCCTTTTCCCCGATCACGAAAGCCGAGCAGTTGTGGGAGGCGTCCCAGTAAGTCTTCTTCATCTCCTCGATGAACGCCGTCGCTTCCTCCTCCGATTCCACCGGACGAACCGTGGCGATAAAACGGGATTTTTTCTCCGTCAGCTCCCCCTGCCCGCCTTCCAGCACCACCCTCCAGGGCTCCGCAATCTCCTGATTTTCCATCCGTTCCTTATCCATCCTCTCACCCATCCTTACGTTCCTTTCTGCTAACATCTTACCCATTTCGGCCCCGGGATGCAAACAAAAATGCAGGGATAAAGCGGGTTTTTTTGTGAAGAATATCTTAATATGGAAGAAAAACCTTTATTTACCCACCCGGTTTTGCTATAATCGTAGAGGTAATGTCCAAAGGAGGCTTAATTGCATGAATTATGGCAAAAAGAGTGTAAAGAAGAAAAAGAAAGCACTCCATTCCTCTTCCAGGCGCTGGGGCCGCAGATTTCTGCTCACCTTCACCAGGGTGCTGCTCCTGTTCGTGCTGGGCGCCGGCATCATCGGCGTCTGCGGAGGGATCGGAGTCTTTAAGGGCATCATAGATTCGGCTCCCACCATCAAACTGGAGGACGCTACGCCCAGCCGCTTTTCTTCCTTCATTTACGATGCGAAGGGCAATCAGCTCCAGCAGCTGGTGGCGGAGGATTCCAACCGCGTTCCGGTCACCATGGAGCAGATTCCCCAGAATATGGCCGACGCTTTCGTGGCCATCGAGGATTCGCGTTTCTATGAGCACAACGGAATCGATATTCAGGGCATCATCCGCGCGGGCGTGGTGGGAATCACCAACGGCTTCCATTTCACGGAAGGCGCCAGCACCATCACCCAGCAGCTGATCAAAAATACGGTTCTGACCACCTGGACCCAGGAAAAGACGTTCCCGGAGAAGGTAAAGCGCAAAATCCAGGAGCAGTACCTGGCCATCCAGCTGGAGCGGGACACCAACGACAAGTCCAAAATTCTGGAACAATATATGAACACCATCAACCTGGGGCAGAACACCCTGGGGGTACAGGCCGCTTCCAAACGCTATTTCAATAAGAACGTCTGGGAGCTGAACCTGTCCGAGTGCGCCACCATCGCGGGCATCACGCAGAATCCTTCCCGCTACAACCCCATCTCCCACCCGGAAGAGAACCAAAAACGCCGGGATAAGGTTCTGGGCGACATGCTGGAACAGGGGTATATCACGCAGGCGGAATACGACGAGGCCCAGGCCGATACGGAAGACGTCTACGACCGGATCCAGGCGGCCAACGCGGAGGTGGAGGAGACTTCCGTCAACAGCTACTACGTGGACGCCGTCATCGACGCCGTCATCGACGACCTGATCCAGGCAGGCTACAGCGAGACCCAGGCCTACGTCATGGTTTACTCCGGGGGCCTGAGCATTTACGCCGCCCAGGATCCCGACATCCAGGCCATCTGCGACGAAGTCTGCTCCAACGAGGAAAATTATCCGGCCAATACCCGGTGGCTGCTGAGCTATCAGCTCACCTATAAGGACGCGGACGGCGCGGCGGTCAACGTCAGCTCCGAGATGTTCCGCGCCTGGTTCCAGGAAAACGGGAACGCCAGCTTCAATCTCCTCTACGATTCTCAGGACGAGGCTTACGCCGCCATCGAGACGTATAAGGAGAGCGCCCTTCCCGCCGGCGCGGAGATCATCGGGGAATCCGTTTCCCTGACGCCCCAGCCCCAGATTTCCCTGGTGGTGGAGGATCAGTCCACCGGCTATGTGGTGGCCATGGTGGGCGGCCGCGGGACGAAGGAAGGAAGCCGTACCTTAAACCGCGCTACGAACACCGTCCGTCAGCCCGGTTCCACGTTCAAGATCGTTTCCACCTACGCTCCCGCTCTGGACAGCGCCGGCATGACGCTGGCCGACGTGGAAGTGGACGGCCCCTTCAACTACGACAACGGGCGGCCGGTTTCCAACTGGTACAGCTCCGGCTATCGCGGGATCTGCTCCCTGCGGGACGGAATCCGCGATTCCCTGAACATCGTCACGGTCAAGGCGCTGACCCAGATCACGCCCAGGCTCGGCTACGAATATCTTCAGAATTTCGGCTTCACCACCCTGGTGGACGGCGTGGAAAAGGACGGCAAGATTTATTCCGACGTGACCCAGTCCCTGGCGCTGGGCGGAATCACCAACGGCGTCACGAACCTGGAGCTGAACGCCTCCTACGCCACCATCGCCAACAACGGCCAGTATATCGAACCCAAACTGTACAGCATCGTGAAGGATCACGACGGCAACGTGATTCTGGATAACACCGTTGCGGAGAGCCGTCAGGTCATCAAACCTTCCACCGCTTTCCTGCTGACGGACGCCATGGTGGACGTGGTGACTTCCGGCACGGGCGCTTCCGTCAACTTCGGCGGCATGTCCATCGCCGGCAAAACCGGCACCACCTCGGATTACAACGACGTATGGTTCTCCGGCTATACGCCCTATTACACCTGCTCCACCTGGACGGGATATGACAACAACACCAAGCTTCGCCAGGGAGACGAACGGAACCTGGCCAAAAAGCTGTGGCGCAGCGTCATGAGCCAGATCCATGAGGGGCTTGAGAACAGGGCCTTCGACCGGCCGTCGGATATCGTCACCGCCACGGTGTGCTCCAAATCCGGCAAATTGCCCACCGCCCTTTGCGGGGAGCATTTAAAGACCGAATATTTCACTCCGGACACCGTGCCCACCGAGAGCTGCGACGTGCATTTCCAGGGCCAGATCTGCGCTTACAGCAATCTGCCCGCCTCCGAGCAGTGCCCGTTCAAGGTGGACGGCGTGCTGGAGATGCTTCCGGAAAACGAACGGCTGCTCACGGGACAGACCAACGCGGACGGCACCACCCAGAACTATTGCCCGCACAACGCCGAATTTTTCCTGGCTCCCAACGCGGACGCCGTGGTGGAGCAGCAGCGGCTGGAGCTCCAGCTGAGACAGGATCAGAACTCGTACGCCCAGATGCTGGCGACTTTACAGCAGAAGCTTCAGGACGCCACCGCGGCCAAAGCGGAGGCGGACGCGCGGCTGGCCGCAGCTGCTGACGAAGCGTCCAGGGCCCAGGCCCAGAGCGACTCCAGCCAGGCACAGGCCGAAATCGACTCCATCAACGCTCAGATCGCCCAGCTCCAGGCCGCTCAGAACGCCGCCGTAGCCGCTCAGGCTGCGGAAGAAGCCGCGGGCGCGGACAACGCCGACGGCGACGGCTGACGCCGGATCGGGCAGGAGGCGGCGGTTTCAACCGTTAACGCACAAAGACTGATAGACCATGGCCAGATCATAGAAGCCATTGTTTATCAGTCTTTTTTGTTAATGCTCTTTTGACTTTTGAAATCACCCCAAAGAAAGGCGATGCCGCACATCCCCCTCCAGATCCTTCCAGACGGCTTCCTCCTCCGTGAGAATCAGGTATCCTCTCCAGCTGTCCTCTTTCGGCATGGACACGGAGCCCGGATTCAGATACAGATTTTCTCCCCAACTCTCCCAGGCGGGCACGTGCGTATGCCCGCACAAAAGGATATCTCCCGGCTGAAGGGAAGGCATCTCCCCTTTTTTGACATGATGTCCGTGGGAGGCGAATATTGTCCTCTCCCCTATGGCCAGTATGCAGGATTCCGCCAGAATGGGAAAATCCAGCATCATCTGATCCACTTCCGCATCGCAGTTTCCCCGGACGCAGAGAATGCGGCCCTTCCTCTCATTGAGCAGAGCCGCCACCCTCTTCGGGTCATACTGTTCGGGCAGCGGATTGCGCGGCCCGTGATACAGCAGATCCCCCAACAGCAGGATCTTTTGCGCCCCTTCCTTTTCCCAGGCGTCCATCAGCTTTTGGCACCAGCCTGCGGCCCCGTGCAGATCGGACGCGATCATCCATTTATTCATCTCAATCTCCATTCTTTACCGCGCCTCTGTCGCGGATTCTTCTCTTCCCTTTTATTATACCTCCCCCGCCGGGCCGATACATCCTTTTTTTGCAAAGAGGGGTGGATTTGTCGAAATTTTGGCGGCTAAACCTGATTGCGGCCGCGCATTTCGCAGAAACCGCCGGCGAAGCTTACGATCCCAACAGGTTCCGATATGAATTTAGGCGCAAAAAAACAGAGTCCTGTTCTCCCCGCAGGGAAAAAGAATGCCTCTCGTGCGGTGTCACATTTTATTCTGCTGTGCTCGTCTGGTGGGCTATTCTTTCCACGTGGGGCGGTTTCGCTCCGCCCCTTTTGTGCGTTGACCGGCTGTTCAATCAGCCTAATTCCATACCCGCCTGCATCCACCCGGACTTGCTTATATAATCCCGCAATTTCTTTTTAAAAACCGGCCGCTTGTCAAAAAGCGGCTTTATATCATATTCCTTTTTTCCACCTCCTGACGCTGCCCGCTGGATTACTCCAGCGGCGGCAGCAGGCAGAAATGATATAGATTTGTTCATAGTAATGCGATATACTCTTTTCAGAAAAGCAAAATGAAAAAATAAAATTTATAGAGAGGAAAAAGAAGATGAACATTAAGCTAATTGAAGATTATGAGGTTAAGCAGAAAGTTGCAAGACAGATATTAGAAGCACTACCTGAGTGGTTCGGCATAGAAGAAGCAAGGGAAAATTATATTAAAGAAAGTACAGACCAGCTTTTCTTTGTTGCACTTGACGAAAATCAGGCAACAGGTTTCTTATGTTTGAAAGAAACGAGTAAAGACACACTGGAACTGAGTGTGATGGGCGTGTTAAAGGAGCATCATCGTCACGGAATTGGAAAAGAGCTATTTTTGAATGCCAAGAAGTTTGCATCAGAAAATGGGTATTCTTTTCTTCAGGTAAAGACTGTGCAAATGGGACATTACGAAGAATATGATAACACCAATCGTTTCTATCTCGATCTGGGATTTAAGGAATTTGAAGTCTTTCCTACTCTATGGGACGAATGGAATCCCTGCCAAATTTATATAATGTCACTATGATAATCTGGAGGATGAATACAAAAAGAATCTCATCCTGAAGGCGATTTCCTTTTAAGGGAGTGTAACCTCAAAATAACCATGTGTAACAGGCAGTTTTGCAAAAGAAAAACGCCAAAACCCGCTTTCTTTCCGGATTTTGACGCTTTCTTTTCGAGCTGCTGACGGGAATCGGACCCGTGACCTCCGCACTACCAATGCGACGCTCTACCGACTGAGCCACAGCAGCATCCTTTTATTTAACCGGCTGTCTCACAACCGAGTTATATACTATCATATGCTTTCAGGACTGTCAACAAAAAAATCGAAATTTCTGACAAAAAAATATTCCGCCATTTTCAGCGGCCCGGCCGCGCGGACTGCTCTTTCGTCCGCACGGTCAGCCCGTCGCTTCCGCCGGAGATCACCACCGTGCCGTCCCGGTCGGTGCGGTATACGGAGACGCCCGCCTCTTCCAGGCGTTCCAGCACCTTGTCCGAAGGTTCCCGCATTTCCCCCTCGTCGTCCAGCCCGCAGGAAATCACCGCGATCCGCGGGTTCACCGCCTCCAGCATCTTTTTCTTCGTGGAGCCCTTCCCTCCGTGGTGCGCCACCATCATCACGTCGCTCTTCAAATCATATCCGCTGTTTTGCAGCGCTTCCTCCGCCTTTTCCTTCCCGTCCCCGTAAAACAGAAAACGCTGGTATTCGTCCTCCAGGATCAGCCCCGTGGAGCAGTCGTTGAGCTCCTCTTCCGCGGTCTCAGCGGAATCGTCCTGCACCAGGATCGTAAACGACGCGCCTTCCCCCAGCGGGTACACGTCCCCCGGCTCCGGGACAGAAACCCGCTGGCCGCTCTTTTCCAGGAAGTCCAGAAAGCCGGAAAACGTCTTCGTCCCCACGGTCTCTTCTTCGAAATCCCCCATCAGAACGGTCTCCGCAGGAAACGTCTCCAGCACCGCTTCCGCCGCGCGGATATGATCTTTGTGCGGATGGGTGATCAGGAGATAGTCCAGCGTTTCCACGCCCTGGTCCTCGAGATATTCCAGGATTTCCCGCGTCTCATCTTCCCCGTTGCTTCCGGCGTCGATCATCATGAAGCGGCCGTCCGCAGACTTCACCAGGACGCAGTTGCACTTTCCCACATCCAGATAATGCATCGTCAGCCCGTCCGTAGATCCTGCCGAAGATCCGGTCAAAGATCCTTCCGTGGATTCAGCCATGGGGTCAGCCGTGGATTCAGCAAGAAATCCGTCCGCGGACTTTCCCGGGGAGCTCCCCGCAAAATGGGCCAGCGCGCCGGCCAGCAAAAGGAGCGCCAGCATTCCTGCCAGCGCAGTCCATCTCCGTTTCATTCCCGTTTTTCCTCCTGAAACAAAAGCTGCAGAAAATCATGCGCGCTCCGGCGCCATACGTTCCAGTCGTGCCCGCCATCGTACACCCTGCGGACGCAGGGGATCCCGTTGTCGCTGCAAATCTGATCCTCCTCCAGGAAGAAGCGGAAAAACACGTCCTCCCTGCCGATGGAACGAAACAGGAGCCTGTTTTGTCCGAAGAAGCTCTCCGGATCGCGCAGAGCCTCCTGCAGATGGGTTCCGTCCGCTTCCTCCACGCCGATGTAGTTGCGCAGAAAACCGCCGAACAGCCCGATCCAGGCAAACAGCTCCGGATGGGCGAAAGCCGCCATGGACGCCTGCATGGAGCCCATGGAAAGCCCCGCCACGGCCCGTCCCTCCCGGTCCTCTCTCACCCGGTAATTTCGCCCGATGAACGGAATCAGATCCCGGATAAGAAATTCCGGATACCGGGCGTGGCACAGGCCGTCTTCCTCCGTCCCGTAGAGCATGCCGTCCGCCATGACGATCACCATGGGCTTCGCCCGCCCCTTGGCCAGCAGGTTTTCCAGAATCGCGGCGATCCTCCCCTGCCAGACCCAGGCGGTTTCATTCTCCCCGTAGCCGTGCTGCAGATAGAGGACCGGAAGGGGATCCGGATGCTTTTCATAGTCCGGAGGGAGATAGACCAGACAGGTTTCCTCCCGCCCCGTCACGCATGAGAAAAAATACTCGTGGCAGAGCTTTCCCCTTGGCGCGTCCCCTCGCTCCAGATATTCCGCCGCCGGCCCGATTTCCAGAAAATTGCGGGGATGGCCGGCTCCGAACCCGATGGGGAGCCAGGGGCTCAGCACTTCCACCCCGTCCACCAGCAAAACCGCGTCGTAGTACCCGGCTTCCAGCTCCAGCGTCAGCTCCCACACGTCCCGCTCCACTTCCAGAAAAATATATTTTTCCCGTCCCACCGCCAGTTCCACATCGCAGGCGTTCTTCATCCACAGCCGCACGTAGGGCGCGCCGTCCTCCCGGTAAAAAACGCCCTGCGAATGCGCCGGGGAATGGATGGCCGTCAGGGATATGGGGCGTGGCCTGTGAAAGGACAGGGCCTGATCCTGCGGGATCCCGGTCCCCTCCCGTTCTCCGCTCTCCTGTTTTTCCAGCTTTTCCGCATTCTCCAATGCGCCCCGGTTCAAATGCAGCATATCTTTCTCCTTCGTCCGCCTCTCCCCCTCGCGCAAACTCTCGCGCAAAGCCTCATTCCTCTTTCCGGAAAGCCTTTCTCAGCTTCCCCCGGATCCGCTGAAGCGCGTTGTCCGTACTCTTCCCGTCCCGCCCCAGCACCCGGGCGATCTGCGCATACCCCATCCCGGTCAGGTAAAGGTCCAGCACCTGCTTTTCCAGCGGGCTCAGCTCCTTCTCGATGACGCTTTCCAGCTGTTCCAGGTTTTCCCGGTCGATGACCATATCCTCCGGGCTCCTTTCCCTGGCGTCCGGAACGGCCAGCCGGATCTCGCCCTCTCCGTCTTTGTCCATCCCTTCCGCATTCAGGGAAACGGAACGGTTCAGGGGCATGTGCTTTTTCCGGGAAGAAGCCTGCACGGCCGTATACATCTGCCGGGAGACGCACAGGTCCGCAAAGGTGTAAAAGCTGGCGTCCCTGCCCGGATCGTAATCCCGCACCGCCTTGAACAGGCCGATCATCCCTTCCTGAATCAGGTCCTCTCCGTCCGCGCCCAGCAGATACATGGATTTTGCCTTGCTGCGCACGAGCCCCTTATACTTTTCCAGGATGAAATCCATCACCCTGCCGTCGCCGTCCCTCAGACGCAGAATCAGTTCTTCGTCGCTGATCCCTTCGTATCCTTCCATCCGGCCGATCATCCTTTCAGCCTCTGGCGCACGATCTCGTAGGCCAGAACCCCCGCCGCCACGGAGGCATTGAGGGAATCGATGTCCCCTTTCATGGGGATGGAGGCCACCAGATCGCAGTTCTTTTTCACCAGCTTGCCCACGCCGTCCCCTTCGCTGCCGATCACCAGGCCCACGGGCCCGGTCAGATCCAGCTCGTACATCCTCGTTCCGCCCATGTCCGCGCACACGAACCAGAGCCCTTCCTTTTTCAGCGCCTCCATGGTCTGAACCAGATTGGTCACCCTGGCCACCGGCGTGAAATTCAGCGCTCCGGCGGAGGTCTTCGCAACGGTGGCGGTCAGCCCTGCGGCCCGGTTCTTCGGGACGATGACCCCGTGGGCCCCCGCCAGGTTCGCCGTACGGATGATGGCCCCCAGATTGTGCGGATCCTCGATATTGTCCAGCAAAAAGAGAAAAGGCGGCTCTCCCTTATCCCGGGCTGCCTGGAGAATATCCTCCACCTGCGCATATTCATACGCCGCCCCATAGGCGATGACCCCCTGATGTTTTCCCGTGGCGGACAGCTGGTCCAGCCGCTCCCTGGAAACGTACTTGATGGGCGTGCCCCGCTTTTGAGCTTCCCGCTTCACGGTCAGAACGGGCCCGTCCTGACAGCCGTCCAGCAAAAAAAGCCTGTCGATGGGCCTCCCGGCGCGGTACGCCTCGATCACCGCGTTCCTTCCTTCTATGGTAAATTCTTCGTATCTCATCTCAAATCCATTCTCCTGTGCGCTCCAGCCCTGTCTTGATCAGATCCAGCAGCCGTTCCTCCTGGCCGCTCAGATACAGGTAGCCGCAAAGGGCCTCCAGCCCCGTGGCCCTGCGGTAATCCCCAACGGACGCGTTTTTGGCGACGGAATGGGAATGGGCGTTTCGCCCCCTCCTGTATACCGCCAGCTCCTCCGGCGTCAGATCCGGCAGCAGGGCCTCCGCCTGGGCCGCCTGGGCGGAAGCTTTCACCACCCGGCTTTTGGCCTTATGGAGCCTGTCCGCCCCCGCGTTGGCCCGGCTGACCACCGCGGTTCGGATGACGAGATCGTAGACCCCGTCCCCCACAAAGGCCAGCGCCAGGGGGGAATAGGTCCGCAGATCCGGGGCTTCGCAGCCAAAAAGCGACCCGATCCGTTTCGACAGCCCTTCCTGCCTTTCCTGCCCTTCCCGGATTACGCCCGTTTCCATTTCACGCCCTCGCGGGTATCCTCCAGAAGGATTCCCTTTTGCTGCAGCTCGTTGCGGATCTCGTCCGCCCGGGCGAAATTCTTCGCCTTTCTGGCGGCCTGACGCTCCGCGATCAGCGCTTCCACATCGGAATCCAGAAGCTCCTGCCCGGTCTGCACCGAGAGGCCGCAGATGTCTGCGAGCTCCAGCAGCTCCTCCTCCAGGGCCTTCAGAAATTCTCCGGAACTGTTCTCATCCGCATTCGTATTGATGAACTTCACCAGTTCGAACACGGCTGCCAGGGCGTCCGCGGTGTTGAAATCGTCGTCCATGGCTTCGTCGAATTTCTTCGCGTATTCCCGCGCCGTCTCCAGAAGGGCCGCTTCCGCTTCGCTCCGGTTTCCTTCCTTGGCGTTCTGCTGGAGGAAGCCCAGGTTGGAGGCCGCCGTGCGGATGCGCTCCAGCCCGTTTTTGGCCGCTTCCATCAGGTCCGCGCTGAAGTTCAGGGGGCTTCTGTAATGGGCCGAGAGCATGAAAAAGCGCAGCACCATGGGATCGTATTGCTCCAGGATGTCCCGCACGGTGAAAAAGTTGCCCGCGGATTTGCTCATCTTCTTATTGTCGATGTTGAGAAAGGCGTTGTGCATCCAGTACCGGGCGAAGGTCTTCCCGTTGGCCGCCTCGGACTGGGCGATCTCGTTTTCGTGATGGGGGAAGATCAGATCCTCCCCGCCGGCGTGGATGTCGATCTCATCGCCCAGATACTTTTTGCTCATCACCGAGCATTCGATGTGCCAGCCCGGCCTTCCGTCGCACCAGGGGGATTCCCAGGCGGGCTCCCCTTCCTTTTTGGGCTTCCAGAGCACGAAATCCAGGGGATCCTCCTTCTGATCTTCGCCGGAAACCAGCAGGGAGCGCTTGCCGCCCTCCAGATCGTCCAGATTTTTATGGGAGAGCTTCCCGTACTGCGAAAAGCTCCTGGTCCTGAAATAGACCGTTCCGTCCGCCGCCACATAGGCGTGCCCCTTTTCGATGAGGGTCTGGATCATCTCCTCCATGCCGCAGATTTCCTGGGTCGCGAGGGGATGGGTGGTAGCCGGCCTGACGTTTAACGCCTCCATATCCTTTTTGCATTCCGCGATATACCGCTGCGAAATCGTCTCCGCGTCCACCCCTTCCTCGATGGCCTTTTTGATGATCTTATCGTCCACATCCGTGAAATTGCTCACGTAGTTGACTTCGTATCCCCTGTGCTCCATGTAGCGGCGCACCGTATCGAATACGATCATGGGGCGCGCGTTTCCGATATGGATCAGGTTGTATACGGTGGGGCCGCATACGTACATCCGCACCTTTCCCGGCTCGATGGGAACGAATTCTTCTTTCCGTTTCGTCAGCGTATTATAGATTTTCACTCCGTTTTCCTCTCCGTTCTGCCGCCTTTTGCGGCCGTTTTTTTCTCCAGGTCCTTCAGCCTGTTTTCCAGTTCCAGCACCCGGTTGATCAGGGCGCTGTTTTCTTTCTGCAAATTCGTGATGTCCTCCCGGACCGGATCCGGCAGATGGACCTGATCCATGGTCTCCCTGGGCAGCGGCTGGTTTCCCCTGCGCACGACCCTGCCCGGGACCCCCACCACCGTGGAATTGGACGGAACGGGGGAAAGCACCACGCTCCCGGCCCCGATTTTGGAGTTTTCCCCGATGGTGAAGGATCCCAGCACTTTGGCCCCGGCGCTGATCATCACGTTATCCCCGATGGTGGGATGGCGCTTCCCCTGCTCCTTGCCCGTGCCCCCCAGGGTCACCCCCTGATACAGGGTCACGTTGTTTCCGATCACCGTCGTTTCCCCGATGATGACTCCGTTGCCGTGATCGATGAAAAATCCCTTCCCGATCTTTGCGCCCGGATGGATCTCGATCCCGGTCTTTCGCACCCCTCTCTGGGAGACATAGCGGGCCCAGAAATAGTGCCCGTTTTCATAGAGCCTGTGGGCCAGGCGATAGTGCAGCATCACCTTGAAGCTCGGATACAGCAATACTTCCATGGAAGAATGGATGGCCGGATCCCGTTCCCGGACGATCCGGATCTCCTCCTTCAGATTTTGAATGATTCCCATGTTCCACCTCATTTCAGCCGAAACGCGATCCGCCGGAGGTTTTTGTACGTCAGGAAAGGAACTCTCCTGTCGTATAAAAAACGCGGAACCCCTCCGTCAGCCAGCGACGAAAAGTTTTCCGCGGTTCCACACTGTTTCAGAATTTTCCGAAAATCCTGCCCTCTCTGCGCGCATAACGGACGCCACCCGTGACCGGCTCGATCCCATCTCTTCAAACCGAAGACGGCTTCGCCGGACCGGCTCCCGGATGCACTTTCCGCCGCTTCCCGCCGGGAATGCTTTCAGCCCGTGGCATTCCCTCTCTGTGGCGATCCCGCCCGCGTACTCTTTCCGTTCACAGCCTTTCTCCATTCAGAATAGAAAAAAATCCCCGTTTTGTCAACCGCTTTATACGATTTCGTTGATCCAGACCGGGGAAAGGAAGGCGGGTTTTCCGGGGGCAGACTGCAAATCTTTTCGGCCGAAGGCAAATGCGGTCAGCTCCCTGGCGGTCAGGGTCAGATTCGCCCGAAGCCCTTCGCCGGTTCCCCCCTCCTCCTGCCGCTGCGCCCGGCAGCCGTTCCCGTCCGCCCGGCAGAGAAACAGCCCGTCGTTTCCGGGCAGGAAAGGATCCCGGATCCGGACGAGAAACTCCGCCGGCTCTTCGCTTCGAAGCAGGGACAGCAGGGCCCCGGCATGCGCCGCCCTGGCCATGATGGCCGGCGTTTCCCCCAGCCGTTCCCCGGCAAACCGCCGTTCGATCCCGGGCTCCGCCAGAACCTCCAACAGCTCCGAAACGCCCTCTTCCCGGGTATGGTAAAACAGGCCGGCCAGCTCTTTCTCCCCGCGTTCCCCCGGCAGCTCGAAGCCGTAAATGCCCCCCGCCTGCGCCCGCGCCTCTTCCAGCTTTTCTCTATAATATGCGCCGTCGCGCCGGACGTACACCGCCTTTTCGCGCTGCAGAAACCGCTCCGCGAACAGGGCCATTCTCCCGGCGTCCTCCGGCCCCATTTTCCGCAGGGCCGAAGGGTCGAAGGCCGATGCGTCCCACACGGGCCGGTCGTAAATCCAGACGAAGCCGAAGGGCTCGTAAATGGTGGGCGACGCGGGCATCAGAAACGCGAAGGGGACGCCCTCCCTCCAAAGCAGGGACAGGGCCTCCCGAAGCAGGGCGGACATATATCCCCGGCCGCGGCAGTCGGGCCGGGTGGCCACCCCCACGATATAGGCGGAGTCCACCTGCCTGCCGGCCGCGCACATCCGCTGGGGGGTCAGATAGAGCATGGCCCGGATCCCCTCCGGCCCCTCCAGCACCAGCCCGCGGTTCCGGGCGGCTTTCCTGGAAAAATAGTAATCCGTAAAGGCGGCCGTATCCTCCGCAAAAACCTGCCTCCACAGCCCCTCCGCCTCCAGGCATTCCTCTCCTTCCAGCAGGCGGATCCCCTCTTCTTTTCTCATCCCTTCGGGCAGCCCTGACAGCCGCCGCAGTCGGGCCGGGACACATCCCGGTCATACAGCTCCATGGGGCTGGCCAGCAGGCAGATCGCCTGGGCGGAAATTCCTTCCCCGCTGCCGGTAAAGCCCAGCCCCTCTTCCGTGGTGGCTTTCACGTTTACCTGGGAAATATCGATTTTCAGCGCGTCCGCGATATTCCGGCGCATCCGGTCGATATGGGGGCGCATTTTCGGAGCCTGCGCGATGATGGTTGCGTCGATGTTCTCCACCAGGAAACAGCCGTCTTCCAGAAGTTTTCCCACATGTTTCAGAAGCTCCATGCTGCTGATCCCCCGATAAGCCGGATCCGTATCCGGGAAATGTTTCCCGATGTCCCCCAGCGCCGCCGCGCCCAGCAGGGCGTCCATGACGGCGTGCAGCAGCACGTCCGCGTCCGAATGCCCCAGAAGCCCTTTCTCGTAAGGGATTTCTACGCCGCCCATGATCAGCGGCCTTCCCTGCGTCAAACGATGTACGTCGTATCCCATTCCAATTCTCATGCCCGTTTTCCTTCCTTTCTGCGCGCTGTCTGATTTCGACTTTTCCGCCGTCAATCCGGCTCCACCATGCGGTATCCTACCCCGATCTCCGTGAAGATATACCGGGGCTGCGCCGGGTTTTCCTCCACCTTCCGCCGGATATTGGCCATATTCACCCGCAGGATGCGATTGTTGTTTTCCATGTTGGGCCCCCAGATTTCCCGGATCAGGAAATCATAGGTCATCACCTTTCCGGCGTATTTTGCCAGCAGGGCCACCAGCCTGAATTCGTTCTGGGTCAGATTCGCATCCCTGCCGTCCACATACGCCCGGTGCTTATCGTAATCCACCACGAGTCCGCCGGCCCGGAAAACCCCGCTCCTGGTTCCTTCCGCAGATCCCGCCGCCCGATAGTGCCGGATGGCTGTCCGGATCCGCGCCAGAAGTTCCGACGGCCCGAAGGGCTTGGTGATATAGTCGTCCGCTCCCTGATCCAGCGCATCCACCTTGTCCCGTTCATGGTCTCTTGCCGAAACCACCACGATGGGCATCCCGGTCCACTCCCTCACCCTTTTTAAGATCGTCATGCCGTCCAGATCCGGCAGCCCCAGATCCAGGATCACCAGATCCGGGCAGCGGGAGGTGATCAGGCTGTAGGCTTCCGCTCCCGTAGCGGAAAGGATCACCTCGTAATGGTTCGCCTCCAGAATGGCCCGAAGGAAATTCCGGATGCTGGCATCGTCCTCCACGATCAGAATTCTGTCCCTGACTTCCAACTTTTTGAACCCTCTTCCTCCATGGGGAGCCAGAAGCTGACCCTGGCTCCCCCTTCTTCCCTGTTTTCCGCCTTCATGCTTCCTCCGTGGGCCTTTACGATGCTCATGCAGACGGAGAGGCCGATCCCCATGTTGCGCCGGGAATCGCCTCCCTCCTGGCCCTGGCCGGAGAGCCTTCCTTCGAATATCACGGGCAGGACGGACCTGGAAATGCCGTTTCCGTCGTCTTCCACCGCGGTGGTCACTCCGCCCTCCTCCTGCGCCACCACGATCCGGATTTCCTCCACGCCTCCGCCGTGCTGGACCGAATTTTCCATCAGGTTCATCAGCACCTGCTCGATGAGGATCCCGTCCATGGGGACGATCAGCGCTTCCGGCGGCATCTCCACCTCTACCCGCATCCCGGGATACAGGCCCCGGAATTTCCCCACCGCGTCGCCGATCACCTCTTCCATCACTTCCTCCGCGGTGTGGATCCGCGCCCCTTCCCCGTTTCCGCTGATGCGGGTGATGGAGAGGAGGTTCTCCACAATCCGGATCAGCCACTGGGCCTCTTTCTTCATGTCCCCGATCAGCCGGCGCTTCTCTCCGTCTTCCAGAACGCCGTAATTTTCCAGGATTCCGGAAGCCGCCCCCAGAATGGAAGTCAGAGGGGTCCGGATATCGTGGGAAACCGCCCGCAGCAGGTTGCCCCGGAGCTTTTCCCGCTCCGCCTCCAGCCGCACCTTCTCCTGATTTTTGATCTGAGTCGTCATGGTGCTGACGGTGACGGCCACCGCCAGCATCACCAGAAAGGTCAGCGGATAGCCGGTAATCGTGAAATTCAGCGCAAAATACGGGTATGTGAACACGAAATTCACGCCCACCACCGCGATGAAGGACGCCGCGATCCCGTATCCATACCCGTCCGTATATTTCGAAATGAACAGGACCGCCAGCACGAACAGCAGCGGAACGTGGGTGTCCGCAGCGGTGAAATTCTGCAAAACAAAGCAGACCGCCGTGGCCAGCCCCAGCACCCCCGCGGTGATGCCGCAGTTTTTCAGCAGTCCCTTCTCCTTCGTGTCCATCCGGTCTCATCCTCCTCATTTTACTATAACTTTTTCCCCGCGGCTACCGTTTTTTCCCGCTCCATTTCCTGCGGTATCAAAAGTGTGCGCCACGGCGCATTCGCGCCGGGCGAGATTGCCTTCAGGCAATCTCTGCCTTTTGAGCGAGTGCGCATCCTCAGCGGAGCGTCTTTTTTGATATCGCAGGAAAGTTCCTTTCCTGCGATATCAAAAAAGGAGCCGCCGCATCCGGTGAAATCGATCCCCGATGCAGCGGCCCCGCTGGAAAGGCGCTTTTGCAGACGGCACGCGCTCCGCTCAGTCGAACAGGGAGCGGCCGTACTTCACTTTTCTGTAAATCTTCTGCCCCAGTACCACCGGAATGCTCACCGTCAGATACAGGGTCGGAAGTCCGCCCAGCACGCCCATCAGCGCCACCATGATCACGCTAAACACATTTTCCATCATCTATGCCCCTCTTTCTGTCATCGTCAAAGACGATTTGTCAGAGACGATTCGTCTCCGCTGATCCGTCTCTGACGATGATAGCACAACGCCGGAAACCGATCCAGAACGGGGGGCGGATTTTAATCGGTTCTTAACGGGATCCGCTTTTTTCTTAGCGGGAACTGAACACCTCTTACGCCGCGCCCTTCTGCCACTTCACCATCAGAACCAGGCTGACGGCGGAGATCAGCAAAAAGAAGACGCAGGCCGGGAGGGTGACGAAAACCCCTCCGAAGGGCATCAGATCCATCATCACGTAGACGAACAGGTTCGCTACCGCGTGAAACGCCATGGGAGCCAGGATGCTGTCGTAGATCTCATAGACGATGGCCAGCACGATGCCCAGGGCCGTAGCGTAGACGGCCTGTACCAGATTCCCGTGGAACAGCCCGAACAAAAGGCCGGACACCACCACCGCCAGCGGCACGTTGCTCACCTTCTTCAGCCGTCCGTATACCACGCCCCGGAAAACGAACTCCTCCCCCAGGGGCGCCAGGATGCCGAAGGAAAGGATGCCCAGCCAGAGGGGCGTATCGAACTGCATCTGCGAAACTTCCTGAAAGGTGGGCGAATACCGGTACAGCTCCACCAGCGACAAGAGCCCGTTTAAGCCGGCGGCCAGGGAAGCCGCCAGGACCGCCATCGGCACCAGCGAAAGCCCGTCCGTGCGCACCCTGGGGCGCAGCCTGACGTCCCTGCGCCAGATGAGAAAGCAGACGACAAACGCCGCGATCACGCCGGCCGCATTCCCCAGATTGATCCAGTAGTTATAAGCCGACTGGCTCATCCCTCCCGGCAGGAAGTCCGACGTCAGCATCCCGATCAGGAGCACCGCCGTTCCCACCGTGAGATTTATGAGGAAATAGGCCAGCATGGCCAGCGCGCAGGCGCCCACGGCCTTCCCGACCCTCGACGCCTTCGTCTCCGGCCTGGCGGGGTTTTGTCCGCGGTAGCGCCGATACAGACTGCCGCTGTCCGCTGCGCTTCCGCCGCTGTATACGCCCTGGCCGCCGGGTTCCTGCCCGGTCCCCTGCCGCCCCGCCGCAGCGCTGCCCTGATCCCGGGCCGACACCGACACGGGCGGCTGTCCGCCCAGGAGCGCGCTGCGCAGCCCTTCCACGTTCTGCACAAGGATCTCGGCCCCGGCCTCCTGCAGCTCCCCGGGGGCCGCGTAGCCGTAAGCCACCCCGATGCTGTGCGCCCCCGCGGCCCGCGCGCCTTCCACGTCGTATTTCCGGTCGCCCACCATCACAACGCTGGACGGATTCGCCGCGCCCCTCTGCGCGAACTGCCAGAGCACTTCGCGGACCACCTCTTCCTTGCGTTCCCGGCGGCCGTCCAGTTCGCTGCCCACCACGATCTCAAAATACTGCCGGATCCCGAAATAGTTCAGAATATCCTCCACGTACACCGTGGGCTTGCTGGAAGCCACCGCCAGATGGGCTCCCGCCGCCTTCAGATCCCGCAAAAGCTCCGGGATGCCGGGATAGAGCGCGTTCTCGTACTTTCCCACCTCGGAAAAGCGCTCCCGGTATTTTCCCACCGCCTCTTCGGCCTGCTCCTGCGTAAAATTGTAATATTTCATGAAGCTGTCCCGCAGCGGAGGGCCGATAAAGGGCTCCAGCCTGTCCGCGTCCGGCTCCTCGATGCCGAAGCTTTTGAGCGCGTACTGGACGCTGCCCGTAATGCCCACCTTTGGGTCGCTGATCGTTCCATCCAGATCAAACAGGATATAGGAAAACATCTTCACACCTCTCTCTTTCCTTTGTCGTTACATCTTTTTTATCATAACAGAATTTCCCTGCGGCAGCTATGAAATTTTTGTGAAAAAACGATTGACACCATGCCCCCGGCGGGCTATAGTTAAGTGGATAAACAATCAGCCAGGGGAGCGATTGCTGAGACTGAATGCCGGAATGCGGTTCCGGGATTCTAACCCTTACTACCTGACCCGGATAATACCGGCGGAGGGAGGCGGAGTTTTGCAGAGACGAAAGAGAAAGCGGACAGGATGCTGTTTTCCTGCTCTTTTGGGCTGCAGTCGGCGACACACCCCTCCTGTACCATGCAAGGAGGTTTTTTTATGCTCAATTTTTTTGCCGTCCCCATCACGGATGAATGGGGCACCACTTATCAGCTGACCACGGCCGGCTATACGGCTCTGGTCCTCATCATGATCGCGATTCTGCTTTTGGCCTGCTACATCGGCGGCAGCGTCAAAAAGCCCGGATTCTCCACCAGGCAGCTGGTCTTTTCCGCCATGGCCATCGCCGTCGCCACCGTCACATCCTTCATCAAGCTTCTGGACATGCCCATGGGCGGTTCCGTCACCCTGCTGTCCATGCTGTTCATCTGCCTGATCGGTTACTGGTACGGCGTCCGCGCCGGCCTGATGACCGCCATCGCCTACGGCTTTCTGCAGCTGATCATCGATCCCTACATCATGAGCCTGCCGCAGATGCTGGTGGATTACATCTTCGCCTTCGGGGCTCTGGGCCTTTCCGGCGTCTTCTCCGGGTCGAAAAACGGCCTGATCAAGGGCTATGTGCTCGGCGTGCTGGGGCGGTATTTCTTCTCCTTTTTGTCCGGCATGATTTTCTTCGGCATCTACGCCGCCGATTACAACATGTCCGCGCCGGTCTACTCCCTGGTATACAACGGCGCGTATCTGGGAGCGGAAGCTGTTCTCACCATCGTCATCCTGGCCCTGCCTCCCATCAAAAAGGTCATGGGTCAGCTCAAGGCCATGGCGACGGCATAATTTTACAACTTCACAGCGACGCAAAAAGGGGCGCGGCGCGCCCCTTTTTCACCGTTCTATTCGTTCTGGCAGCGGAACTGCAGCGGCGTCATCCCGTAGGCCTTTTTAAACAGCCGGTTGAAATGCTCCACGTTTTCGTATCCCACCGCCGCCGCAACGGCCTCCACCTTCTGTCCGGAATCCTTCAGCAGGATCCGGGCTTTTTTCATCCGCGCCTTTTTCACCGCCTCCTGAAACGTCTCCCCGGTCTTTGTCCGGATATACTTCGAGAGGTACGGGGGCGTCAGGTGAAACTGCTCCCCCAGCTCTTCCAGCGTCACGTCCGCATAGTGGTTCTGAATATAATTCATGATATCCAGGATCCGCTCGTCCCTGGCCTGCGTGCAGTCCAGCTCCGCGGTCAGCCGGTTGGCCGCGGAGACCAGCGCCGCGATGGAGCTTTTGATGATGTCCTCGTCGATCCCCACGCCCCAGTACAGTTTATCCCGGCAGGAAATCCCCACGTAGGCCGCCGCCCTGGAGGAGGATCCCCTGGAGACCGCGTGCTCCTCGTACACGGTCAGCTCGTAGCTGATCCCGAAGCAGGATTTGATGGCGTTGCTCACCGCGTCCAGGCGCCCGTTTCCCATGGCTTCGATGACCCTGCACTGCTTTCCCTGCCGGATGGTCACCTGCGCCGCGATCCCCTCCGTCTGCCGGAAATGGCATTCCGGAACGTCGAATACGTCCCGGCCGTCGATGTAGCGGTCCCGGAAAATCCGGTAGACCTCTTCCGGCGAAAGCTCCTGGTGCTTCCGGTCGGAAATCCCCTTCACCAGATACCCCACTTCCTCCTTCATCCGATCCGGAAGGCTGATCCCGAAGTTCTGCTTCAGGATGAAGGCCACCCCGCCCTTGCCGGACTGGCTGTTGATCCGGATCACGTCCGATTCGTACTCCCGGCCCACGTCGCAGGGGTCGATGGGAAGATAAGGCACGTCCCAGCGTTCCCCGCTCTTTCCTTCCTTTCTCCAGGCCATCCCCTTGGAAATGGCGTCCTGGTGGGAGCCCGAAAAGGCAGTGAAAACCAGATCCCCCGCATAGGGAGTCCGCTCGTACACCCGCATCCGGGTCAGCCGTTCATAAACCTCCCGGATCCGCGGGAGGTCGGAAAAGTCCAGTCCGGGATCCACGCCGTGGCAGGCCATGTTCATCGCCACCGTCACCAGATCCACGTTTCCGGTCCTCTCACCGTTTCCGAACAGCGTCCCCTCGATGCGGTCCGCCCCGGCCAGCACGCCGAACTCCGCGTCGCTGATCCCGCAGCCCCTGTCGTTGTGCGGGTGGACGCTGAGCACCACGGAATCCCGGTACTTCAGATGCCTGTGCAGATATTCCACCTGGCAGGCGAACACATGGGGCATGGCGATCTGCACCGTGGTGGGAATATTGATGATCGCCCTTCGGGACGGGGTGGGTTTCCAGACGTCCAGCACCGCGTTGCACACCTCCAGAGCGTAGTCCACTTCCGTTCCCGGGAAACTCTCCGGGCTGTATTCGAAGGTGAAGTTCCCTTCCGTTTCCTGGGCGATCCGTTTGAGCAAAACCGCGCCGTCCACCGCCAGCTGACGGACTTCCTCCCGGTTTTTGTGGAATACCTGCTCCCGCTGGGCCACGGAGGTGGAATTGTACAGGTGGATCACCGCATGGGGCGCCCCCTTCACCGCTTCAAAGGTCTTCCGGATGATGTGTTCCCTGGCCTGCGTGAGCACCTGGATGGTCACGTCTTCCGGGATCATGTCCCGTTCGATCAGCTCCCGCACGAACTGGTATTCCGTGTCGGAAGCGGCCGGAAATCCCACCTCGATTTCCCGGAACCCCACCTGCGTCAGCATCCGGAAAAATTCCAGCTTTTCCTCCAGGCTCATGGGCTCGATCAGCGCCTGGTTCCCGTCCCGAAGATCCACGCTGCACCAGACGGGCGGCTTCCCGATGGTCTCCTTCTTCACCCAGTCGTATGTGACCTCCGGGGGCATAAAATATGATTTTCCGTACTTCTTTGCAATTTCCATGTCTTCCTCCGATTTCCAAAGCGTTTTTGCCGGCGGGCGCGATCCGCCGAAAGTTTTTGTACGACAGAGAAGAAACTCTTCTATCGTATCAAAAAACGTCCCCATGGGAGATCCCTCTTCCGGATCTTCCATAGAGACGCAAAAATCTTTCGCGCGGTACCACTCTACTTCGCGGCCACAGGCCGCGCCCTCACCGGCACGACGTCCGTCCGGGCCCGCAGGCCGGCGCGCATGCCATTCCCCTTTCTACGGCGGGAGCTCCGTCCGCGCCTACACAACCGCGCGCTCCCCGCGATCCAAAGCGGATCCCGATTCCCGCGCAGCCTTCGGGCGGCTGCTCCGAGGCCAGTTCGCCGACGGCTTTCGCCTGTCTCGCACCGCCCGACAGTTCTCTGCCGCCCGGCCGCCGGTTACTCCTCCTCTTCTCTGCATGTCCTGCAAATTATGGTAGCACCGAAACCGACGTCCATCAAGTTGCAAATTTAATCAATTTAATTGATCTTTTTTATCCTTTCATTCCTTTTCACAGCTTCCGGATCCGTTCCAGCGCTTCCTTCGTGTTCTCCGGAGTGCCGAATGCCGTCAGGCGGAAGTACCCTTCGCCGTGAGCGCCGAACCCTTCTCCCGGGGTTCCCACCACCTGCACCCGCTCCAGCAGCTGGTCGAAAAACTGCCAGGAAGTGGTGCCCGCCGGCGTTTTCAGCCAGATATAAGGGGCGTCGATCCCTCCGTAAACCGTATATCCCGCATCCAGAAGCCCTTCCCGGATGACGCGGGCGTTTTCCTGATAGACCGAGATCTGCTCCTTCAGCTGGGCTTTTCCTTCCTTCGAGTAAACCGCTTCCCCGGCCCGCTGCACGATATAGGGAGCGCCGTTGTATTTTGTCCCGTGGCGGCGCGCCCACAGATCCCGCAGGCTGACGCCTCCGCGCACCAGCTCCTTTGGCACCACGGTAAAGCCAAGCCGCAGCCCCGTAAATCCGGCATTTTTGGAAAAGCTGCGCATTTCGATGGCGCAGGTTCTGGCGCCGCTGCACTCGTAGATGCTGTGGGGGATTTCCTCCCGGGCGATATAGGCTTCATAGGCCGCGTCGTAAAGGATCACCGACCCGTTTCGGTTGGCGTAATCCACCCACTCCTGCAGGGCGTCCTTCGTGATCGCCGCTCCCGTGGGATTGTTCGGGAAACAAAGGTAGATCAGATCCGGCGTCCGGTCCGGCAGGGCGGGGACGAAGCCGTTTTCCTCCGTACAGGGCATGTAGACCAGCTTATCGTACGAACCGGTCCGGAGGTTGAAATCCCCCGTCCTGCCCGCCATGACGCTGGTATCCACGTAGACGGGATACACCGGATCGCAGACCGCCACCAGATTGTCCTGCCCGAAAATCTCCTGGATATTGCCCACGTCGCACTTCGCCCCGTCGGAGATGAAAATTTCGTCCGCGGAAACGTCGCAGCCCCGCTTTCCATAATCTTCCTTCACGATGGCCTCCCGCAGGAATTCATAGCCCTGTTCCGGCCCGTACCCGCGGAAGCCTTCCGCCGTTCCCATTTCCGCTACGGCCCTGTTGAGCGCGTCGATCACCGCGGGCGCCAGGGGCTGCGTCACGTCCCCGATCCCCAGCCGGATGATGCGCTGTTCGGGATGGGCCTGGCCATAGGCGGCCACACGCCTGGCGATTTCGGAAAACAGATAGTTCCCCCGCAGCTTTCCATAATTTTCATTGATCGTCACCATGATTCATCGTCTCTCTTTCCACAGTCTTATGAGTCGTACAGAAGCAGCAGAATCATCTGGGCCGTTTCCACCATGTTCGTCCCGGAATCCATGCTGGATTTCTGAATATAGCGAAAAGCCTCTTCCTCCGTCATCCGGTTGCGTTCCATGAGGACCATTTTCGCGTTGTTGATATAATTTTGTTCCTTCTGCGTCCGTTTCGGCGGTTTTACCCTGCTCTTTTTCAGGCGCCGCTCCAGCTGGACCAGCATCATCTCCACCGTTCCCGCCAGATCTCCCGGCCTCACCGGATAGGTCAGAAGCATCGTCCCCGGGGGCGCGCTGCGCGCCTCCGATTCCGGTGCCAGCAGGAGCAGATCAAAATATTCCGGCAGATATTGAGCCAGCTGCGTATAGTGCATATCCGAAATCCGCCAGCTGCAGATCACCACGCCGCATTCCAGCTCGTGGGCCTTATTCAGCGCCATGGCCGCCGTGGGGCACAGCGCCGCAACCCTGATCCCCCTGCGCTCCAGAATGCCGCTGATCTTCCTGGCGTCCTCCAGTTTGGGCAAAACCGCAATTACACTGCTCATCCCTCCACCGCCTTATGTCCGGTACAGATACTTTTCCACTTCCCACTCGGATACCTGGGACATATACTCGTTCCATTCCGCCCGGCATCCCGCCGCGTAGAGCCGGACGAATTCTTCTCCCAGCACCCGCTTCATAAACGCGTCCTTTTCCATCTCCAGAGCCGCTTCCCAGAGCGTCTCGGGGAGGCGCAAAATGCCGGCTTTCGCCTTTTGCTCTTCCGTCATGTCGTCCGGCACGTCCTTGGCCAGAGCGCCCGGTTCAATCCGCTGCTCCATCCCTTCCATTCCGGCGGCCAGGCAGGCGGCCAGGGCCAGATAGGGATTGGCGGAAGGATCGGGGAACCGCAGCTCCACGCCGGTTTCCTCCCCCCGCACGGACGGGATGCGGATCAGGGCGTTTCTGTTCTTCACCGTCCAGATGATATCCCTGGGCGCGTCGAAACCGGACATCAGGCGTTTGTAGGAATTTACCAGCGGATTGGTCACCGCGCACATGGCTCTGGCATGGCGCATAACCCCTCCCACGAACCATCTCGCCTCGTCGCTGAGCCCGTCCTCTTTCTCCGGATCCTCAAAAACGTTTCTGCCGCCCTGAAAAAGGGTGATGTTCAGGTGCATGCCGGATCCCGCCGCCCCGGCCCGGGGTTTTGGCATAAAGGTGGCGTGCAGGCCGAACCGTTTGGCCGTGGAACGCACCGCGGTCTTAAAGGTCACGATCTGATCCGCCGTCTCCATGGCTTTCGCAAACGCGAAATCGATCTCGTGCTGGGCGGGAGCCTTCTCATGGTGGGAGGATTCCACCTGAAATCCCATCTCCTCCAGCGTCAGGACCATATCCCTCCTGGCGTTTTCTCCCAGATCCAGCGGGGCGATATCCATATATCCGGCCTGATCGTGGGTCACCGTGGTGGGAATCCCGTTTTCATCCGTATGGAACAGGAAAAACTCGCATTCCGGATGCACATAGAAAGTATACCCTTTTTCTGCCGCCCGGTTCAGGGTCCGCTTCAAAATCTGTCTGGGACTCTCTTCCAGCAGCGTCCCGTCCGCCCGGCATACGTCGCACAAAAGCCTGGCCACCTTGCCCTGCTGCGGCCTCCAGGGCAGGATCACGAAGCTGTCCAGATCCGGACGCAGGTAGAGGTCTTCCCCGTCCGCCTTCTGATCGCCGTACAGAAAGGATCCGTTAAAGGTCACTTTGTTGTCCAGCGCACGCTCCATCTGCCCCGCCGTCACGGCGATATTTTTCAGCGTCCCGAAAATGTCCGTAAACTGAAGCCGGATAAATTCCACGTCTTCCGCTTCGATTGTGTCCAGAATCTCTTCTCTCGTTCTCATCTTTTCCTCCGATTCCGGAGCGCCGAAAATCCGCCCCGTCTTTTTTCTGATTCTATTCTACCGAAACGCCGTCCTCCCTGTAAAGTCCTTTTCTGCGGGCCGCGGCCGCCCGGATGAGCCCGGTAAACAGAGGGTGAGGGCGGTTCGGCCGGGACTGAAATTCAGGGTGGGCCTGGGTGGCGATGAAAAACGGATGATCCGGCAGTTCGATCATTTCCACGATGCGGCCGTCCGGCGACTCCCCGGACAGGACCATGCCGTTCTTCGTCAAAATTTCCCGATAGTCGTTGTTCACTTCATAGCGGTGCCTGTGCCGCTCGGAAATCTTCTCCTGCCCGTAAAGCCGCCTGGCCAGGCTGTTTTCCTTCAGGATGCAGGGATACGCGCCCAGCCGCAGGGTTCCTCCGATGCAGGTCACGCCGTTTTGCTCCGGCATCAGCGCGATCACGGGGTCCGGGCAGTCCTCCGAAAATTCCCCGCTGCCCGCTCCCGCAAGGCCCGCCGCGTTTCTGGCGAATTCCACAATCGCGAGCTGCATCCCCAGGCAGATCCCCAGATAGGGAATCCCGTTTTTTCTGGCGTAGCCGATGGCCAGGATCTTTCCCTGGGTCCCTCTGGGGCCGAAGCCGCCCGGCACCAGAACGGCGTCCACGTCGTGCAGATATTCCTCCAGATTCTCCGGCGTCAGCTCCTCCGAATCGATCCACCGGATGTTTACCTCCGCCCGGTTTGCGATCCCGCCGTGGCGCAGCGCTTCCGCCACGCTCAGGTAAGCGTCGTGAAGGGCCACATATTTTCCCACCAGCGCAACCGTCACGGTTTCCACCGGATGATGCAGCCGTTCCAGCACGGCGTTCCAGTCCTCCAGATCCGGCTGGGGGCACGGCAGCCCCAGGCATTCGCAGACCGCCTGCGCCAGCCGTTCCTTTTCCAGCATCAGGGGGACTTCGTACAGGGAGGAAGCGTCCAGATTCTGCAGCACGTGTTCCTTTTTCACGTTGCAGAACAGGGCGATTTTTTCCCGGATCCTGTCGTCCAGCGGCTCCTCGGAACGGCAGACCAGGATATCCGGCCAGATCCCCATCCGCTGCAGTTCCTTGACGCTCATCTGGGTGGGTTTGGTCTTCATTTCCCCGGAAGCCTTCAGGTAGGGGACCAGGGTCACATGGATGAGGATGGCGTTGTTTCTCCCCATTTCCTGCTGGAACTGGCGGATGGCCTCCAGAAACGGCTGGCTCTCGATATCCCCCGCCGTTCCTCCCACCTCGATGATGGCGATCCTGTCCCCGTCCCCTTCCTTCGCGCGGTAGAACCTGGATTTGATTTCATCCGTAATATGGGGGATCACCTGAACGGTGCCGCCGCCGTAGTCCCCGCGGCGCTCCTTCGCCAGAACCGTCTGATAGATCTTCCCGGTGGTCACGTTGGAATTGCGGTCCAGCTTTTCGTCGATAAACCGCTCATAATGTCCCAGATCCAGATCCGTTTCCGTCCCGTCGTCCGTCACGAACACTTCCCCGTGCTGGATGGGGTTCATCGTCCCGGGATCCACATTGATATAGGGATCCAGCTTCTGCATCGTCACCCGATACCCCCTCGCTTTCAGCAGCCTTCCCAGCGAAGCCGCCGTAATCCCTTTTCCCAGCCCGGATACCACGCCGCCGGTCACAAATACGTATTTCACTCCCATGCCGTTACCTCCCGGTTGAATCAAAAAAGTGTGCGCCCTGGCGCATATATGCGCCTGGGCACGCTCGCGCCGAGCGCGGTTGCCATCAGGCAACAATCTGCCTTTCGCGCGAGTGCGCATCCACAGCGGAGCGTCTTTTTGATACGACAGGAATGTATCTTTCCTGTCGTATCAAAAAGGCGCCAAAGAGACCTGCTTTCAGGCAGGCTCTCTGACGCCATTGTCAGTCGCTGTAAAACCTCATATACTCGAATTACTATATACCAAACCTTCTTTTTTGTAAAGGGGTTTTCCGATTTAATCGCGCGGAATCCTGGTATAATAGCTCCCCTCATCCGCATGGTGGATATAGGCCCCGTTCTTCTGCTGCACCGCCAGGGAAGCCGGGTTGTCCCGGTGCACGGACAGATAGATCTCATCCTCTTCGATCACTTCCCACGCTTTTTCCACCGCAAGCCGGAGCCCTTCGGACGCATACCCGCGCCCTCTGAACCCCTTTCGGATGGAATATCCGATGTGCCCCGCCCCGCTGCGCAGGGAATCCGTCAGCCTGTGGCGGATCCGGAACAGCCCCACGATTTCGTCATCCTCCCACAAAAACCAGCTGGTTTCCGGCACGTAGCCTTCCGGCAGCCCGATCCCCCGGTCATAGCCGATCATCGCCGGGAGCACGTCGCTCAAAAACCTCTCTCTGGAGATCCCGCAGAATACGTTGGTGAATCCGTTTTCATTTTCCGGAAGCAGGGAATAAAATTCGTACTCCTTATCCCCGTCCTCCAGATTTGCCTTTTTCAAATATAACATTTTTACCTCCGTTCCGAAGCGTCACTGCGCCGCGGGGGGCGCGTCCGCAATGCTGTCCTTCTGCAGCCACCTTCCCTTTTTATAATAGACCGCGAAAAGCAGGGAGGTGATGGTCCATGTCAGCGGATAGGAAAAGACCACGGTGGAAATGTCGTTGCGCATGGGCACCGCGACAAAGATCCACACGATCCGCAAAATGCATACGCCGAAACAGGTCAGGATCATGGGAATGAAGGAATCCCCGCATCCCCGGCAGGTTCCGGATAAAATTTCGATGCAGATATATGTGATATAGGTGGGCGCTACCAGGCGGATGATCCCCTCGCAGATGGAAATGACCTGCGCGTCCCTGGTGAACAAAAGCAGAATCGTCCCGCCGAAAGAGACGACGATGCAGCTCAGCACGACGCTGGTAACGGCCGCCAGCCCCAGGCAGACCCGGACGCTCTTTTTCACCCGGTCATATTTCCCGGCTCCGAAGTTCTGTCCCGCGAACGTGGTGATGGAAACGCCGTAAGCGCTCATAATCATCCAGAACATGCCATCGATCTTGCCGTAAGCGGTCCAGGCCGCCACGGTGTCCGTCCCGAAGGCGTTGATGGAGGACTGGATCAGCAGGTTGGACACGGAATACATCGCCGACTGCAGCCCGGCGGGCAGGCCGATCTTCACGATGTTGAGCAGATGGGTCTTATGAAACCGGATCCGGGACAGAACCAGCCGGTAGGAGTCCCCGGTCCTGGCCAGCGCGATCAGCGTCATCAGGGCGGAAATCGTCTGGGACAGAATGGTTGCGATGGCCGCCCCCGCCACGCCCAGCTGCAGAACCACGACGAAAAACAGGTCCAGCACGATATTGATGAAGCAGGAGGCGATCAGGAAATACAGCGGCCTTTTGGAATCCCCCACCGCGCGCAGAATGCCGGATCCCATGTTGTAGAGCATGGACGGAACCGTCCCCAGGAAATAGATCCGCATATAGACGAGGGACGGCTCCAGAATGTCGGACGGGGTGTTCATCGCCCTCAGGGAAAAGCCGGAAACCGCGATCCCGATCACCGTCATCACCGCGCCTCCGGCGATGGCCAGAGCGACGGAAGTATGGACGGCGTCACTCACCCTGCGCCCGTCCCCCGCCCCGTAATGCTGGGAAATGATCACCGTGGCGCCGGAGGAAAGGCCCACGAAAAAGCCCACCAGCAGATTGATGATCGTGGCCGAAGGGCCTCCCACCGCCGCCAGCGCTTCCTTTCCCACAAAATTCCCCACGATGACGGCGTCCGTGGTATTATACAGCTGTTGGAAAAAAGTCCCGAACAAAATCGGGAAGAAAAACAGCAGAAGCTGCTTCCAGATCACCCCTTCCGTGATCTGGTTGGAGGCTGCGGATTGTTTCTTCATAAGCGTTTACGACCTTCTTTTCCCGAAATGAAATCCCCGTAAAAATCCCCCGGGAGAGGAGGGAACTGCTTCCCATAACTGAGTATAATCGGTCGGCGGAAGAAAAACAAGATAAACTGTAAAGCGTTTTCAAAAAAATATATATTCGCGCTTTTCAAACGGGGATTCCTGTGCTATAATCAATTTTGTTCCGATGCAGATGTAGTTCATTGGTAGAACATCAGCTTCCCAAGCTGAGGAGGCGGGTTCGATTCCCGTCATCTGCTCTATGATATCCCGGAAGACCCGTTTTGCAGGTCTTCCGGGATTTTTGTATAACAGTTCAGCCATGCAGGCACATGTGGCAAAGAGCCCTCCCGCAAAGCCGCACCCGGTGGCGGCGTTGCAGGAGGGCCTGATGGAATATGCCTTTATCGAATATCGTACACGCTTCTGACCTTCAGGCCTTCCGGATTCCCTTTCCGGATCTTCACCCTCCGTTCTCCGGCGTTCATATCGAAATAGTTGTCGGAAAGCAGCATGTCTTCCGCTTCGTTCAGAATTTCCACGGAACGCGCGTATGCATCGGCGGTGACCACGATCTCGTCGCCCTCCACCCTCGCCTTCAAATGCGGATCCCGGAACAAAAACTGTTTCGGCGCCACGAACAGCGCGGTTCCTCCCGAAATCCGTTCCCCTTCGCAAAAGCAGTCGTAGCTCACGTAATGATTGCGAAGATCCGCGTCCTCCATCTCTTCCTTATCCAGCCACAGGGCCGACAGCGGTTCCACCGTCACTTCGCGGCTGCCCTCTCTGAGAGGGCGGGCGTCCGCATCCCGGAGGGCCCATTTTACCGTCACCGTTACGGGCTGCATGCTCTCGTTCGCCACATTCAGCCGGATGGACTTTTTCACCTCGTACGGCTCCGCGTTGGGGTTCGTATCCTGCGTCAGAATCCCTTCCTCCTCGCAGGAGAGCAGCACCGGCGCGAAAAACCGCTTTGCGCAGTAATGCAGCGCTTTCCAGCGGCCGCAGTAATCGATGGACGACCAGCTCGCCACCGGCCAGCAGTCGTTCAGCTGCCAGATGACCGTTCCCATGCACCTTCCGCGGTTCCTTCTGAAATGCTCCACACCGTACCGGATCGCTTCCGCCTGTAAAAGCTGCGAAGCGTACAGCACCGTATCGAAGCTGCCGGGATACAGGAAAGTCTGCTCCATATAGTTCATGATTTTCCCGTTTGCGCTGGAATTGCGCTGATGCTTTTCCATCACATAGGAGAAAATATTCCGGTCTTCCGGCAGGGTAAACGTCTCGCAGGTCTTTAACGAGGGGAAGGACTGGAAGCCGAATTCCGAAACGTAGCGGAAATAGAACTTCCGGTACTCCGTAAACGGCTTGTTGCCGTGCCATACGTCCCAGTAATGGACGTCGCCCCGGTTTTCATCGTTGGGACAGTCGAAGGCTCCTCCGGAAGAAGGGCTGGCAGGCCAGTAAAATGTGTTGGGATCGTATCGCCGGCAGACCTTCGGAAGGATGTATTCATACATTTTCACATAGTCGCTCTTCTGGGACGGGCGGTTGATCCAGTACCCTCCCTGGTCCACGAACATCTCCATCTCGTTGTTGCCGCACCAGAGCCCGAGAGACGCGTGATGGCGGATCCGTTTGATATTGTCGATGAATTCGGCGACGATATTTTCCTCGAATTCTTCGGTCAGATCGTAAACCGCGCAGGCGAACATGAAATCCTGCCATACGATCAGCCCCAGCTCGTCGCACGCATCCCAGAACGCATCGTCCGGATAATATCCCCCGCCCCAGACCCGGATGCAGTTAAAATGGGCGTCCCTCGCCTGGCAGAGCAGGTCGTAAGTCCGCTCCGGCGTCACCCTGGGAAGGATGTTATCTTCCGGGATATAATCCGCCCCCATGGCGAAAATCTTTACCCCGTTGACTTCATGGCAGAACTGTTCTCCCCAGGCGTCCTTTTCCCGATGCAGCCGCATGGTCCGCAGGCCGATCCGTCCCGTCCAGGAGTCCAGCGCTTCCCCCCTCTCATCCTTCAGGAACACTTCGATCCGATACAGCGGCTGCTCCCCGTATCCGTTGGGCCACCAGAGCTGCGGCTTTTCGATGGTCAGTCCCTGTTCCGCCTGCTCCTGACTCCGGAGGAATCTGCATCCCGACGGATCCGTCACCGCCACGCTGTACGACAGCCCTTCAAGCCATTTCGCATCCCTTCCGAAACGCCGGACCGCCTCCTGCCCGATCCGTTCCACGTCCACGTCGAACGTCAGGGTCACTTTTTCCGTCTCATGGCGCTGTGTGATATAAACGCCGTCGATTCTCGCCTCCGAAAACCCGATCAGCTCCACCTTTTTCCAGATTCCGGCATCAGGCAGCCTGGGGCCCCAGTCCCATCCGAACATACAGTGCGCCTTGCGAAGATGGGGAAATCCCGCCATCGCATCGCCGCTTCCCGGAATGGGGGACTTTTCGTTCGCTTTCCGAATGAACTCCGTAGGGGAACGCAGCAGAACCTTCAGCTCGTTTCCTTCCGGAAGAAGCAGGGACTTCACCGGAAACTCCCACGTCCTGTGCATGTTTTCCACATGTCCCAGCTGTACGCCGTTCAGGCAGATATCCGCAACCGTATCGATTCCATGAAATTTTAACAGGACTTTCTCTTCGGAAAGCAGTTCTTCGGATACGGAAAAGCGGGTCGCGTATTCATAGTCCTTTTCCATCAGGCGCAGGGCCGAAAGCTCGTTGTCCCGAAAATAAGGATCCTCCATTTTTTGGTTGATCAACAAATCGTTATAAACGCTCCCCGGAACGGAAGCGGGCAGGGATTCCCCTGCCCCCTCTTCCCGCATCGTCCAGCCTTTGCAAAGCTCCTCGATCCGCATTATTCTCCTCCATGCTCAGCCATATACGTTTCGTATTCCTTCATCTGCGCGGTGTGCAGCTCAGTCAGTTCGTCCAGCACATCCTGGATTCCGGCGTTTTCGATATCCGACACGAACTGATCCCAGTCATCCAGCGACTGGCTTCCGCTGATCACGCCCCACATATACTCCTTGCAGATATCTCCGATATCCGTTCCCAGCTCGTTGTTCACAACATACTTCGAAGGATCTTTTTTCTCGATGGTATGCTCGTACGCATCCCGGCTGTTCTCCTTGACTTTCTCGAACAGCTCCGCGGTTTCCGCGCTGTTTTCAATGTTGTACTCGTCTTTTCTGGAGAACAGATCCTGGAACAGCTTGATGCCCAGATTCTGCTCCGTGTTTTCCGGGCCGTCGCCCGCGTTGATGATCTCATAGGTGCCGTCGCCGTTGTCGATGTAGTCCCGGCCTTCCACGCCGAACCTTCTTCTGACGTAGTTTTCCGGCTGCGCCATGTCGTCCCAGATCGCATATGCCCTTTCGGGATCGGAGCATACGTTCGTGATGCCGAAATAGCACCATGCGCCCACGGATGCGGGTTCATCCTGCGGATTTCCGTTATCGCCCGCCACCATGTCGATGGGCACCCACTTCGCGTCCGGATTGGTGGAATAGAACGATTGCATGGTCCCGTTGGAGGGGTTGTTATAAATGACCCAGTTGTAGGTGACGCCGAAGCCGCCGTTGGCCATTTCTTCGTCCCGGTCCGTATCGGTGACGATGTTGGGCGTAATCACGCCGTCAGCATACAGCTTGTGCACTCTTCCCAGCCATTCCTTCGCATCGTCCGTGGTAGGGCCGTATACATAGGATCCGTCCTCGAGGCGGACGAAGGTATCCCTTCCCAGGCCGTCTCCGCATCCCTGGATCCAGGGCCAGAAGCTGCGGATGTCATATCCGTCTCCGCCCAGCCCGTACGTATCGTCCACTCCGTTGCCGTCCGGATCGTCGAACGTGAACGCATACATCACTTCTTCCAGCTCATCCAGAGTGGTGGGAACCTCCAGGTTCAGATTGTCCAGCCAGTCCTGACGGATCCACAGGGTTTCGCAGGCGGGCTCCGCCACATCGCCGGGGATCCTGTAAATGGAGCCGTCGCTCTCCGATGCATAGAAGAGGATGCCGGGGTCTATGCTGTTGTAATAGTCCCTCATCGTCGTGTAGCGATCCATATAGGGCGCCACGTCCACCAGCAGTCCGGCTTCCACCCAGTCCGCGAAATCAGCTTCCATGTTCCACCACCAGATGATGTCGGGACGCTGGGTTTCGTCCGCCATCAGCAGCGTGATTTTCGCCGTCGCGTCGGACCATCCCGGAAGGGCGATGACCTGAACGTCCAGATTATAACGTTCCTACATCCAGTGCTCGAATTCGCTCTCCGGCTGCGTATATCCCTGCAGGCATACCACCGCCATCCGCATCTTTTCTTCCTGGTTGAGAACGTCGATTTTTTCTTCCGCCAAGGGAGTCTCTCCCGCCGCTGCCCCGCTGGCCGCCTGCTCCTGTTTGCCGCCTCCGCAGCCGGCGAGCGATGAAATCGCCAGAATTCCTGTCAGCATCAGTGCGATCATTTTTTTCTTCATCATACCAAACCTCCTGAATTTTTCTTTATCCTTTTACTCCGCCGATCATAACGCCCTTTACAAAATATTTCTGCACGAAGGGGTATACGCACAGGATCGGCACTGTGGCCACTACCACGGAAGCCGCCTTGATCGTGGCTGCCGTCACGTTGGTGGACGCCGCCACCGTAACGCCCGCCGACTGCATGGCCTGGTTCGTATTGGTCAGCATATAGCGCAGCACCGCCTGCAAAGCCCATTTTTCCTTTGTATTGATGTACAATACAGTGGAGAAATAATCGTTCCAGTACCCAACCGCCGTAAACAGCGCGATGGTCGCCACCGTAGCTTTCGACAGGGGAAGGACGATCTTCCAGAAAATCGTCACTTCCGTAGCCCCGTCAATCCTGGCCGACTCTTCCAGACTTTCCGGAATCGACTGGAAAAAGCTCTTCATGATAATGACGTTGTATGCGCTGATCAGTCCCGGAAGGATGAGGGCCCACCGGCTGTCGATCAGCCCGAGATTTTTCATCAGCAGATATCCCGGAATCATGCCGCCCGAAAACAGCATTGTGAAAAGCACCAGCAGCAGCAATATGTTGCCGAAAGGCAGATTCTTTTTCGACAGCGGATACGCCGTGGTGGCGGTGAACAGCGTGCCGAGAAACGTGCTGGCTACGGTTACCACGATGGTCGTAAAATATCCGCTCCAGATCGAGGGATCCCGGAACACTTTGGCGTAGGTATCCAGGTTAAAGCCTTTCGGCCAGAGGAAAATCCCGCCCTTTGCCGTCGCTTCCACGGAACTGAGCGACATCATGATCACGTGCCAGAACGGATAGATCATCACGATGCACAGCCCTGTGAAAAAGATATAGTTGAATACGCTGAAGGCGATTTCTCCCCTGCTGCGCCGGATCGCCGTCCCTTTATGCTTTGCCTTCATTCTCTTTCCCTCCTCAATACAATCCTTCGTTTCCGGTCCGCTTGGCGATCTCGTTGACGATAACGATCATCACGAACGCCACCACGGATTTGAACATACCGGCCGCCGTACTGAAGGAATAATCCGCGTTGACAATACCGATCCGGTACACATAGGTGTCGATGATATCCGCCACATCGTACACGTGTGAAGAGTACAGCATGAATATCTGATCGAAGCCCGCGTTCAGGATGTTGCCGCAGTTAAGAATGAAACAGACGACGATGGTGGGAACGATGGAAGGAAGCGTGATGCTGAGCGCCTGTCTCCATCTGCCCGCTCCGTCGATGGAAGCCGCTTCGTACAGCTGCGGATCGATTCCGCTGATCGCCGCGAAGTACAGAATCGTTCCCCATCCCATGCCTTTGTAGATATCCGTCACGATCAGCATGGGAACGAACCACTTCGGATTCGTCAGCACCATTACCTTCTCGCCGGTCAGCTGGAAGATCAGCTGGGTGATCAGCCCGTTGTCCGGATCCAGCAGCGTCATGATGATACCCGCCAGGATAACCCAGGAAATAAAGTGGGGCAGATACAACAGCGTCTGAGAAACCTTTTTGAATTTCAGATTTCTCATTTAATTCATCATCAGCGCCAGGATGATCGGAATGGGGAAGCCGATCAGGAGTTTCAAAAGGCTGATTACGATGGTATTGCGCAGCACCGGCAGGAACGACCTCTTTGAGAACAGCCTTACGAACTGCTCCAGCCCCACCCACTGGCTGGCATCCGGATTGTACTGGTTGTAATCCATAAACGCGATGCGCAGGCCGTACATCGGGATGTACTTAAATATGAAGAAAAACAGGATGCCGGGTATCAGCAAAAAATAGAGCCATCGATACCGGTACAACTGTTTCCACAGGGAAGACCCCTTCCCTTTCCCAGCACCTGTCACCTTCAGAGTTTTTCCGATTGCCATTTTTCTCCTCTCCTTTCCGACAGTTTTTTGTTCATACTGCTTTCCTCCCTTCTCAAGAAACAAACGGAAAATGCACTATTTTGCAAATTTATTGTGCACTTTTTTCTTTCTTTAGTATCATTAAAGCATTTTTCATGGATATAGTCAACCCATTATTGTTTATTTTAATGCATTTTTATGTTTTTACCGATTTAATTTCTTATTTTTGCACTATATTGCACTATTTTTGTGCAATTTCACAAAAAAACGGGGCGATACGCCTTGCTCAGACGCATCGTCCCGCTTCATTCTGCACGGATTTCTTTTCCGAACTCATCCGTCATCCTTTTACGGAAGATCTCCTCAAAATGACCTTTCCCTCCACCATGACTTTTTCGAAGGGCGCAGACGGATAGCGCAGCCTCCAGAGAAAGCACTGCACCAGCCGCCTTCCCAGCCATTTCGGGTTGACGTATACCGTCGAAAAGAACGGCTCCAGCATCTCCTCTTCATCGTTGTCGAATCCCGTTACCGCCACGTCCTCCGGCACGCGGAACCCTTTTTTGCGCAGCGCCTGCGTCAAAAACTTCGCGATGGAGTCGTTCCCGCACACGATCGCTTCCGGCGCCACACGCCAGCTGTCCACGATTCGTTCAAACGTATCCAGCCGGTAAAAGAATTCGCTTTTGGTATCCGGCATCACCAGGGACGGGTCCGGAACAACTCCCGCGCTTTCCATGGCATAGCGGTATCCGTCATATCGATCATACATCGTTTCGAACCGGCTGCTGTTTTCGCTCAGAAAACCGATCTGTCTCATTCCCTGGCCCAGCAGATGATCCGTCAGCGCCACGACGGCATTCATCCCTTCCATCTTCACCACGTCGCCGATCTGACCGTTTTTCATCCGCTTGTAATCGTCCAGAAGAAAGACCCAGATTCCCAGATCGCGGATTTTCCTGATGTATTCCTCCGCGAAAACCTGAACGCAGAATACGGCTTCTATGCCGTCCGTCAGCCCCGCCGGAAGAACGCCTTCCCTTTCCGCCTCATCCGTCACTAGGGCCACCTGCGTCTGACAGCCGTTTAGCCCCGCTTCCGTCGAAATTCCTCCGATCACCTTATCCCAGTAAACGGCAATATCGCTCCTGCGCAAAATCATGACGCGGTGGAACGGGCTGCGTCCGCCGGCATTTTTGTCCGTTTCCCCGTCCCCGGGTTCCTCCCGGACGCTGCGGGGCTCCTCTGCGGCCTGCGCCCTTTTCGGCAGATATCCCGCCTCCTGTGCATATTGCCGCACCAGCTCGCGGGTTCTGGGGGCGACCATTTCATTTCCCTTCAATGCCATGGACACCGTATTTCTCGACAGGCCCAACTCTTCTGCCATACTCTGAATCGTAACTTTTCCCATTTAGACCTCCCTTTCCGCTTTTTCAGGCATTTTTTGTCTTATTCTAATATAGCACAGCATCCATGCACAGTAAAGCACAAATATGCACTAAGAGCAAAAAAACAGGGCCACGGCGATCCGGGCCCTGTCTTTTCTCTTTTCTGTTTTTTCCGGGTTTACTTCGTATAGTTGTCGAAATACCCCTGCACCAGGACGATGGGAGTTCCCTTGTCCCCGCTGCCGCTGGTCAGGTCGCAGAGGGAGCCGATCAGATCCGTCAGGCGCCTGGGCGTGGTGCCCTGGGTCACCATGGTTCCCACCAGGCTGGCCGCCCGCTCGTCCTTCTCCCTGATATAATCGGAAATGGCTTCCTTTAAGGCGTCGCCGGAAAGCTCCCTGAAATCGTTGTCCGCCAGATATTTCAGCTTCACCTCGTTGGGCGTCCCCTCCAGCCCCTTCGTATAGGCCGGGGAAACCACCGGATCCGCCAGTTCCCAGATTTTCCCGATGGGATCCTTAAAGGCTCCGTCCCCGTAGATCATCACTTCGATCTGCCTGCCGGTCTTCTCCACCAGCCCTTTCTGAATCCGGTCCACCATCTCCTGACAATGGATGGGGAACAGCTTCACCGTCTCCTCCGTGGCCTTGTTGGAGCCCAGCAGGCCGTATTTGTCGTTATAGCCGCTGCCGTCCACGCTCTCCGTCATGATTTCGTCCAGCGTATAGACTTTCTTCGCCCCGTTTTTCAGCAGGGTATTCTTCGTCCGGAAACGGCTGTGGATATCGCAGGTCAGCACCGATCCGGTGTAGTTCAGGATCGCCTTCGGATGGTTGGCGAAAATGATCTCCACCTCAGCCCCGGCCTCCCGGATCAGCTGTTTGTAATAATCCACGTAGTCCACTCCGGTGAAGACGTGCTTCTGATAGCCGAAGAGCTCCCTGTACTTTTCTTCCGTCAGCACGTCCGTCCAGGGATTGACGCCCTTTTCATCCATCTCCTCCTCGTCGATCAGGTGATTCCCAACTTCGTCGGAAGGATAGCTGAGCATGAGGACGATCTTCCTGCATCCTCTGGCAATCCCCTTCAAACAGATGGCAAAACGGTTTCTGCTCAGGATGGGGAAAAGAATCCCCACGGTATCGTCCCCGAACTTCCGATGTACGTCCTTCGCGATCTGATCTATGCTGGCGTAGTTTCCCTGAGCGCGGGCAACCACGGCCTCCGTCACGGCAACCACGTCCCGATCCTTCAGGGCGAATCCTTCGCTGTCCGCCGCCGCCAGAACGGAATCCACCACGATGGACGCCAGATCGTCTCCCTGCCGGATGATGGGCGCGCGCACGCCTCTGGATACGGTTCCTACCAATCTTTCCATCATTTCAATACCTCCAATATCGAATCAACACAACATCTCTATTATACCGGTAAACCTCACCCCGGGCAATTACTTTTTTCGCGAAACAACAACAAAAGGCCGGCGCTTTCGCGTACCGGCCCTTTGCCGTTGTTTATGATGAAATAGTGACAGACTCAATCAAACCGCCGAACGGTTAAACCAGTTCCTTGACGATCGCCAGCAGCTTCTTCACGTCTTCGATGCGGGTGTTTCCGCTCTCCTTGTCGATGATGGAAGAATAAACGTGAGGGATCACCTTCTTCACGCCTGCATCCAGAATGATCTGCATGATCTCGCGGAAGTTCTCCAGATCGATGCCGCCCGTAGGCTCCAGGATGAAGTCGTTTCTGGCGCAGGCCTCCGCCACCGCCTGGAGCTCATCCCTGCACTTCAGTCCGCCCATGGGGAAGAACTTGATGGAATTCCCGCCCATCTCCCTGATGATGGCGATGGCCGTATCCACGGGGATGAGAGCGGGCTCGCAGTCTCTGGACATCGGGCCGTTGGAAATCTTCACATAGCCGGGCTTGCCGCAGGGAGCAACCATGGAGTTGATGTGCACGTCGTCGGTGCCCGCATTCGCTCTCGTATAGCCCACCGCGCAGAACGCCTGATTGAAGTGGTTCGCTTTGATCTCCTTCGCGATTTCCGCCACCGCTTTCCACTGCGCCGGATTGCCGCCGCCCAGCCCTACGGAAAGGTTGCCCTCCAGCACGTCCATATACTTTTTCATGTCTTCCACCGCGCTGGGAACGTCCGGATAATCTGCGGAAAGAACGCCGACAGCCACGTATTTTTCCGCAGCGTCGTAGATTTCCTTCGCGTTTTCCAGACTCCCGCCCAGCACGTTCAGGCAGACTCTGTCCTTATAATAATTCAGTCCCATTTCAGCCCTCCATTATCTTTCTGAGTTTTTCCACGATCAGTTCCTTATCCCCTGCAACCAGCGGCCTGGGATCGAAATCCAGCTTGCCCAGGCTCATGAATTCCGTCCTGCAGCGGACGGTGGGATCCCCCTCTTTTAAGCGGCGGTCCAGCTCCGTAGCCGTCATCCCCGCTTTTTCGGGATCCACGTACACTCTGGCGCGGTAAATGGCGCGTCCTGCCTCATCCTGGATCATTTCAGCCCTGAGGTTCTTAATCTGATTGATCTCTTCGCACAGGTACTTCACGATTTCGATATTTTTGGCCACTTCCGCTTCCCGGTCCTTATTTTCATACTGGTCCAGGGCGGCCAGCAGGCCCATGATGCTCTCCTTGCCCACCTTCATGGCCCGTCCGATCCCGTGGTACTGCTTCTTGGCGTAAGAGATGTATTCCTTTTTCCCGGTGACGAACCCGGAAGTCGTGGCTTCCAGAGCTTTCGCCCCGCTGTAGAATACCAGGTCTGCGCCCATGGCGATATATTTGCGGAAATCCTCTTCCGCCGCCGCGTCGATGATCAGCGGCAGATTATTTCTATGCGCGATGTCGATCATGGTGGGAAGGTCCACCATTCCCTTCTGCACGCAGTGATGGCTCTTGACGTACATCAGCGCCACCGTTTTGTCCGTGATGGCCTCTTCGATATCCTCCGGAACCACTTCCGTAGCGGTTCCAGCCTCTACCGGCACGCCGCCCCCTAAGCGGATCATGGTCTCGATGGGGGCGTTGAAGTTGATCACATGCCCCTTTTGAAGGATGATTTCATTGGCCAGGCCCGTGGAATCCGGCAGCCTGTCCATGATCGACTTCTTTCCCTTCGAAATCAACCCGGCGATGGAAATCGCGATGGCCGCGGACGCGCAGGAAGCAGGACAGCTGTCCTCCGCTCCCGTATAGCGGGAGATAATCTCTCCCGCCCGATCCATCAGGTCCTCGATGACGACGTAGGACTGTCCGCCCGCGACGGCCGCCTGCGCCACCTTATCGCTGATGGTGGACACGCCCAGGACGGTCACCCTGCCGCTGGCGTTGATCACTCTTTCCAGACCGATATCCTGATAAACGCTCATCTCATTTTCCTCCTGTGCGTGCCGTTTCCTATAAGAAAATACCGCCCAGAATCATGGCGCCCAGGATCGCGCCGCCGGTCATTTCCTTGCCCCATTTGTAGAAGATCGCAGCGCCCAGGATCGCGCCGATGCCGGTGTAAACGTTGTACTGCGCCGCAGCGACGATGATCAGGGGAGCCAGGTAACGTCCCACGGCATTTCCCGCGCCCATCATGACGGAGGTGCCGCCCACCGCAACGCCGTCCGGAACCACCTTACGGATGAACATGATCACCGCGCCGATGATCAGGCCGAGAATCGCGCCCGTCAGCAGAGCCGTGAAGAAATTGGAGAAAGGCAGGTTCCAGCCCATGGATAAGAACAGGGCGGGAAGCCCGATGCCGACGCCGGTCTGCAGGGAGCCGCCGATGTCCAGAAGGCCTACCAGAGGACCTTCCAGGATACGGGCGATCAGAAAGCCCGCCGCAAAACCTGCCGCTGCCGCATAGTCTCCGCCTTCCAGGCCGTCGCGCAGCATCGCCACGATGTTGACGTCGTTAAACGCGCCGGTCCCCAGCGTGATGTACATATAAGTTCCTGCGAAAATCGCTGCCGCCGCTCCCATGATCAGAAGGATAAACGTATTATCCTTCATGAGGAAGGCGTCCATTTTCTCCCAAAACGATTTCTTGTTTTCCATTCTCTTTCTTCCTCCTTATAACATGAACTGATCAAAGAAGCCTCTGAAGTACGCGATCGCGATGAACATCACCACGACGATGGCGATCAGGATCTGCACAACTTTGCTCTTATAACCGTTCTCCTCAGCGGATTTGCCGATCAGAATACCCAGGACGATGCCGGGAACCGCATTGCCGGTCACCAGCGCGGAAATGCCGCCCAGAATGCTGCCCCAAAGGCCGGTGGACTTGCCCGCGTCGATGGCGGCCAACCAGAAGATCGCCGGCATGACGGGGTTCAGCAGCCAGGTGGTAGCGGGCGTCAGCACTTCCGACGCGATCAGGGAGAGCTTTTCCGGAATGATGCTGGAAAGGGTATTTAAAAATACCACCACGACGCCGCCCACCGCAGCGCCCGCGAGCATCATCCTGCGGGGGTTATGTAAAGTCTCTTCCACGCTTTTGTTTCTCGACAGAAGGGCCGCCGCACTCCAGTTGGGAACGATACGGTGCAGAACGTCCTGGCTTAAGCTGCCGGCCGCCACTGCGGACGCAGCCGACGAGAAGAAGAAGCCCAGGCCGAAGGAGAAGTGCGCGATGGGGTCGCCGTTGCAGGCGTTTAACTCGCCCAGCGTACGGAATGCGCCCATGGACTGAATTTCAGGGGCATGGAACATTCTGGCAGCCCCCGCCGCGATACATCCGCCGCCGATGATTCCGATGATGGCGGAGTAGATGATGATTTCAAACATGTTTAGAAGTCCTCCTTTGTGATATTTAAATATTTTACCTTCACGATGATCTTCGCTGTGATCGTAAAGTAAGTCTTTTCCCGGGGCATGAAGAGGAAAAGGAATTTCTCGGTTTCCTTTTTCAGCTTCACATCCTGAAAGTAGACCTCTTTCGCCTCCATCTGGATGATCGGGTGTTTGATATCCTCAAAGATCTGCTTGCGCATCACCTGAAAAACATTTCCCACCGCGTTTTCCAGAGAATCACCGCTCATGGTAATGGTCATTTCATGCTCCGTTTCGGTCAAAAGCTGTTTGTCCCGAAAGGAGTCGATCTGTACCGCAGGTTTTCCGAAGCCGAGCATATCAGTCTTCCCCGTGTACCTTGCGATAGGTCTCTACCAGGCGCTGTCCCAGCTCTTCCACATCCAGGAATCCCAGGCCGACAACCTTGCAGCCTTCTTCCACGGCCGTACATGCCGCATCCACGGAACGGAGGGAGGATTTTGCCTTGTAGCCGTACTTGTTCTGGGCCGTCAGCGCGCCCGCACCGCCGCTGCCGCAGAAGCTGATCCCCAGGTCCGCGTTGTTTTCGTGCATCACGTCTCCCAGCTTCATGTCAGCCGCCATGCCGGGGATCACGATCGCCTTCCCGCCGGCCTTTTCCACGCCGCGGGCCACAGCCTGACCTTTCCCCATTCTGTGTCCGATTACTACCAATACTTCCTTCATGTCTTTACCTCCTTTTATTGCACTCCGGCCGCCATGGCAGCCAGAGCCATTTCCATATGGGTTCCTACCAGAAAGATTTCCGAACGGTCCGGTTCGATTCCCGCCTCGCCGAACAGAGGATCCGCCACCTGTTTCGCGTAGTCCCACGCCCGGTCGGACAGCTCGTTCATCATCTCCTCCTCGATGGGATCGATGAATTTGTTCTCGGAAATCCGTTTGATCAGCGCCATCAGGTGGTTGCTCAGCATCATTTCAGCGTCTTCGCCAAAATCCACCGGAAGCTTTCTCATGCGCTCTTTCGCAGCCAGATACGAAGCGGTGGCCGCCTCCCTGTGCTGCCCGTCGATCTCGTTGGTTTCAAGAATTGTGCTCAAATACTTCACTTTCGTCACCTCTGCTGTATATCGTTTTTTTCAGGACCAGCTTTTCCTTCAGGGTAATGGTGTCGCCGATGGAATCCACCACGGGTTCCTCACAGGGAACGAGTTCCATGAGGTTGAAGTCCGCAACATATCCTTCCCGGATTTCTCCCAGCCCGTCCAGGCCGTAATGTCTGGCAGGCGCGCAGGTGCATTTATGGATGGCGTTTTCCAGGGACTCCCCGCAGTTGAGCAGCTTGCTCAACACGGCCGCCAGGTTATACACCGGTCCTTCGTAGTTTTCCACGTGCAGATCCGTGGAGATCAGGTCGCAGTCGAAGCCCGCCGCCAGGGACTTTTCGAATACCCTCAAAGAGAAGCTGGCCACGCCGTGCCCGACGTCGAACAGAACGCCCCGTTCTCTGGCCTCGATGGCTTCCGGGATGATCGTCCCCTCTTCCGTCAAAATCCCGCCCTTCTTTCCGTGCCAGGCATGGGTGACGATATCGTTCTTCCCCAGAAGCTTCAGCACTTCCGTCAGCGCCGGCGGATAGTTGCCCACGTGGACCATCAGGGGTTTCCCGGTTTCCGCCGCCAGCTTCGCCGCCAGTTCGATGGGTTTGAGCCCCATCTGCCCTACCACGCTGGCGCTGGCCCTGGCCTTTAAGCCCACGATGTTGTCCGGATATTTTTCCAGGGTTTTCTTCAGCCCGTCCACGTCGATTTTTTCCATGCTGTCCAGCTCATGTCCCACCAGAAGCCCCTCTTTGGAAACGTTGAGCAGGGTGAACACCTTCGTTTTGCATCTGTCGATATAGTTTGTGCGGAAATCCTCATAGGTATCCGCGCCGCTGCTGCCCGCGTCGAGAATCGTGGTGGTCCCCCGCCGGATTCCCAGCACGTCGGGCTCCAGCCCCAGAAAAGCTTTGGGATAGCAGTGGGTATGGATGTCGATCAGCCCCGGCGTGACGATGCATCCGGACGCGTCCACCACGGGAAGATCCCCGTCGATCTCATCCTCTACCCGCGCGATTTTCCCGTCCTCCACGAGGACGTCCTTTTTCGTCCGCCGGTATCCGTTGGCCGGGGATACGAGCAGACCGTTTTTGATGATAAATGCTTTCATCCCTTTTCCTCCTCCATGATATATAAAAAGAATGCGACTCTTTCCGAAACCGAAATCCGGATCTGCAGATTCTCTTCCACCAGGGAAAAGAATTTTTCCATCAGCGCGAACACGTCCGGGTAGTTTCTGCGGATCCTGTTGTACTCCCTGGTAAACTCTTCCGAGGATTCCGTCTGCTGGCTGCTGTCGAACCATCGCGGCACCGCCATGCTCATGTGGATGATCATTCCCAGCATGGCGTCCCTCCCCAGCTGATACTCTTCCGGGAATTTGGAGGTGTATTCCAGAAGCGTCAGGATCAGCCGGCTCAGCGTGGTGGCCGCTTCCACCAGCCCAGCCCCCGCTGCGGGGAGCTCTTCGGGCAAAAAGGAATCTTTTTTTGCGATAAAGGAAGCCTCGTTTTTCTGGCTGAGCGGAATGTCATCCACCAGCTTCCCGTATTTCAGGAAATCCTTGATCCGTTTGATATCCTCTTCCGAAAGGATCCGGGATATCTTGACCACCGGGACCACGGTATTTTCCAGCGGTATGGTGGAAATCACGAAATCCACATCCTTCAGGTCGCTGGCTTTCGCCAGCTGCCAGGGCGAAACCTGTCCCACCACGTTCAGGGCGGGAAACACATTTTTGATGCGCAGCGTCAGCAGATGGGAGAGCCCCTTTCCCGTAGCGCATACCACCAGGACGTTTTTCTGCTCGTTCTCCGCGTGGACGCTGTTTTTATACAGGTAAACGGCCAGATAACAGGTCTCCATCTCCCCGGATACCAGTCCGGTCTCCGCTTCGATGATGGCCGCGCACTCCTTCGCCATCAGATACCAGGGATAATAGTATTCCTGGATTTCTTCCAGAATATAGGGATTCTCCTCCTCCTGCATTCCGCTTAAGCTCAGGCTGAAGAAGTTCTTCAGGTGGTCGAACAGATCCTGTTTGAGCTGATCCAGATTGTATTGTCCCTTTCCCTGGGTGGCTTCGATATGGGCCCCGATTTTGTGCAGGACGCGATGGAGCATCTGGGGCTCCACCATGCATTCCTCGGTGAAAATCCCGTTCTCCGCCAGAATCTGGGACAGCCACTTCAGCTCCTGCTCCGTGCGCCCTTCCCGTTCTCCGGACAGCTCCCGCAAAAGCTCACGGGCGTAAGTCCCTTCTTCGTTTTCCATCGGCGCGTCCGGGAATACCAGCTTCACCGAGTACAGCCGGATGGCCCTGACGATGCAGTAGCTGAGCAGGTTCAGATAGGACATATTGGAAATCCAGATGTTGAATCTGGCGTTCATCCGCCGGATGCTCCTGCTGATCTCAGAAATGTCCTCCAGCGCAATTTTGTCCTTCAGCTCGTCCGGCAGGAGCATGTACCAGTCCTCCGCCGTATAGCTTCCCCGAAAAAGGGAGGACACGATCTTCGCAGCCAGCCTGCGCAGGATCAGTTCGTCCCCTTCCAGCCGATAGCCCATGGACTTTCTGGCGTCCAGGAAAAACCGGTTGTCGAAATAGCTTTCCATCTTTCCCAGAAAGCGCGCCAGAGTGGAGCGGGATACAAAATAAGCTTCTGCAATCCGCTCCGCCGTCACGTGATTTTTCTGTACGAATAAATAGAGGAAAATCTTCTGATACCGTTCTTCTTCATCTTTTCCGATCAGCCCGTCCCTGGTCCGGATCCCGGTCTGCACCAGAAGCTGGGAACATTCCGTCTTCTGGGACGCCGGAATGTAGTACCCTTTCCTGGACTGATAGCGGATCTCGATCTGATGGCCCGCGCAGATTTCCTTCAGCTGGCCGATGTCGTAACGGATCGTTCGCTCCCCTTTGTGGAATTTATCCTGAAAAAAGGCGATGTCCAGAGGGGTGCTGGAGGTGATCAGGCATTTCAGAATCTCCGCCTGTCTCGCTTTCAAAATCTCCTTCATGTCACCTCTCCTCATTCTTTCCGTCCGGTCTTTTCCCTGCGGCCGTTCAGAGCGCCAGATACTTCTGCAGCGCTGTCACCATTCCGTCCTCGTCGTTGGAAAGCGTCACGTCGTATGCCTGTTCCTTCACATAGTCCTCCGCATTTCCCATGGCGATGCTGTATTTGACCTGGCGGAACATGTCCGCGTCGTTTTCCCCGTCGCCGAACACGATCACCTCGTCGGGCGCCACTCCTTCCCGCTGCATGAAGCGCTTCAGGGTCTGTCCCTTCGTGATGCCCGCCGGCGCGATCTCCACCAGCCTGGGGCAGGTGCGCGTCATCTCGTACCGGTTTCCGAAACGTTCCTGAAGAGCCGCAAAGACCCGCTTCATCTTGTCCGGCGTATCGGTACAGTTCAGTTTATTGATATGGTGCGGAAGCTCTTCCACGGAAGAGATCTCCCGCAGCACAGGATAATTGTTCTGATTGGTGGTCACCCAGGACCATGCGCTGGCCACCAGCGGATGATCCGGCGGATATCCCTTCTCCTCCCGCTCCCGGATCTTAAAGGGTCTCTGCCACCGGGGAATCCAGTAATAAAGGCTCTCGTCCTCATATCCCTGAATCTCCACCTGCATTCCGGAGAGGAAGGAAAACAGCTCGTCGATATCCTTTTGTTCCAACTGGGCAAATACTTCCCGCTCTCCCGTCATCAGGCGGTTTAAGGCCAGCCCGTTGATCTCGATGAGGCAGCCGTCGTACGCTTCCATCGAGAGCTGGCGGACATAGGGCATCAGCCGGATATAGCTGCGTCCGCTGGCCAAAATGAGCCGGATGCCCTTTTTCTGACATTCCAGCAGGCATTCTTCCGTCCGTTTTGAAATCCTGTCCCTGGAGTCCAGAAGGGTGCCGTCCATATCGGTTACGATCCATCGGATTGCCATCGCGATCACCTTCCTTTCACTGTGATATTAACATATATTTTGCAATTATTATACTTTAGTTTTTGCAGTTTTGCATATATCGGTTGCAATTTTGACACGAACCTTTTTCTTTTTCACAGCTTTCACAAAATTTGCCCCTTCCTTTCCACTATTATGCACAAAGCCAGATCGATCTTGACAGCTTCCTCCAAAAAAGGTACAATCCATCTGAAGCGGCCATGGCGGAATTGGCAGACGCGTTGGTTTTAGGTGCCAATGGGCAACCGTGTGGGTTCGAGTCCCACTGGCCGCAGGATGCAAAGGGATGCAGGAAAATGGAGAAATGCCGGTGAACGCTGAGTTTGCCGGTCTTTTCTTTTTTGGGATGGCGCAGTTTTTATGGGGGAAAACAGAAGGAAATGCAACACGATGCAACACGAAATGCAACACGAATTTTCTAAAATAGCAATCAGGCTTTTGCGTTATTTGAAAAACGGATATCTCTTTTTCTACGCAAGATACAATAAATTTCGTCATGCTCATACCGCGTTTTTCCGCTTCCTTTTGGTATTTTCCCTTTAATCCAGCTTTTACCCGCAGTCTGATATCATCGGTCTTTTCATTCAGGTATTTTATGCTGGCTCTTTTTTGTGCTTCTGTATACGACATGCGATCATCACCTTTCTACTATTGTTAAAAGAATACATTTTTAATATGTCCACTATATTTTATCTATTTTGTATATGTTTATAACTTTCCCCAAATAAAAAAGGCCGGGCATCCCCGAAAGGACCCCGGCCCGTGTATTACTCCAAAATCTTCACTTTGTGCACCACGCCCGGGATCCCAATGGCTGCCAGCTGCCGCTGTACCTCTTCCGCCTGGGCCCGGGTCCAAACGTCCGCCACGGACACCGTGTAGATTGCGCCCGCTTCTCTTTCCGCCGTCCATTCCGGATCCTGATAACAGACGTTGAAGTCCACCGCCCCGCCGATCCCGGGCAGCCTGCCGTTGCTGGTCCACTGCCAGCCCCAGATCGCGCGGCCCACGGACGGCTTATCCTGATCCAAAGGCTCATCGTCCCACTTTTTCTGTGCGGAGGAAGGGTAACGCGCGATCCACAGCGGGCAGGCGAATGCGCCGAAGTCGAACCACCCTTCCCGGTACACGTACAGCCCGGTATAAATCCCGAAGCAATATCCGGCCTTCCCGATCTCCTCCTGCGCCGTCCGGATCAGTTCCGTCAGCCTGACGGTTCCCAGCGGCTGCAGCGTATCCCTGTCTTCCACATCCCACCAGACCATCGTACCAGTCAGGCCGCTGGCCTGCAGCAGCTCCGTCACCTGACGGGCTTCCTCCCGTACCTCTGCCGCCGTAGTGGCATAGGTGTACTTATAGACGGCCATCGGGATCCCGTATTTCCGACATCCGGCCAGATTGGATGCGAACTGGCTGTCGGCCTTTCCGGACCGGCGTACGCTGCGCAGGATAGCGAACTGCACGCCCGCAGCGGCTGCCTGTTCCCAGTCGATGACACCCTGATTGTCGCTTACATCGATTCCTTTCCACATAATATATACCTCCCCGTAATGCCGGGACCTCTATTCCTTCTGCGCAGTCAAATCCGCTTTCGGGCATTCCGGAAGGCCCGCCACGCTGGTCAGCAGGGACAGGATCCCGGAAAGCGCCGCCGCGCTTCCAACCATAACCCAGTTTACCTCTCCCAGTACGGCCGCCGTGCCGATGGTGGCGACAGCGGTCTGCGCCACCGTTTTTACCGCCCTGATCCCTGCGGCCCTGAACCATTTCTTCCATTCCGTTTTCTTCATCTCCACACTTTCCTCCATTCTGAAGCGCTTTTCATCTGAGGATCTCGCGTCACCGGATTTATGGCGCTTCCGCACGAACCCGTGGGTGAAAAATCTGCGCTCGGGCGTATTTTTCACCCTCCTCCTGTTTTTAAAATATGTTTCCAATCAGCGCTCCGATACCGACGCTGATCAATGCCGTCACAATCTGTTCCCAACGGTTTGCCGGGCGTTCTTCCAGTTTCCCAACTTTTGCTGTTAGCGTTTCAATGGTAGCATTCATAAATTTCATTTCTTTTGTAAGACCGACCATCTCCTGCGCCAGCTGATACACACAGTCTGTTATCTTTTCCACGTCATCCATACGATGTTTCAGGGATCCGATTTCTTTTGCATGTTCCGCGATTGAGATATGTATCTCTTCTATTGTCATGCTCACCTCCTTTCTCCGGTTTCCCGAATGCAAAATAAAAAGGCCACAGAGGCCTGAGTTACTTGGATAAATAGTGATTTAACAGATCTGAAAGATGATATTCCGGATCCACCTGCGCATCTTTATCAAACATCAACAGAAGTTTCTGTATCAGCAGGAATATGGAAAAACAATAATATGCCGTACACTAATAAAAGTGGACGAATGTGTCTGGTATTTTATGATGTACTCTTTTCTGGTTCAGGAGAAATTCACGTAAGTACAACAAATAATATCAATCAGTCTGATCGAGGATCTTCAGGTGGCGAGAGCAATCGGCATGTATCAATATGCGCACCTCTGTCGCCTGATAATTCAATCGGCTGTAATGTGTGGGCTTCAGTATCAGGGACCTTTACAATAAAGATTCAGATTATTCGTCTGTAAATCTGGTGTTGTTACACCAAAATATAGATGTAAGCTCCGTTGATTCCTCCTACGTCTGAACGTACACTTAAAATTCCGGTACTATTGTTGTATGACGAATTAACTCCAAATGTTGCACCAGAATGTCCAGCATAAAACCTTGTCGGTGTAAAAAATAAATTTTGCCCCAATACGCGATCAGCATAATAAGCCGGAAACGCAGCTTTCACGTCATAGTCACTTCCTGTAAACGGGCCTGCTGAAAGAATCTGGCTACCCAATTTTTTTTTAACCGCACCATAGGCTGCGTAAAAATCTCCGCCTTCGTAGGTGAGTTTACAGCCATTCAGACTACTGCCTAAATCACTATTTATCTGATTCCTGGTTTGTCTTCTCCCCGCGGTTACATCCGTGCAACCGCCATCCCTTCCACGGCAGAAAGACCGGACAGTGCCCGGCCTGAAAAAAAAATAGATAAGGTTATGCT